>JANYBG010000222.1 GCA_025360865.1 Pseudomonadota bacterium | reverse complement strand
CGCACGTTGGCCGCGGTCGGGGTATCGCGCGCGATGGAACTGAGGTACGCGAGGCCGCCAGCGCCTTCGAGCTTGCCGCTGCGCTCCAGATATTGGGAAACAGTGACGACGTCGCACGGCTTGGCCTCGCCCGCGAGCTCGCCAATGGCGGTGAAGATCAGCGCGTGATCGGGGCGGTAGAAATCCTGGGCGACCACCGCGTCGGCGACGTTGTCCCAGGCGGCGGAATCGAGGAGCAGGCCGCCCAGGACGGCCTGCTCGGCCTCGACCGAGTGCGGGGGAACCGGGGCGTCCAAGAGCGCGCCTGAGCCTGAGCCCCCGCGCGTCCTGGAGTTACCCGCCACCGGCTTGCGTGCCCTGGGGACGCTTATTCTTCGGCGATGATGTTCACGTGCAGTGGCACGTTCACGTCGGCGTGCAGGTGCACGCTGACCACGTGCTCACCCACCACGCGCAGCGGGCCATCAGGCAGGCGCACTTCGCTGCGCTCGATCTTCTGGCCATCGCGCGTGGCCGCCTCGGCGATGTCGCTGGTGCCGATCGAACCGAAGAGCTTGCCCTCGGTGCCGGCCTTGGCGTGGATCGTGAGCTTGAACTCCTTGAGCGCCTCGGCGCGCTGTTCCGCGCTGGCGAAATGCTCGTGAGCCGCGCGCTCGAGCTCGGTGCGACGGGCCTCGAAGCGCGCCACGTTGTCCGCGGTGGCGAGGGTCGCCTTGCCCTCGGGCAGGAGGAAGTTGCGTCCGTAGCCGGAGCGCACCTTCACGCGATCCCCGATGTTGCCGAGGTTCGCGACTTTCGTGAGAAGAATGACTTCCATCTCGATAACCCTCAATGCTGGTCGGTGTACGGCAGCAACGCGAGGAACCGCGAACGCTTGATCGCCACCGCGAGCTGACGCTGATAGAAGGACTTCGTGCCGGTGATGCGGCTCGGGACGATCTTGCCCGTCTCGGTGACGTAGCCCTTGAGGATCGCCAAGTCCTTGTAGTCGATCTGCTTGACGTTCTCCGCGGTGAAGCGACAGAACTTCTTGCGACGCGAGAAGCGGCTGCCACCGCCGCCGCCGCCGCCGCCGCCGCTACCGCCGCCGCCACCACTGCCGCCACGTGAATCTCTCATCGCCATGATCTTGCTTCCTTAAGTGGAGCGCCTCAGGCGCCCTCACCCACTGAGGTGTCGTCGTCGTCGGATGCGGGGGCCGAGTCATCGCGCGAACGCTCGCGCCGACGCGGGGCGCCGTCACCTTCCTCCTCCGCGGCGCGGGCCATCGGCGAAGGCTCGGTCACGGCCTCATCCATGTTGACGACCAGGTGACGCAGCACCGCGTCGCTGAACCGGAACGCGCCGGTGAGCTCCGCGAGGGTCTTCTGGTCGGTCTCGACGTTCATCAACACGTAGTGCGCCTTGTGCACCTTGGCGAGCGGGTAGGCGAGCTGGCGCCGGCCCCAGTCCTCCAGGCGATGCACCTGGCCGCCACCAGCGCTGATCATTCCTTTATAGCGCTCGATCATGGCGGGCACCTGCTCGCTCTGATCAGGATGTACAAGGAAAACGATTTCGTAATGCCTCATGAGTGCTCCCTTTGGGTTAACGCCACCCGGATTTAAGGCTGTCCCGGTGTGGCAAGGAGTTAAGCGCGAACCGCGGTACTGCGACCCGTGCCCCTTTTGGTCAAAAAGGGGCGCGAAGCATACTGAAACGGCCCCGCCACCGCAACGTCAGGGAACCAGCCGCGGCCCTTACGATCAAGGAGTTGGCGAGGGCTCGCCCCGGGCCAACCCGGCGAGCACCTTCCGGGTGGTGGTGGCCACCCTGCCGGCGGCGTTTTCAGGGGTCAGAGCCGCCAATTCGTCGCTGAATACCTCGACCCCGACGGTAAGCCCGGGGTCGCGCCCGAGGATGACCTTCAGCCAGGGGACCAGCGGCAATTCCCCCTCCCCGGGCAGCAGGCGCCCGCCCATCGGCGTATAGACGGTGCCCGGAGCTGGCGGGACGCGGTCGCTGATCTGCAACCCTGTGATCAGCCCCTTCGGAACCGCTGCCAGCTGCGCAAGCGTCCCCCCCGTGCGGGCGAAGTGCCAGGTGTCGAACATCAGCCCGAGATTCGCGGCGCCGATGGCCGTGACGATCCGCTGCGCGGTGGCCAGATCCGGGATCGAGCTCTCTGGCAGGAATTCCAGGGTGAGCATGACCCCGTGGCTGCGCGCGCGAGCGGCGAGGGGGCCCAGGCAGTCGATGAACCGCGCCTCGCTCACCGAGCCTCCGCCGAAGTGCGCGAGGTTGATGGTCTGCGCGTGGAGCTCGTCCGCGGCCCGGTAGCAGTCGTCCTCGGTGATCTCGAAGTAGGAGCGGTTCGGCGGCGGCACGTCCGCCGGCGCAGGCGTGCCGGGCAGCGCGCTGATCAGAGGATCGATGGCATGCACGACAAGGCCGTGGTCGGCGAGCATCTGGCGCAGGCCCGCGGCGCTATGCCCCGCACGCCGGCTGGCCTCGTACATCGGCGAGGTGAGCGTGATGGCGCCGATCTGGTGGCGCGCCGCCGCGGCGATCAGCGTCTCGAGCGGGGTCCCGATCACGGTCCCCCAGCACAGGGCGATGACGGGTGATTCGCTCGATGGCATGGCGACTCCGCTTGAGGTTGCGCATCATAAGGGTACATGAGCGCCATCACCCACCGACGCCTCCGGGCCAACGGCCTCACCCTGCACGTCGCCGAGGCCGGCAGCGGGCCGCCGGTGCTCTTCTGCCACGGCTTCCCCGGACTCTGGTACAGCTTCCGCCATCAGCTCCCAGCCGTGGCGGCCGCCGGCTGGCGCGGCATCGCCCCGGACCAGCGCGGCTATGGGGAAAGCGACCGTCCCGTCGATCCTGGCCTCTATGACGCGGAGCAGGTGATGCGCGACATGCTCGAGGTACTGGATGCGCTCGGGGAGGAGCGCGCGGTGTTCGTGGGCCATGACTTCGGCGCGCAGCAGGTGTGCAACCTCGCCGTGCGGCACCCGAGCCGCGTGGCCGCGGTCGTGATCATGAGCTGCCCCTATGACTTCGACCTCGCCGGCCGGGGTGGCGCGGGTCAGCGCGTGATCCCCACCGCGGCCGAGCGCATGGGCGCCTTCGCGGTCCCCGGCGTGCGTCCCTCGGAGGCCTTCGCCGCGATCGCGAGACAGCACTTCTTCCACATGGATTACTTCCAGAGCGTGGGTCCACCTGAGCGCGAGCTCGGTGCCCAGCCGCGCGAGTTCCTGTTGCGACTGCTGCACGCCCTGAGCGCCGAGGGCCACCTGCTGGACTGGTCGAAGTTCCCCGCCAAGGGCACCGGTTACCTGGATGTGCTGGCGCCGGCCCCGCCCCTGCCGTGGAGCTGGCTGTCCGAGGCCGAGTTCCACTACATGCTGCGCGAGTACACGCGTGACACGCCCGAAACGAGCTTCATCGGCGGCCTGAACTCCTATCGCAACGCCAACCGCAACTGGGAACTCGGGGCGCGCTATGCGACGAGCCAGATCACGCAGCCGGCGCTGTTCATCGCCGGGGCCGAGGATGTGGTGCTGCGGATGATCCCGTCGCACGCCATCGACAGCATGCGCGAGCGCGTGCCGCGACTGCGCGATGTGGTGCTCGTGCCCGGCGCGGGACACTTCGTGCAGCAGGAGAAACCCGCGGCGGTGAACGCCGCGCTGCTGTCCTTCCTCACAGAGCTTTGATCTTAAGGATCCGGGCGCAGAAGGCCTCGAAGTCAGCCGGTCCGCGACAGAACGTGCCCGGGAACAACTCGACCATGTCCGCCCCGGCCGCGATGAGGGCCGGCACCCCGGCGAGCGTCGCCTCCAAATCCGGCGCGCCGCCGGCGCCGAACGCGAAGCGCGGCACCACGCGCACCGTGAAGGCCGCTGGGTCGCGCCCGCGGGCGGCGACCGCGCCACGGATGCGCGCGATCAATGGCGCGAGCTTGTCCGGGTTCTGCTCCATCGGGATCCAGCCGTCGCCATGCTCGGCCATGCGTTCGATGTTGCGGTCACTCGGGGATAGCCCCAGCCAGATCGGGATGCCACCCTTCTGCACCGGGCGCGGGAAGGCGTGGATCTTCTGGAAGTCCACGGTCGCGCCGTGGAAGGCGGCCGGGGCCTGGCTCCACAGCAGCTTGCAGACCTGCAGCTGCTCGACGAAGCGCCTGTAACGGCCCTCCCAGGGCACGCCTGCGGCGATGTACTCCTCCTTCTGCCAGCCCACGCCAAGACCGATCGAGACGCGCCCGCGCGACATGACATCGAGCGTGGCCAGTTGCTTGGCCAGGAGCACCGCCGGGCGCAGTGGCGCGATGACGACACTCGTGGACAGGCGGATGCGCCGGGTGACGCCGGCCAGGACCGCGAGCACGGTGAGCGGCTCGAACCAGGGGAAATCCAGCGGCGCCGGGAATGGGCCATAGGGGTACTCGTGGGTGTTCTCGCCCATGACAACATGGTCGGTGATGCTGACGAGATCGATGCCCGCCTGGTCGGCGACCTTCACCACTTCCGTGACCGGAGCGAAGTCGCCGCCGAACCAGCCCTGCAGCCCGTAGAGTCCGATCGCAACTTGTGTCATCGCCGTGCCTCGAGGCCCCCGATACCCGCCAGTGTGCCACCTCGCCCGCAGGCGTCTCGTCGTCCGTTCGGGGCGGCGGCCTTGCTAGACTCACGCACCTTTTCCGGCACAGCGGTACGGCATGGCGGCGAGCACGGGACTTCTGGCAGGACTTCGACGCGCGCACGCGCGCACGCGGCGTCGATGATTTCGCTGTCCCTGACCGGCCTGCGCGACATCCCGGAGGTGCTCCCCGGGACGGACCTTTCCCGGTTGCTGGCGACGGCGCTCGCAGCCGCCGGGCTCACGGCGCGGGCGGACGACGTGCTGGTGGTCGCGCAGAAGATCGTCTCCAAGGCGGAAGGCCGCCTGGTCGCCCTCGCCTCGGTCGTCCCCGGCGCCCACGCCCAGGAACTCGCCACGGTGACCGGCAAGGACGCGCGCCTCGTCGAACTCATCCTCGCCGAGTCGACGGAAGTCCTGCGCGCCCGCAGGGACGTGCTCATCGTGCGGCATCGCCTGGGGTTCGTGATGGCCAACGCGGGGATCGATCGTTCCAACCTCGCCAGCGGCGGCGGGGACGAGGTGCTGCTGCTGCCGGCGGACCCGGACGCATCCGCGGCGGCGCTGCGCGCGCGGCTGGGCTCGCTCCTGGGCGGCGCGCCCGCGGTCCTCATCAGCGACAGCTTCGGGCGGCCGTGGCGGCGCGGCGTCGTGAACATCGCCCTCGGGGCCGCCGGCCTACCCGCGCTGCTTAATCGGCGCGGCGAGTCTGACCGCGCCGGCCGTCGGCTGGAGGTGACCGAGGTCGCCATCGGCGATGCGCTCGCCGCGGCCGCGGGCCTTGTCATGGGCGAGGCCGCCGAAGGGATCCCGGCCGTCCTTATCCGCGGCTGCGCCTTCACCGCCGCCGCCGTCCCGGGGCGGTCACTCATCCGCCCGCTCGCCGAGGACCTGTTTCGTTGATGCCCGCGGGCGTGGTCGCGATCTGCGGCGGCATCGGCGGCGCGAAGCTCGCGCTGGGCCTGTACCGGGTGCTGGCGCCGCGGGCGCTCAGCGTCATCGTCAACTGCGGCGATGACTTCGAGCACCTGGGTTTACGGATCTGTCCGGACCTCGACACCACGCTTTACACGCTGGCGGGGCTTGCCAACACCGAGCGCGGCTGGGGCCGGCGGGATGAGACCTGGGCGTTCATGGACGCCCTGGGTTCGCTCGGCGGGCCGACCTGGTTCCGCCTGGGCGACAAGGATGTGGCGCTGCACGTGGAGCGCACGCGGCGCCTCGCCACCGGTGAACCCTTGAGCGCGATCATCGCCGAGTTCGCCGCACGCCTCGGCGTCAACGCCGCCATCGCCCCGATGAGTGATGACCCGATCCGCACGCGCGTGGGCACGCCGGAGGGTGAACTCGACTTCCAGGACTATTTCGTGCGGCTGCGCTGCGCCCCGCGCATCACAGCCGTCACTTTCGACGGCGCGGCCGCGGCGCAGCCCTCGCCCGGGGCCATCGCCGCTCTCGGTGGGGCGCGGGCGATCGTCATTTGCCCCTCCAACCCCTACCTGAGCATCGACCCGATCCTCGCGGTGCCGGGCATGCGGGCGCTGCTGCGCGCCCGCGGGGCGCCGGTCATCGCGGTCTCACCCATCGTCGGTGGGGATGCGGTGAAAGGCCCCACGGCGAAGATCATGCGCGAACTGGGCGTGCCCTCCACCCCTGCCGCCATCGCCCGGCACTACGCGGGGCTGCTCGATGGCTTCGTGCTCGATGCGCGCGATCAGGCGAGTGCCCGCGACTTCGACTGCCCGGTGCACGTGACAGACACGCTCATGAAGAGGCTGGGCGACCGCGAGCGCCTGGCGCGCGAAGTGCTCACCTTCGCCTCCTCACTCGCGCAAGCCCGCTACTAGTGAGCACCTGGGCGCTGGTCCCGGTGAAGGCCCGCCACGCCGGCAAGCAGCGCCTGGCGCCGTTGCTCCCGGACGCGCTGCGCGCGCGACTCGTGCGCGGCATGCTGAACGATGTGCTCGGCAGCATCGCCGCGTGCGAAGAGATCGCGGGCACGCTCGTGATGAGCCCGGAACGCGACGAGCTCGCCGCCGGCACGCACTTGCTGCGCGATCCGGCCGAGCGGATGAACGACGCGCTGCCGCTGGCGATCGAGGCGCTGCGCCAGCGCGGCGCCAAGTGCGTGGCGATCATCGCCGCGGACCTGCCACTGCTGCGCCCCGCCGACATCACCGCGCTGGTCACGGCCGCGCGTGCCGGCATCGCGCTCGCCCCGGACGCCTCGGGCACCGGTACGAACGCGGCGTGCCTCGCGCTGCCGACGACTTTCCGCTTCCACTATGGCCCGGGCAGCTTCGCCCTGCACCAGGCCGAGGCCGCCCGCCGGGGCATGACAGCCGTCAGCGTCGCGCTGCCGGGACTGGAATTCGACGTCGACGAGGCGGCGGATCTCGCGCAGCTTCGGGCGCGCGGCCTGCCGCGCTACGAGTTCCTGCGCTAGCCGGCGCTCGGCGGATGCGGGAAGCGCGGGACCGCGGCCCCCTGAGCGGTCAGGCAGCTCGTCACGGCCGAAATCGAGGCGCGGCGGCGCGGGGCCCAAGAGCTGCGCCCTACTGCTTCTCGTAGGCCTCGTCGATGTTGGGGGCGAATATCCGCATGCCCTCGGGCACGGAGATGGAACCTGGGTCCCAGTAGGCCTGCGCTAGCTGGATCTTGCCCCGCTCGTTGAGCACGAAGCGGTCGATGATCATGAGGTCCAGGCCCTGGTTGAGCTTGGGGATGCGCACCTGCATCGTGAACTGCAGGATGCCCTCGTTGGCGCACGCGACGATGCGGTGCACTACGGGAGTCATGAGGCGCGTCGCGTCCTGGTGCGCGAAATCCCAGAACTTGGATACGCCGGCGTGGCCCTTGAAGGGCGGCGTGCCGACCGGGTCGGCCCACTCACAATCCTCGGCGAACACCGACAGCAGCAGCGCCTTGTCATTGGTCGCCCAGGCGCGGGCATAGGACTCGAGCACGCCGCGCACCACTTCCGCCTTCATCTTGTTCTCCCTCCATTGGGACTACTGTCTCCACGGACCGCTATCAGCCGCCCGGCGCGCGTATCATAGCCACAACGTCCCAGGAGACCCGATGGCGAAGACGCGCGCAGCCCCCGGCCTGTCCGAGATCATCGACGCCGCGGCCGCCGGCCACGCGCCCGAGGTGGCCGCCGCGCTGCGGCTCGAGGAGGCGCGCCCGGCGCAGCTGCTGGGCGCGAGCGAGCGGCTGACACTTGAGGGTCATGGCCGGATCGTCACCTATTCCCGCAAGGTTTTCATCCCGCTCACGCAGTTGTGTCGGGATGTGTGCCACTACTGCACCTTCGCCAAGGCGCCCCGCGCGCTGCGCCAGCCCTACATACCCCTCGATGAGGTCCTCGCGGTCGCCCGCGCGGGCGCCGCCGCCGGCTGCAAGGAAGCCCTCTTCACCTTGGGCGACCAGCCGGAGCTGCGGTACTCGAGCGCCCGCCGCGCGCTCGAGTCGATGGGCTTCGCGACTACGCTTGAGTACCTGGAGCATTGCGCCCGCGAGGTATTCAGTCAGACAGGCCTGCTGCCACACCTGAATCCCGGTCTGCTGGGCGCGCAGGACATGGCGCGGCTGCGCAAAGTCGCCGTGTCGATGGGAATCATGCTGGAGAGCGCAAGTGACCGGCTCACGCGGCGTGGTGGCCCGCACTTCGGCTCCCCCGACAAGGTCCCGGCGCGGCGCCTGGCGACCCTCGACACCGCGGGCGAACTCGCCGTGCCGTTCACCAGCGGGCTCCTCATCGGCATCGGCGAGACCCGCCGCGAGCGGATCGAGGCACTGCTGGCGCTGCGCGCGACCCACGTCGCGCACGGCCACCTGCAGGAAATCATCATCCAGAATTTCCGCGCTAAGGCCGGCACGCGCATGGCGAACGCGCCCGAACCCTCCCTCGACGAGCACCTGTGGACGATCGCGGCCACGCGGCTGCTGTTTGGCGCGCGCATGTCCATCCAGGCGCCACCCAACCTGCGGCCTGATGCCCTGGAGGCGCTCGTGCGCGCCGGGGTGAACGACTGGGGCGGCGTGTCCCCGGTGACACCTGACCACGTGAACCCGGAAGCGCCCTGGCCGCACCTCGCGAGCCTCGCGCGGGACACCGAAGCCGCCGGGCGCTCGCTGATCGAGCGCCTGGCGATCATCCCCGCCTTCGCGCGAGACCCGGACACCTGGGTCGATCTGGCACTGCGCGCAGCCGTGCGCCACCGGGTGGATGCGCTGGGCCGCGCACGCACGGATGGCTGGTACGCGGGCTCTGGCTCGCCGGTGCCCGCGGACGCCATGCACGCGCCCCGGCGCGCGCGGGGTGCGATCTCGGCCCAGCTCAAGGCGATCCTGCGCGCCGCCGAACGCGGCGACGACATCCCCGGGGATGCCGTCGCGGGACTGTTCGCCGTCCACGGCGCGGAACTTGAGGCGGTGCTTGGCGCCGCGGACGCGCTGCGCCGCGAGGCCTGCGGGGACGAGGTCTCGTACGTGGTCAACCGCAACATCAACTACACCAACATCTGCCTCTACCACTGCGGGTTCTGCGCCTTCTCCAAGGGCCGCGGCGCGCGGAGCCTGCGCGGGCCGGCCTACACGCTGGACCTTGGCGAGATCGCGCAGCGCGCGCGCGAGGCCTGGGCGGCCGGCGCCACCGAGGTATGCCTGCAGGGCGGCATCCACCCCGGCTACACCGGCCGGACCTACCTCGACATCGTCGCCGCGGTGAAGGAGGCCACCCCCGACATGCACGTGCACGCCTTCTCCCCGCTGGAGATCACGCACGGCGCGCAGACACTGGGCCTCACGCTGCCGCGTTTCCTGAGCGAGCTGCGCGCCACGGGCCTGTCCACCCTGCCCGGCACGGCGGCCGAGATCCTGGACGATGAGGTGCGCGCGGTCATCTGCCCGGACAAGCTCAACACCGCGCAGTGGCTCGGCGTCATGCGCGCCGCGCACGGCGTCGGCCTGCGCAGCACCGCGACCATCATGTTCGGGCACGTCGACAACCCGACGCACTGGGCGCGGCACCTGCTCGCGGTGCGCGACCTGCAGAAGGACACCGGCGGCTTCACCGAGTTCGTGCCTCTGTCGTTCGTGCACATGGAGGCGCCGCTGTGGCGCAAGGGCCTCGCCCGCAGCGGACCGACGCTGCGCGAGTCGCTGCTCATGCACGCCGTGGCGCGCCTGGTCCTCAACCCGCACATCAGCAACATCCAGACGTCCTGGGTGAAGATGGGCGCGCAAGGGGCGGCGCTCGCGCTCGAGGCCGGCGCGAACGACCTGGGCGGCACGCTCATGAACGAGTCCATCACGCGCGCCGCGGGTGGTGTGAATGGCCAGGAGTTCGACGCCGCGCGCATCGAGGCGCTCGCCGCGGGCATCGGCCGCCCCGCCTACCAGCGCACCACCCTGTACCAACGCATCGGCACCGCCGCGAGGCCACCGCGTGCGGTGTTCGCGCGCAACGCCGCCGAGCTCTAGGGACCGTCCGCGGGAGATCACGTGCCAGAGGCCGCGCAATGGGACGCACAGACTGACGTACTCGTGGTGGGATCCGGGGCCGCGGCGCTCACCGCCGCGATCGTCGCCGCGGCCCAGGGCGCGCATACCGTGATCATCGAGAAGAGCGAGCTGTTCGGGGGCACCTCCGCGACTTCCGGCGGGGTGATCTGGATCCCCGCCACCCAGCAGGCGCTGTCCGCGGGCCACGCGGATTCCCCGGAAGAGGCGTTCCAGTACATCCGTGCGCTCACCGACGCCAACATCCCGGACGAGCGCATCTGGGCCTTCGTGCGCCAGGGACGCGAGATGGTCGCCTGGCTGGAGGCGAACACCTTCGTGAAGATGCGCGCGCATCCCTACGCCGACTACCACCCGGAGATGCCCGGCGGCAAGCCCGGCTGGCGCTCGCTCGAGGCGCTGCCGCTGCACTCGAGCGACCTCGGCGAGGATTTCGCGCGACTTCGCGCGCCGCACCCGGCGGTGCAGTTCCTGGGCCGGGTGAGCTGGACGCTGGAGGAAACCGGCGCGCTGCTGTTCCGCGTGCCCGGCTGGTGGCAGGTCGCGCTGCGCGTCTTCGGCAACTACTTCCTCGACTTCCCGCAGCGACTGAACTCGAGCCGCGACCGGCGGCTCACGCTTGGCAATGCGCTACTCGGGCGACTGAAGCTCTCGGCCAACAAGTTCGGCGCACAGCTGTGGCTCAACTGCCCGCTCATCGAGCTCGTCCGCGAGGACGGTCGCGTGACCGGGGCGGTCATCGAGCGCGACGGTCGCCGCATGCGCATTGGCGCCCGGCGTGGCGTGGTGCTGGCCGCGGGCGGCTTCGAGCGCAACGCGGAGATGCGGCGCCAGTACCTGCCCCGCTCCCACGAGCCGCGCTGGAGCGGTTCGCAGCCCAACAACACAGGGGATGCCATCCGCGCGGCGATGCGGGTAGGAGCGGCCACCCTCAACATGGATTCCGCCTGGTGGGGGACCTCCATGAGCCTGCCCGGCGAGGAGCGGGCGCGCCTGATGGCCTTCGAGCGCGCGCTCCCGGGGGCGATCATCGTCAACAGCAACGGCGAGCGTTACATGAATGAGGCGGCGTCCTATCACATCGCCGGGCAGCAGATGCTCGCCTGTGACTCGGACGCCGGGCGCACCATCCCCTCCTGGATGGTGTTCGATGCGAAGTACCGCGCGAGCTACCCGGTGGGACCTGTGATCCCGGACTTCCCGGACTGGATGCAACCCTCGAGCGTGCAGTCGGTGCTCACCCGCGCCGCCACGCTGGAGGAGCTGGCGCGAAAGACCGGGCTGCCGGTGGAGCGCCTGCTGGCCACGATCGCGCGCTTCAACAGCAACGCGCGACTGGGCACCGATCCGGATTTCAAGCGGGGCGAGAGCGCCTACGACCGCTACTACGGGGACCCGAAGGTGGGCCCGAACCCGACGCTGCGGGCGCTGGAGACCGCGCCCTACTACGCGATCCCGGTATATCCGGGGGATATCGGCACCAACGGCGGACTCGCGACGAACGAGAACGCGCAGGTGCTCGATGGCGGTGGCGCGCCCATCCCAGGGCTCTACGCCGCCGGCAACATGGCGGCGACCGTGATGGGCCACTCGTATCCGGCCGCGGGCGCCACGCTCGGTCCCGGCATGACCTTCGGCTACATCGCCGGCAGGCACGCCGCGGGCTGGGTGCCTACACCGTAGCCAGCGGCGTCACCGGCGAGCCGACCGCCCCGGGAAGATCCAGCGGCGGGGCGGTGAGCAGGAAGCGGTTGCGCTCGTGCGCCGCCAGCCACTGCGCAAGCTCGCGCAGGTACCACAGCTCCGCCAGGTGGATCCCCAGCTTGAACAGGCACAGCTCGTGCAGCGGCAACAGCGGTTCGCGCTCCGCTCCGCTGTCGACCATGGCGGTGGACTCGACCGCCGCGTTGTCCGCGCACAAAGCCACAAGGCCGCTGTCGGCGATCCAGCGCTGCAGCCGCGCGTCGGCGCCCGCGAGCCCCGCGCAGCTGCGATACAACACCCGGTGGTCGGGCTGCTTGTTCATCTCCAGCACGAGGTCGGCGAATCCTGTGTAGACGCACAGGAAATCCCCCGCCTCGACCTCAACCTTTTGCGCATCCATCAGGCGCATGAGGTCATCGTAGCCGACGCTTGCGGGCTCGCGGCCGTACTCGCTGTGCAGGTCGATGAGCACACCCCGACCCTGCACGCCGGCGCGCGCGAGGTTCTCGATGCCCAGCGCATGCGCGCGGGTGCCGCCCGGGTCATCCGGGCCTGCGATGTCCTTGCCGGCGCGGAAGCCATTGTAGAAGACCGCCTCGCGCACCCCGTTCCCGTCCGCGTCGAACTCCGAGCCACAGTGCGCGAGCGCGTCCCACTGCGTGGAGTACTGGAGACACAGCGTCACCTCGTCATCGCACACGACATCGGTCGCGCGCTTGGCGAACTGCGACATGTGGTACGGGTAGGCCGGATGCCCGTTGGCGAAGCGCGTCGCCGCGAGCCTCGGTGGCGAGCGCGTCTCCCACAGCCCCGGACCGCCTGGATAGTCCAGCGGCAGGCTTAGGGAAAAGACGATTCCCTCACGCACCTCGCGCACCGCGGCGAGCCTGCGCGCCGGGGTGAGCAGGTTCATGCGTCCGCGCTGGTCATCGGCGCCGAACTCGCCCCAGTTGGATCCTTCCGGTCGATTCCGCCAACGCGCCATCGGCTCACCCCCCCGACTGACAGTTAAGACCCGCGCGACTTCATTCGGAAGCGGCGTGGTCGCCCGCTGCCGCGACACGGCATACTAGCGCCATGTCAGCACGCGGCACGATGATGGCATGGCGCCTGGTGGGCTTTGGCAAACCCCCGCAGCTGCAGGAAGTCCCGATCCCGGCACCCGCGGCCGGCGAGGTGCTGATCAAGGTGGCCGGCAACGGGCTGTGCCATTCTGATGTCGGGCTGATGGACCCGCGCTTCGACGCGCCGCCCTTTCCGGGCTGGCAGCTGCCGTTCACGCTCGGGCACGAAGTCGCCGGCTGGGTCGAGTCCAAGGGGGCCGGTGTCTCCGGGCACTCCCCGGGCGAACCTGTGATCCTGGTGGCGACCGAGTCCGACGGCACGTGCGCGTTCTGCCAGGCGGGAATGGACAACAACTGTGACGCGAGCGGCGCCGGCCGCGGCTACGGTCGTGACGGCGGCCTCGCCCCGTACATGCTCATCCGCAACGCGCGGCCGCTGATCCCGCTGCGGACGCTGGATCCCGTGACCGCGGGGCCGCTCGCCGATGCGGGCGCCACCTCCATGCACGCGGTGCGCCGCGTCCTCCCGCGACTGGGTCGGGGCTCGACCGCGGTCATCATCGGCGCGGGCGGCCTCGGCAGCTTCGCCGTCCAGTTCGTGCGCGCGCTCACGAGCGCGCGCGTGATCGCCGTGGACGTGAACCCGGCGCGGCTGGAGTACGCGAAGTCCCTAGGTGCCCACGAGCGCCTCCAAGGCGTGAATGCCGCGACGGCGGCGGATCTTCGCAAGCTGACCAATGGCCGGGGCGCCGAGGTCGTGCTGGATTTCGTCGGCATCGATGCGACGATCGCCGCCGGGCTGGCGAGTGCGCGCCGCGCGGGGGCCTATGGATTGGTCGGCGCGGGGATGGGCACGCTCGCGCACCCCTGGTTCCACCTGCTGCCGCGCGATGGCGAGGTGTTCTGCTTCACCGGCAGCAGCATCGCGGACCTCGAGGCGGTGGTTAAGCTTGCCGAGCAGGGCCTGCTGCGCAACGACACCGAGCGCTTCAGCTTCGGCCAGGTCCCCGAGGCCTACGACCGGCTCGAACACGGCCGCCTCACCGGACGCGCCGTGGTCATCCCGGATGCCTGATACCACCGACATCCTCGCGATTCATGAACTGCTCGGCCTCTACGGGCACATCATCGATGCGCGCGAATGGCACCGGGTGGAGGAACTGTTCACCGCCGATTGCGCGTACGACATGACGCAGTTCGGGCTCGGCGTGGTGCACGGCGCCGCGGCGGTGCGCGAACTGTGGGCGGCCCCGGATGCGACGCATCCGCTGGCGCACCACGCCACTAATATCATCGTCAGCGAGGACGGCGGTGGCGTCGTGCGCGTGCTGTCCAAGGGGCTGGGAGTCGGTCCCAACGGCCGTGTCGGCAGCGTCACCTACCGCGACATCGTCACCCGGACGTCCGCGGGGTGGCGCTTCGCCGCCCGGAAGGGCGAGCTGCGCCAGCCATCGCAGGCGACTTAGCGCCGCCCTAAGCGCCCAACTTTTCTTCGATCTGCCGCCAGGCGAGCTCCGCGGTCGCGCGCGCCCGCGCGCCCGCCTCGCGGGCGTGGCGGCTCGCGGCCGTGCCGTCAACCACGCGCCGCAGGATGCCCTGGCGGATGCAGGCGATGCAGAACAGGTTATACGCC
>JANYBG010000220.1 GCA_025360865.1 Pseudomonadota bacterium | reverse complement strand
GCGAGCGAGCGCATGTCCGAGACCAGGTTGTTGTAGCCGAAGGTGAAGCCGCGCTCGCACACCATGATCTGCTCGTTGCCGGTGGAGCGGGCCTTCTCGACCACGTTGCCCATCTCCCAGGGTGACAGGAACTGGCCCTTCTTGATGTTGACGGGCTTGCCCTGCGAGCAGGCGTTCACGATGAAATTGGTCTGCCGGCACAGGAAGGCCGGGGTCTGCAGCACGTCCACCACGGCTGCCACCTCATTGAGCGGGCTGTCCTCGTGGATGTCCGTCAGCACCGGTACGCCGATGGCGCGGCGCACCTCCTCCAGTACCTTCAGACCCGCATCGATCCCGGGACCGCGGAAGGACTTCGCCGAGGAGCGGTTGGCCTTGTCGTAGGAGGCTTTGAAGATGTAGGGCACGTTCAGGCGCGCGGTCAGCTCCTTGAGCTGGCCGGCGATCTCCTGCGTGAGCGTCGGGCTCTCGATGACGCAGGGGCCCGCGATCAGGAAGAAAGGCCGCTGGCCGCCGACTTCGTATCCGCTCAGTAACATGAGTCGCGCCGGCGCCGCCGCGCCCTCAGGCGCTCGCCGCCTGCGGCAGCTGCTGCGCCCGCTGCGCGCGCGCGGCGCGTATGAAGCCGGTGAACAGCGGGTGCCCGTCGCGCGGGGTCGAGGTGAACTCCGGGTGGAACTGCGTGGCCACGAACCATGGGTGGTCCGGCAGCTCGATCACCTCCACCAGCCCGTCGCGCGAGAAGCCCGAGAAGCGCAGGCCGGCGCGCTGGTAGCGCTCAAGGTAGGTGTTGTTGAACTCGTAGCGGTGACGATGGCGCTCCATGATCACGTCGCGCCCGAAGATCTCACGCGCGCGGGTGCCCGCCCCCAGCAAGATCTCCTGGGCCCCCAGGCGCATGGTGCCGCCTTTCGCCGAGCCGTCATCGCGGGTCTGAGTTCCGAGCGCCTGGTCCTGCCACTCGGAGATCAGGGCTATCACCGGATGGGGAGTGGCGCGGTTGAACTCGGTGCTGTTGGCCTCGGTGAGCGACTGGGCGTGGCGGCCGTGCTCGACGATGGCCACCTGCATGCCCAGGCAGATGCCCAGGTACGGGACCTGCGTCTCGCGCGCGAAGCGCACCGCCTGGATCTTGCCCTCGATGCCGCGCTCGCCGAACCCGCCGGGTACCAGGATCGCATCCATGCCTTTGAGGGCGTTCGTGCCGTGCTGCTCGATGTCGGTGGACTCGATGTAGTTGATATTGACGCGCGTGCGGCTCTTCAAGCCGGCGTGCATCAGCGCCTCGTGCAGCGAGAGGTAGGAGTCGCGGATCTGGACGTACTTACCGACCATGGCGATGTCGACCTGCCCGTCGGGGTTCGCCTTGGCGCTCACGACCTGGCGCCACTCGGCGAGGTCCGTCACCGGCACCTCCAGTCTCAGCTTGTCTACGACGATCTCATCGAGCGCCTGCTCGTGCAGCAGGATCGGGATCTTGTAGATATCGTCCGCATCCACCCCTGAGACCACCGCGCGCTCCTCCACGTTGGTGAAGAGGGCGATCTTGCGGCGCTGTTCCTCGGGCAGGGGATGCTTGCAGCGGCACAGGAGGATGTCCGGCTGGATGCCTATGCCACGCAGCTCCTTGACCGAGTGCTGAGTCGGCTTGGTCTTGATCTCCCCTGAGCCACCCACGATCGGCACCAGGGTGAGGTGCATGTACACGCAGTTGTTGCGCCCGAGTTCGACGCCGAGCTGGCGGATCGCCTCGAGGAAGGGCAGTGACTCGATGTCACCGACCGTGCCCCCGATCTCGACCATGCACACATCCGCGCCATCGGCGCCGAGCTTGATGCTGCGCTTGATCTCATCGGTGATGTGCGGGATGACCTGCACGGTCGCCCCCAGGTAGTCCCCGCGGCGCTCCTTGGCGATGACGCGCTCGTAGATGCGCCCGGTCGTGTAGTTGCTGTTGCGCCCGGTGGTGGTGCGAACGAAGCGCTCGTAGTGGCCCAGGTCGAGGTCCGCCTCAGTGCCGTCCTGGGTGACGAACACCTCCCCGTGCTGGAATGGACTCATCGTGCCCGGGTCCACGTTGATGTACGGGTCGAGCTTGACCATCGCGATCTTAAGACCGCGGGCCTCGAGGATCGCCCCGAGGGAGGCCGCGGCGATGCCCTTGCCCAATGAGGAAACGACGCCACCAGTGACGAATACAAAGCGCGTCATATTTAATCTCTCGGGGTTCCCGTCGTGTGGTGCCGCTGCCAGAAAAAAGGCTGAGCGACGACGGGCGAACACGCTATCACACCTGACCGCGCACCGCTTCACTTGACTTCATCCAGTCCGCCGGCCGCCAGATGAGCCGGGCGCGGCGCTGGCCGCCGACGGTTGCCTGCACGGATTCATCGAGCCAGCGGTCGGCCACCGCCACGAGTTTCCCCGCCGCGAACACCAGCGGCAGCTGCGCGCGCACCTCCAGCGGCACGCGCGCTTCCTGCAGTAAGCCCTTGAGCGCGCGGCGCGCGCCGCCAGGTATCGGGCGCAGCTTCTCCCCGCCCCGCCGCGCCCGCGCCGTGAGACGTGGCGGCAGCGCGTCAAGATTCAGCGGCCCCCGCGCATCCGCGCGCAGCAGGAGTGTGCCGAGTTCCTTGGGCAGCGGGCAGGTACGCTGGCGCGCCCAGCGCCACTCAACCTCATCTCGCGGTGGCGTGCGGGCCGGGGCGGTCGCGGGCGGCGCGGCCCGCAGCCACAACAACTGCGCCTCACGCCGTACGCTCGCCCCTTCCCAGGCGACCTGCGGCCGCGAGTCCGGCCGGGCATCCAGGAGCGCGCCGGCGATCTGTTCAAGCCGGCGGGTGGAGGGCGCGAGCAGTCCCGCGGCGACGACCCAGTGGCGCAGCGCGTTCATGCGCCGGTCCAGCGTCAGCGTGCGCAGCACCGGGGCGGAGAGCGCCTCCCCGACGCTCGCTTTGCCCAGGTCCCCCGCGGCGAGCTCATCCAGCAGGCGCTGCGCCTGCGCCGCGTGACGGGCGGAGCGGGCGACGGTGGCCGAGGCGGCCGGCCAGCGCGCGCGCACCAGAGGGAGGACCTGAGCGCGAAGGTAATTGCGGTCCAGTCGGGTGTCGGCGTTGCTCGGGTCCTCGATCCACGGGATTCCCCGGGAGGCAAGCCATTGCGCGAGCACCTGATGCCGCAGCTCTAGCAGCGGGCGCGCGAGGAGCCCCTGCGCGAAGGGCGCTACCTGGGGCATCGCCGCCAGCCCTGCGACACCTGCGCCCCGCAGCAGCTGCAACAGCACGGTCTCCAGCTGGTCATCCTCGTGATGGGCGCTGAGGAGCGCCTCCCCCGGCCTCAGGCCCGCGGCGAAGGCCCGGTAGCGCGCAAGGCGCGCCACCGCCTCGAGCGATGCTCCCCGCGGGCGCGGGACTCTCACCGCGCGCACCTGCAGCGGCACGCCCAGAGCGCGGGCGGTGCGCCGGCAATGCGCCGCCCAGCGCGCGGAATCGGGGTTCAGCTGGTGATCCACGTGCAGCGCGCGCAGCCGGCCCTTCGCATGCGGCAACTGCGCGCACGCGGCCAGCAGGGCGGTGGAATCAAGCCCGCCGCTGAAGGCGACGCAGAGCGCGGTCCGCGGGTACCCGGGCAGCAACCGCGCAAGCCGCCGGTCGAGCCACGCCGGGCCGAACGCCTGCGGTTCGCGGCGCGCCGTGGAGGCCAAGGCGCCTAGGCCGCGTCTTCCGCGAAGACGCCGAAGCCCGCGATCTTCTCGGCGCGCTGGGCGCGCAGCTCGTCCCGGGGAATCGCGGTCAGCTCGTCCAGCCGGCGGATCACTGCGGCCTTGAGGCTCGCCGCGGTGGCGGTGGCGTCGCGGTGGGCGCCTCCCAATGGCTCCTCGATGACCTCATCGACGAGCCCGAGCTTCCTCAGCCGGTCGGCCGTGAGGTTCAGGGCCTCCGCGGCGAGTTCCTTCTTGTCCTGGCTCTTCCACAGGATCGAGGCACAGCCCTCCGGTGAGATCACCGAATAGGTGCTGTACTGGAGCATCAGCAGGCGGTCGCACACCCCGATCCCGAGCGCCCCGCCCGAGCCGCCCTCGCCGGTCACCACCGTGACGATGGGAATGCGCAGCACCGACATCTCGAAGAGGTTGCGCGCGATCGCCTCGCTCTGCCCGCGCTCCTCGGCGCCCACACCCGGATAGGCGCCCTGGGTGTCGATTAGCGTGACCAGCGGCAGCGAGAAGCGCTCGGCGAGGCGCATCAGGCGCAGCGCCTTGCGATAGCCTTCCGGCTTGGGCATGCCGTAGTTGCGGCGCACGCGCTCCTTGGTGTCGCGGCCCTTCTGATGGCCGATGATCATCACCGCGCGGTCCTCGATGCGGCCGATCCCTCCGACAATGGCCCCGTCGTCCGCGTACATACGGTCCCCGTGGAGTTCGTTGAACTCCCCGCAGATCATGTTCACGTAGTCGAGCGTGTAGGGACGGTGCGGGTGGCGCGCGAGCTGGGTGATCTGCCAGGGAGTGAGACTGGAAAAGATGTTCGCCGTGAGCTGCCGGCTCTTGGCCTGCAGACGGTTGATCTCGTCCTGGATGTTGACCTCGGCGTCCGAGGTCACATGCTTGAGTTCTTCGATCTTGGCTTCAAGCTCCGCGATCGGCTGCTCGAAGTCGAGGAATGCGACGGCCATGGTGTGGCAGGGTACCTTAACTCAGCGGCCGTCGGCGAATGAGGCCCCCGGCGTGGCCGGCGGCGCCCCGTACAGCACCTGCACGCCATCGCGCCCGACCAGGCCCTCGATCTGCTCCAGAAGCTCCCGCGAGGCCCGCACGCTCCACTGGCCATCCAGCGTGAGCGCTCCGCTCGCCTCGACGCCTGAGTATTCGATCGTGATCGGCACCGGGCCGGGACGCCAGGGCGCCAGGATTCCCGCGAGGCGCTCGGCGAGCACCGGCACTTCCGCGTGCGAGCAGCGGATGACCAGGCGCCGCGCCTCCTGCTCGCGCATCTTGTCGAGCTCGGTGATCTTCTTCACCGACAGTCGCCAGGCGTCGCTGAAGTCATCGAAGCGCAGCGAGCCATCGACCAGCACCAGCGTGTCCTTGGAGATCAGGTCCCGGTATTTCTGGAACGTATCTTCGAAGAGCATCGCCTCGATGCGCCCGGTGCGGTCGTCCAGGGTGAGGATCACCCGCGGGCCGCGCTTTCTCACCTCATCGATGAGGCCCGCCACGGTGACGGTCTTGCCGCCACCGAAGCGCGGCGCCTCGAAGCCCACGCTCGGCCGGTCGCTCACCAGGTCCCTGATGCGGTGGGAGACGAAACGCTTCAGGCTCGACTCGAAGCGCGCGAGCGGATGGCCGGTGAGGTAGAGGCCGAGAGTCTCGCGCTCCCCGGTCAGCCGCACGCCCTCGCTCCACTCCGGCAGCGCCGCGGCGCGCGTGGGCGGCAGGCTCGCCTGCGCATCGGCCGCAAGCCCGAACATGTCGTTCTGGCCGGCCTCGGAGGCGCGCGTGTTCTGGTCCCCCAGCTGCATCGCCGCCGACAGCCGGTCCATCAGGGTCGCGCGGTTGGCTCCCAGCCCGTCGAGGCTGCCACTGCGCAACAGCGCCTCCAGCGCCCGCCGGTTGGCTTTCTGCAGGTCGAGCCTGCGGCACAGGTCCTCCAGGGACCTGAAGGGCCCCGCGGCCTCGCGCTCGCGGATCAAGGCCTCCACCGCCCCCTCCCCCACACCGCGCACCGCGCCCAGGCCATAGCGGATCGCGCGCGCGCCGTTGGCCGCGAAGGCGTAGCGCGAGGCGTTCACATCGGGCGGCAGCACGGCAAGTCCCATGTCAGTGCACTCCTGAATGAGCGTCACCACCTTGTCGGTGTGCTCCATGTCAGCTGACAGCACCGCGGCCATGAACTCCGCGGGGTAGTGCGCCTTCAGGTACGCGGTCTGGTAGGACAGCAGCGCGTAAGCGGCCGAGTGCGACTTGTTGAAGCCGTAGCCGGCGAATTTCTCCATGAGGTCGAAGATGTGAGCGGCGACCGACTCGCTGATACCCCGCGCCACGGAGCCGGAGACGAACCCCGAGCGCTGCTTGGCCATGTCCTCGGCGTTCTTCTTGCCCATCGCGCGACGCAGCAGGTCCGCGCCACCTAAGGTGTAGCCGGCCAGCACCTGGGCGATCTGCATGACCTGCTCCTGGTAGAGGATCACGCCGTAGGTCGGCTTCATGATCCCCTCAAGGCTCGGGTGCAGGTAATCGATCGGTCCAACGCCGCGACCGTGCTTGCGGTCGATGAAGTCATCGACCATGCCCGACTGCAGCGGGCCGGGGCGAAACAGCGCCACCAGCGCGATGATGTCCTCGAAGGTGTCCGGCTGCAGGCGACGGATGAGATCCTTCATGCCGCGCGATTCCAGCTGGAAGACCGCGGTCGTCCGCGTGGTCTTCAGAAGCGCGTACGTCGCCGCGTCGTCCATCGGCAGCGTGCTCACGTTCAGCGTGGGCGTGCCCTCGGCGCGCTCGCGGTTGATGAGCGCCTCGGCGCGGTCGATGATCGTGAGCGTGCGCAAGCCCAGGAAGTCGAACTTGACCAGGCCCGCGGCCTCGACATCGTCCTTGTCGAACTGCGTGATCACCCCGCCGCCGGAGGCATCGCAGTACAGCGGGGTGAAGTCGGTGAGCACGGACGGGGCGATGACCACCCCACCCGCGTGCATGCCCGCGTTTCGCGTGAGACCCTCGAGCGAGCGGGCAAGATCGATGAGGTTCCTCACCTCATCCTCACCCTGGTAGAGCCTGGCGAGTTCGGGTTCCTTCTCGAGCGCCCCATCGAGGCTGATGCCCAGCTCGAACGGGATCAGTTTGGCGATGCGGTCGACATAACCGTAGGTCATGCCGAGTACGCGCCCGCAGTCGCGCACCACGGCCTTGGCGGCCATGGTGCCGTAGGTGATGATCTGCGAGACGCGTTCACGGCCGTACTTCCGCGCCACGTACTCGATGACCCGGTCGCGCCCGTCCATGCAGAAGTCGATGTCGAAGTCGGGCATCGAGACGCGCTCCGGGTTGAGGAAGCGCTCGAACAGCAGGTCATACTTGATCGGGTCGAGGTCGGTGATCCCCAGGCTGTAGGCCACGAGCGACCCGGCGCCCGAGCCGCGTCCCGGCCCTACCGGCACGCCATTGCCGCGGGCCCAGCGGATGAAGTCCGCGACGATGAGGAAGTAGCCGGCGAAGCCCATCTGGCAGATGACCTCGAGCTCGCTCGTCAGGCGCGCGGCGTGGCCTTCGGGGGTGCTCGCGGCCCGCGTGGTGAAGCGCAGGGCGAGGCCCGCGGCCGCCTCGGTGCGCAGGAACTGCTCGGTCGTGAGCCCCTCGGGAACCGGGTACTGCGGCAGGCGTGGCTGGCCGAGCTTGAGCGTCAGGCTGCAGCGGCGCGCGATCTCCACCGAGTTCGCCAGTGCCTCGGGGATGTCGGCGAACAGCGCCGCCATCTCCTGTGGCGTGCGCAGGTACTGCTGCCGCGAATAGCGCCGCACCCGCCCCGGATCGGCCAGCAGCGCGCCGTCGTGGATGCACACACGCGCCTCGTGCGCGTCGAACTCCTCGGCCTTGAGGAAACGCACATCGTTGGTGGCGACCACCGGGATCGAGCGCCGACCGGCCAGCGTCACCGCCTGGATGATGTAGCCTTCCTCCAAGGGACGGCCGAGACGCTGCAGTTCGAGGTAAAACCGGTTCGGGAACAGCGCAAGCCAGCCATCGAGCGCGCGCTCCGCCTCGGCCTCACGCCCGTTGATGAGCGCGCGCCCGATGTCCCCCTCGGTGGCGCCGGAGAGTGCGATCAGCCCGGACACGCTGGCAGGGGTGAGCCATGCGCGCTCAAGCCGCGGCGTGCCACGCTCGCGCGCGTCCAGATAGCAGCGGCTGACCAGGCGGGACAGGTTGCGATAGCCTTCCTGTGACTGGCACAGCAGCGTCACCCGGGAAGGCTGCGCCCGCTCGCCCTCCTCGCGCAGCATGAGGTCGACGCCGATCAGGGGCTTCACGCCCGCCTTGAGCGCCTCCTTGTAGAACTTCACCATCGCGAAGAGGTTGTTCTGGTCGGCGACGCCCACCGCGGGCATCCCGGCGGCCGCGACCGCTGCCACCAGTTCCGGGACGCGCACCACGCTGTCGCTCAGGGAATATTCCGTGTGCGCCTTCAGATGCACGAAGCCTGGTGCCATGCGCTAACCCTCGAGGACCAGCGCGTAGGATTCCCCGGCCCCCTCACGCACCGGACGGAACGAGCGGCGGTGCAGCGCGGACGGCGCCTGGGTGCGCAGCGCCTCCAGGTGCTCGGGCGTGCAATAACCCTTGTGCGTGGCGAGCGCGAATCCCGGGTAGCAGGCATCCAGCGCCTCCATCATCGCATCGCGATGGGTCTTGGCGAGGATGGAAGCCGCGCTGATCGCCGCCACGCGCGCATCCCCTGAGACGATCGCCTCCAGCGTGCAGCTGAAGGGCAGGTCCGCTAGACACGGGCAGCGGTTGCCATCCACGCGCACGTGCGTCGGGGCCACCGGCAGCGCAAGCAGCGCCCGGCGCATGGCCAGGAAAGTCGCCTGGAGGATGTTCAGGCAATCGATCTCATCGCGATCCGCCCAGCCGATCGCCCAGGCGAGCGCGCGGGTGCGGATCAGGCCCGCGAGGCGCGTGCGCTCGGGGGCGGGGAGCACCTTCGAATCGGCGAGCCCGCGGATGCGGCGGCTGGGATCCAGGATCACCGCGGCCGCCACCACCGGACCCGCCAGCGGACCGCGGCCGGCCTCGTCAACGCCCGCCACGCGCATCAGATCGCATCCCTCAGGTGCGCGCATCGGCCTCAACCGGGGTCCGTCCCGCGAGGGCGAGCACCGCGTCCGCGGCGCGCGTCGCCCCACCGCGTCGCAGCCTGCGATGGATGGTGGAGAATTCCTCGATCAGCTTTGCCACGTGCCTCGGATCCGAAAGTTCCTGAAGGAGTGCGTTACCCAGCGCCGCCCCGCTCACCTGTTCCTGGAAGAACTCCGGCACCACGCCCCGGCCGGCGAGCAGGTTCGGCTGGGAAAAGTATCGCACCTTGACCAGCCTCACGGTACGCAGCAAAAACGCGGTGACCGCGGAGGTTTTGTAGGCCACCACCATCGGCCGGCCCGTGAGCAGGGTCTCAAGCGTCGCGGTCCCGGAGGCGACGATCACCCCGTCGGCCGCGGCCAGCGCCAGTTGGGCCTGCCCGTCGAGTACATGAATCGCAGGCGCGCCGGGCAGTTGCGCGACTTCCTTCTGAAATGCCTCACGGGTCCCGCGGGATGCCATCGGAGCGAGGAACCCCCAGCCAGGCATCTTTCCCTCAATGTGCGCGGCCGCGGCCACGAAGGGCGCGGCCAGGCGCGACACCTCGCTCATGCGACTGCCGGGGAGCAGCGCCACCACCACCCCGTCCTGGGGCAGCCCCAGGGCGCGACGAGCCGCGGCGCGGTCGGACTGAAGCGGAATCGCGTCCGCCAGCGGATGGCCGACGAACTCGGCGCGCACGCCATGGGCCCCGTAGAAATCGGTCTCGAACGGCAGCAGGCACAGCACAAGATCCACCGCGGCGCCGATGGTGCGCACGCGCCCCTGACGCCAGGCCCAGACCTGGGGACTCACGTACTGCGCGGTGCGGATGCCCGCGCTCTTCAGCCCCCTGGCGAGGGTGAGGTTGAACTCCGGCACATCGATGCCGATGAAAACATCCGGGCGCGCGGCGAGGAAGCGCGCCTTTAGTCGCGCGCGCAGGCGCAGCAGTCGCGGCAGGTGCCTGATCACTTCAGTCAGCCCCATGACGCCGAGTTCCTCCGCGCCCGCCCAGGACTGGCAGCCCGCGGCGACCATCTTCGGGCCTGCGACGCCGAAGCACTCGAGGTTGGGGACACGCGCGCGCAGCGCCTGGATCAGGGCGGCGCCAAGGGTGTCACCGGAATGCTCCCCCGCGACGATCCCGACGCGCAGCGGAGGCGCGGCGCGCCCCGGGATTCCCGGGGCGTTCATCGCACCAGGCTGCGGCTGGAGGCCTTGATGAACTCGACGAAGGGGCGCAGTTCCGCATGCTCCGCGGCCTGGGGTTCCAGGCGGGCGAGCGCATCGCTGAGCTTCAGGTCCGAGCGGTACACGGTCCGGTAGGCGTTCTTGATGTTGCGGATCTGCTTCTCATCGAAGCCGCGGCGCTTGAGCCCTTCCGAGTTCACCGAATGCGGCACCGTCGGGTTGCCCGCCGCCATGACATAGGGGGGCACATCGCGGGTGAGCGCGGAATGGCCCCCGATGAAGGCGTGCGCGCCGATCTTCACGAACTGGTGGACCGCGGCGAGGCCACCGATGATCACCCAGTCACCGACCTCGACGTGCCCCCCTAGGGCCACGCAGTTGGCGAACACGGTCTTGTCGCCGATAACGCAGTCGTGCGCGACATGCGTGTAGGCCATCAGCAGGTTGTCATCGCCGATGCGGGTGACGCCCTTGTCGTGGGTGGTGCCGCGGTTCACCGTGCAGCTTTCTCGGAAAACGTTGCGGTCGCCGATCTGAAGTCGGGTGGGTTCGCCGGCGTACTTCTTGTCCTGCGGCGGGCCGCCAATGCAGGCGAACGGGGACACCTTATTGTCGGCACCGAGGCTCGTGTGACCATCGAGGATCGCGTGTGGCCCGATGACCGTGCGCGGCCCCAGTGTCACGTTCGGCCCGATGACGCTGAAGGCCCCGACGCTGACGTCGGCGGCCAGTTGCGCCCCGGGGGCGACGATCGCGCGCGGGTCGATCATCCGACGCTCCCGGGCGAAAGCATGATGTCAGCGGAAACCACTTCCTGACCCGCGACCAGGGCGCGGGCGGAAAATCGCCAGATGCCCCGCAGCACGCGCTCGACCGTCGCCTCCAGGCTCAGCTGGTCCCCCGGCACGACCGGGCGCCGGAAGCGCGCCTTGTCGATCCCGACGAAGTAGAAGCGCGTGTTCTCATCCGGGAATTTATCCAGGGTGAGGAAGCTAAGGATGCCGGCGGTCTGCGCCAGCGCCTCGATCACCATGACCCCGGGCATCACCGCGCGGCCGGGAAAGTGCCCGGGGAAAAACGGTTCGTTGAAGGTGACATTCTTCAGGGCGCGGATGGACTTGTGGGGGTGACACTCGAGCACGCGATCCACCAGCAGGAACGGGTAGCGGTGCGGCAGGCGCTTCATGATCGCCTCGATGTCCAGCTGCACCCCTGCGCTCATTCGGTTGGGTCCCGCTCCGCCTTGATCCCGGCGGCCCGCTCGAGCCGGCGCACGCGCGCGGCGAGCAGCCCGCCTCTTTTGAAATTCGCCACCAGCCGGCGCCAGGTGCGCGCTTCCTCGACCGGTAGGGTCGAAGAGTATAACCCCGGCTTCGGGATCGAGTTACTGATCGCCGAGAAGCCGGTGATGATGACATCATCCGCGATGTTGATATGACCGGCGATGCCAACAGCGCCGCCGATGACACAACGCTTGCCGATCGTCGTGCTGCCGGAGATGCCGGTGCAACCTGCGATCACCGTGTGCGCGCCGATGCGCACGTTGTGGCCGATCTGCACGAGATTGTCGAGCTTCACGTCATCCTCGATCACGGTGTCCTCGATGGCGCCGCGATCGACGGTTGAATTCGCGCCAATGTCCACATCGGCGCCCACGCTCACGATGCCCACCTGCGGCACCTTCACCCAGCCACCGCGCTCGGGCGCGAAGCCAAACCCATCGGCCCCGAGCACCACGCCCGGATGCAGCACGCTGCGCGCGCCCACCACCGTGCCTTGCCCGAGGGTCACGTGGGCGATGAGGCGGACGTCCTCGGCGAGGCGCACGCCGGCAAGCAGCACGCAGTGGGGTCCGACCACCGCGCGCGCCCCGACCCGCACGTCCTCGTCGATGAAGGCGAGCGCGCCCACCTGCGCGCTGGGATGGATGCGGGCGCTGGCTGCGACCACCGCGGAGGGGTGGATCCCAGGGGAGAACCCGGGCGCGGGATGGAGCAGCTGCGCCACGCGCGCGTACATCGCGTACGGGTTCTCGCACACCAGCATGGCCGTCGGGCAGGCATCCGCGGCCTGCGCGGTGAGGATCACCGCGGAGGCGCGGGTCTCCGCCAGCTGCGCGCCGTAGCGGCGGTTGGCGAGAAAGGCGACCGCGCCTGCCTGCGCGTTGGCAAGCGTGCCCACCCGCTCGATCAGGATGGCTGGATCGCCGCGCAGCTCACAGCCAAACCGGACCGCCAGATCCCCGAGGGATACGGACATGGCGGTGCGCGGCGCGGCTTGTGGCCGGCGGACGTTATTTCTTCGGCGTCGCCGGCGTCGTCGCCGGGGGCACGGGCTTCGCGCTGGCGCCGCCGCCCTTGGCCTGCAGAGCGGCCAGGACCCCGGGGGTGATGTCGAACTGCGAGGTCGAGTAGATGACCCCGTCGCTGATGACGAGATCGTAGTTCTGCGCCTTGGCGTAGGTGCGAACTTCCTCGATGATCGTGCGCTGTAGGCGCGAGAGTTCCTCGTTGCGCCGGGCGCTCACGTCGTCCTGGAATTCGCCCGTGGCGCGCTGCAGGTCACGGCCACCGTCGCGCAGTTCCTTCTCGGTGCGCTGGCGCTGGTCCTCGGACATGGTGGCGCCGTCCTTCTGCAGCTTCTCCTGCTTGGACTTCAGCGCCTGTTCCTGCGCCTGCAGGGTGCGCTGGCGCGGAGCGAACTCCGCCCGCATCGCCTCACCCATCGCCTTGCCCTGCGGCGATTCCTCAAGAAGGCGCGTGGCATCCACCACACCGATCTTCGGCTCGGCGAAGGCCGGCAGCGCCACGAGGGTCGCACCGGCGGCAATCGCCCAAATCATCATCTTGCTGCTGATCAAACGCTTCACGGAACTACCTACCCTCATTTGTGACCACGGGTGAGCTTCGGCCCCAGAGGGGCCGGCCCAAACTCGTAGTATCGCGTAAAAAGCCCCCCCAGCGCTCGTTTCTTTGGCCTTTCAGGCCCTACGCGGCGGTCCCTCAGAAGGCGTTGCCCACGGAGAACTGGAAGCCCTCGGTCTCATCGCCCCATTGGTCCTGGTTAATGCTGTACTTCTTCTTATTCAGCGGAACGCCGAAGCTGAACCGGAACAACCCGAGGGGCGCCAGCCACTGCACGGCGACACCGACCGAGCGCCGGAGGCTGCCAACGCCGCTCCACTTGAACGTCTGCGGAGACCCGTAGGGACCGGTGAACTTGTAGAAGTCGCCGGTCTCGTAGACGTTGCCGATGTCGTAGAAGGCACTCACGCGCGCGGTCTGTGCCCACTTGGCCGGAATCGGCAGGATCAGCTCGTTCTGGCTGACGATGCGCAGGTTGCCGCCGAAGGGATTGCCGAACTGGTCCTTCGGGCCCAGGCGACTTTCGCGGAAGCCGCGCACCGAGTCCGGTCCGCCGCCGAAGAACTGCCGGAACGGCGGGATCGCGGTCGTGCCACTGAAGGATCTGCCGTAGTCGATTCCGTCGAAGAAGGAGAGCGTGAAGCGCTTGCCCAGCGGCACGTACTTCACGAACTGGTAGTTGGCGACCCAGTAATGGATATTGCTGCTGGGTGCGGTGATCGAGCCGGAGATCGACTGGTGCATGCCGCGGTCGGCGAACAGGGTGCGGTTACGCGTATCCCAATCCAGGCCCAGCACGCCCTCGATGGTCTTGAAGTTGGTGCCGTAGAACAGGTAGATGTTGTTGGTGTTGTCGTCGTGCGCCAGGCGCGAGTACGAGTTGCCGTTGCTCTTCACCCAGTCCTGCGACTGCGTCGCGCTGTTGAGCGAGTTGGTCAGCAGCTGCGAGCTGTTGAACGTCGCGCCAAAGCGGAAGAACATGAACTCGGTGATGGGGTAGGCCCAGGTGGGCCCCAGACTCAGGGTCTGCGAGGAGAAGTTCGACGAGGAGGACACGAACTGCGTGACATCGCTGTAGCTGACCGAGATGGTGCGCTGCAGGTTGTCGATGTTGGTGTACGGGTTGGTCCACTGGACGCTGTACACCTTCTGGAACCGGCCGCCGTTGAGGTTGATGGCCACACGCTCGCCGGTGCCCAGGAAGTTCGAGTCGGCGTAGGAGCCGTTCAGCATGAACTTGTAGGTCTCGGAGTAGCCGATGCCGCCTGAGAGCTGCGAAGCCGGGCCCTCCTCGATCTTGTAGTTCACGTCCACCAGGTCCGAGGACCCGGCCACTGGGGTGTTCTCGAACTCCACGGTCTTCACGTACGGCAGGCGCTGCAGGCGCTGCTTGCCACGCTCAAGCGAGGTGTTGGATAGCCAGCCACCCTCGAGCTGGCGCATCTCGCGCCGCAGCACCTCGTCGTTGATGCGGTTGGCGCCGGAGAAGGTGATGTTGCGCACGTAGACGCGGTTGCCCGGGTCGACGAAGAAGGTCAGCGAGACGGTGTGGTCGCTGTTGTTGGCCGTCGGCACGGGCTCGACCTTGGCGAAGGCGTAGCCATCACGGCCCATGCGGTTCTGCATCAGCTCCTGCGTGGAGGTGATCAGCTTGCGGTTGAAGGTGTCCCCGGGCCGCAGCAGTATCAGACGCTCCAGATCCGCCTTGGGCACCACGAAGGTGCCGGCGAGCTTGACCTCGGAGACCTTGAACACCTGGCCCTGGTCGATGTTCACCGTGACGAATATGTCCTCCTTCTCCGGGGCTATCGCCACTTGGGTGGAGTCGATCTGGAAGTTCGCGTAGCCGCGATCCATGTAGAAATTGCGGATCTTCTCAAGATCGCCCTGCAGGGATTCGCGCGAGTAGCGGTCGTCCTGCTTGTACCAGGACAGCCAGTTCGGGGTCTTCAGCTCGAGGGTGTCGAGGACCTCCTTCTCCTTGTAGTGGCTGTTGCCGACGATGTTGATCTGGCGGATGACCGCGCGCGTGCCTTCCTTGATGTCGATCTTGATCTTGACGCGGTTACCCGACTCCTCCTCGACCTTGGCGTTAATGCGCACGCCGTACTTGCCGCGCGAGTAATACTGGTCCGTCAGGTACTGCGTGACGTCCTCGAGCACCGAGCGGTCGAAGGTCTTGCCCGTGGCGAGTCCCACCCCGCGCAGGGATTTCTGCTGGTCCTCGGTCTTGATGTCCTGGTTGCCAGTGATCTCGAAGCTCTCGATCGACGGACGCTCGAGCACGACGACCACGAGGGTGCTGCCCTCACGGCGCAGCTGGACATCACGGAAGAAGCCAGTGGCGTACAGCGCCTTCACCGCCTCGCGCGCGCGCGAGGCGGTGAGGTGATCGCCGATGTTCACGGGCAGATAGTTGTAGACCGTGCCCTCCGAGACGCGCTGCAGGCCCTCGATGTGGATGTCGCCCACGGTGAAGTCCGCGGGGACGGTGGTGGTCTGCGCCACCACGGTATCCGCGGGCGCCTCATCGGGTACCACCGTGCGCGTCTGCGCGAACGCCAGCGCGCCGTGCGCCATCAGCGCCACGCCTGCGAGGGCGATACGCGTATTCATGCTCCACTCACCAGACATCTCTCTCTTCGCGCCCGCGGACGCATGTTCACTTTTTCGCATCGCACTATTCGAGAGCCGACGACGTGTGTCTCGGCGAATGCTCCGGGCAACCGCGGCGGCCCCGTAAATGCCTTGGTCAACTGAATTGACGCGCAATGTCGTTGTATAGCGCGACACTCATCAGGACGATGAGCAGGGCGATCCCCACCTGCTGTCCGAAGGCCTGGGTCCGCTCCGACAGCGGACTGCCCTTGAGCCACTCGGCCGCCTGAAAGACGATCTGCCCGCCGTCGAGGATCGGGATCGGCAGCAGGTTCAGGAATCCCAGCGACAGCGAAAGATACACCAGCAGGCTGAGGAAGGCGCCCACTCCCATGTGCGCGGACTCACCGGCGACCTGCGCGATCGACAGCGGCCCATTCAGGTTCTTCAGCGATACGCGCCCGACCACCATGCGCCAGAAGAAGCGCGCCTGCATGAGCATCTTGTCCCCGGCCTCGTGCACGGCCGCGTTGAGGGCCGCGAGGGGGCGTAAGGACGTATGCACCAGCACCGACTCGGGCAGCTGGGTCAGCGGCGCGGGCTCCACCTGGATGCGCCCGACGGTCTTGCCGTTCACCTGGTCGTGGGCGACCTGCACCGCCGCGGTGCGCAACGCGCCGCCGCGGCGGTAATCGACGCTGATCCTCTGGTCCGCCCGTCCGTGGATGTAGTTGGCCAGCAGCCGGAAGTCATCGATCCGCCGCCCGTCGACCGCGACGATGGTGTCCCCGGCCTGCAGACCGGCGAGCGCGGCAGGTCCACCGGCCTTCACCTTGCCCAGCACCGCGGGGGTCGGGATCCAGAATCCCAAGCCCACGCCCTGCAACAGCTCGGAGGGCTCAGTCAGATGGCGCCGCTGGGTGGCGTCGGGGACGCTGATCGTGGCCGTGCGCGTGGCCCCATCGGCGCCGCGCACCACCAAGGTGGCCTCGCCGTTGGCGCTCATGGCGTCGAGCAGGCGGAAGATCACGTCATTGGCGCCTTTGACCGGCGCGCCGTTGAGGGACCGCACTTCGTCCCCGGAGCGCAGTCCCGCCTGCTCAGCGGGTGAGCCCACCGTGATGTCCCCGAGGATCGCGCGCACCTCGGTGACCCCGTTCACCCAGAGCATCGCCCACAGGAGTGCGACGGCGAAGATAAGATTGAAGGCCGGACCCGCCAGCAGCACCAGGATGCGCTGCCACACCGGACGTCTTGTGAAGGAGCGGGCGAGATCAGCCGCGGGAACGGGCGCCTCGCGCTCATCGAGGAGCTTGACGTAGCCACCCAGCGGGATCGCGGCCAGCACGTATTCGACCTGGTCGGCGCCGACGCGCTTGACGAGCGGCTTGCCGAAGCCGACCGAGAAGCGCAGCACCTTGAACCCCAGGCGCCGCGCGACCCAGAAATGGCCGAACTCGTGCACCGTGACCAGGAGGCCCACGGCGATCACGAACCAGAAAACTGTCCATAGGAAACTCATGCGTGAGCGCCCTTCACCGATGCATTTCTTGGCATGCCGACGATCCGCTCACGTGCCCGTGTTCTGCCTTCCGCATCCGCCGCCAGGACATCGTCCAGGCCGCCCAGCGGGCCCCCGCTTCCTCGCTGCACTACGGCTTCAATGACCGCCGCGATGCCGGGAAAGTTCAATCGACGCTCGAGGAAGGCCTGAACCGCGACCTCATTGGCGGCATTGAGCAGCACCGGGTGCGACCCACCTGCGTACGCGGCCGCCTGCGCCAGCGCCAGACAGCGGAACTTCTCCGTGTCCGGGGCTCTGAAATCAAGCCGCCCAGCCTTGAGCAAGTTGAGGAATTCTACACCGGAGTCGATGCGCTCGGGCCACGCAAGGGCATGGGCGATCGGGGTCCGCATATCCGGGGCTCCCAGCTGCGCCAGGACCGAGCCGTCCACGTACTCGACCAGCGAGTGCACGATGCTCTGCGGGTGCAACAGGATGGTCACCTCGGCTGGACTCAGGCCAAAAAGCAGGCAGGCCTCGATCAGCTCGAGCCCCTTGTTCATGAGAGTGGCCGAGTCCACCGATATCTTGCGCCCCATCACCCAGTTCGGGTGCGCGCAGGCGGCCTCGGGGGTGACCGTGTCCAGAGCCTCCACCGGTGTGTCGCGGAACGGGCCACCGGAGGCGGTGAGGAGAATGCGGGTGATTCCCGCGGGCCGCACGCCCGCCCGGCTGCCCGGCGGCAGGCACTGGAAGATCGCGTTGTGCTCGCTGTCGATCGGCAGCAGCGTGGCGCCGCCCTCGTTCACCGCGGTGATCAGCAGCGGGCCCGCCATCACCAGCGACTCCTTGTTGGCCAGCAACAGGCGCTTGCCGGCCCGCGCCGCGGCCAGCGTCGATTGCAGGCCCGCGGCCCCGACGATCGCCGCCATCACGCAATGAACCTCGCTTGCGCGCGCGATTTCCTCGAGTGCCCCCGTGCCGGCCAGCACGCGCGTGGCGGGAGCCTTGTCGCCCAGCAGCGTGATCAGTTCGGCGACCGCTGATTCGTCGGCCAATGCCGCGTACGCGGGCTGGAACCTAAGCACCTGCGCGGCAAGCTTCTTCGCGTTGCGGTGGGCGGCGAGGGCCACCACCTGGAACCGCCCGGGGTGACGCGCCAGCACGTCGAGGGTGCTCTCACCCACCGAGCCTGTGGACCCGAGCACCGCGACGCCCATCATGGAATAACCCCCATCAAGGTGAGCCCTAGGAACAGCACCGGGGCCGCGGCCGTGATGCTGTCGATGCGGTCCATCATGCCGCCGTGGCCGGGCAGCAGCGAGCCACTGTCCTTCAGGCCCGCGAAGCGCTTGAGCATGCTCTCGGTGAGATCCCCGACGATCGAGAACGCGACCGCGGCCACGCACAGCGGCACGAAGCTCAGCCACGGCAGGTGGAACCAGTAGCTTCCGCCTAAGGCCCAGGCGCCACTGAGCAGCATGCCCCCCAGTACGCCCTCCCAGGTCTTGCCAGGCGATACCCGAGGGGCAAGCTTGACGCGACCGAAATGGCGGCCGCCGAAGAAGGCGCCGATATCGGCGGCGAAGACGAGGATGAGCACGAATACCACCCACTGCGCCCCGTTCGTACCCAGGCGCATGCACACCAGAGAAAGCCACATAGGCACGAGCGCGAACACGCCTGCGACCGCGGCTGTCGCCGCGGAGGCGCGCTGCGGGGCGAGCGCCACCCACAGCAGCGCCACGAGCCACCAGATCACACCGGCCACCATGAGCGCATCGCGGCCGCCATCGCGCGCGGCGAGGCGCCACGCGCCCCAGATCAGAACCGCGATCACACCGACATAGGCGGCGCGCGCCCCGGGGCCCGTCACCTTCAGAAATCCCGCCCACTCCCAGGCGCCGGCGAGCACCACCAGCGTCACCATCACCACGGTGACAGCCGGCGGCAGCCCGAGGAGGATGACCAGCAGGGCGATGCCCAGGATGACCGCGGTGGCGATCCGCTTGCGCAGGGCACTCCTCACGGGGCACGTTGCCCCGGCACCTGCCCGAAGCGGCGCTCGCGGCTGGCGAAGAAGGCCAGCGCCTCCTCGAAGTCCGTGACGCCGAAGTCCGGCCACAGCCGGGGCGTGAAGAAAAGCTCGGCGTAGGCGCAGTGCCATAGGAGGAAGTTCGACAGACGCTGTTCGCCACCGGTGCGGATCAGCAGCTCGGCATCCGGCAGCGTGCCCAGCGAAAGCGCCTTCGCGAAGCGCTCCTCGGTGATCTCCTCCGGGCGCATCGCCCCACTCGCGCACGCGCGCGCGAGTTCCGTGGCCGCCTGCACGATGTCCCAGCGCCCGCCGTAGCTCGCCGCGACCTGCAGCTTGAGTCCGGTGTTGCCCGCCGTGCGCTCCTCGGCGGCCGCCAGGCGCGCCTGCAGCCGCACCGGGAGGTTGCGCCGCGCGCCGATGAAGCGCATGCGCACGTTGCGCTCGTGCAGTTCAGCGATCTCAGTCTCAAGGGCCTCGAAAAACAGACCCATGAGGCTGCCCACCTCGGCCGCCGGCCGCGCCCAATTCTCGCTTGAGAAGGCGAACAGGGTGAGCGCCTCGATGCCGCGTTGGCCACATTCCTGGATGCACATGCGCACCGGGGCGAGGCCGGCCTTGTGGCCGGCCGCGCGCGTCTGCCCGCGGGCGGCGGCCCAGCGGCCGTTGCCATCCATCGTGATCGCCACGTGACGCGGCAGGACCTTGGCGGGCGCGCCGGCCATCAAACCTGCATGACCTCTTTTTCCTTGGCCGCGAGCAGGGACTCGATGTCGGCGACATGCTTGTCGGTGAGCTTCTGGACCTCGGTCTCGGCGCGCTTCTCGTCGTCCTGGGAGATCATCTTCTCCTTGAGCGCTTCCTTGATGTCGTTCATGACGTCGCGGCGCACGTTGCGGACCGCGACGCGCGCGCTCTCGGCGTCGTGGCGCAGGATCTTGGTGATGTCGCGGCGGCGCTCCTCGGTGAGCGGAGGCATCGGCACGCGAATCACCGTGCCCGCGGTCATAGGGGTGAGCCCGAGGTCGGACTTGAATATCGCCTTCTCGATCGCCTGCACCACGGTTTTCTCCCAGGGGGAGATCACGAGCGTGCGGCCATCCTCCACCGCGATGTTGGCCACCTGGTGCAAAGGCACGTCCGAGCCGTAGTAGTCCACCTTGAGACCTTCAACGAGGCTCGGGTGGGCGCGCCCGGTGCGCAGCTTCCTAAGGTCGGCCTGGAAAGTGGCCACGCACTTGCCCATGCGCCCCAGCGCGTCTTTCTTGAACTCTTCGAGCATATCGTCTCCTAGGCTGCGGTGCCGCGGCTAGTCGACCGTGACGGTCGTGCCGACGTCCTCGCCGCGCACGATGCGCGTGAGGTCTCCGGAATTGTTGAGGTTGAACACCCTGAGGGGCAGATGGTTATCGCGGCACATGACGATCGCCGTCGCGTCCATCACGTTGAGCTTCTCGTTGAGCACGCGGTCGAAGGTGAGTGTGCCGTAGCGCTCCGCCTTGGGATTCTTCATCGGGTCATCCGAGTACACGCCGTTCACCTTGGTCGCCTTGAGCAGCACGTCCGCGCTGATCTCGATGGCGCGCAGCGCCGCGGCGGTGTCGGTCGTGAAGAAAGGGTTGCCGGTGCCCGCGGCGAAGATGACCACTCGGCCCTTCTCCAGGTGCCGCATCGCGCGACGGCGGATGTAGTCCTCGCACACCTCGTTGATGCGGATCGCGGACATGACGCGCGCATGGAGCCCCAAGCTCTCCAGGGCGTCCTGCATCGCCAGCGCGTTCATCACGGTGGCGAGCATGCCCATGTGGTCCGCGGCGACCCGGTCCATGCCGGCGCGCGCCAAGCCCGCGCCCCTGAAGATGTTGCCGCCGCCGATGACCGTCGCCACCTGCACGCCCATCTCAAGTATCGTCTGCAGCTCACCGGCGATGCGCTTGATGACGGCCGGATCGATGCCGTAGTCCCCGCCCCCCATGAGCGCCTCGCCCGAGAGCTTCACCAGGATCCTCGAGTACCGCGACTTCGCTTCGCTCATCTGTTCTCCCTTGGCCGATGAAAAAAACCCCGCGCGCGGCGGGGTTCTCTCTGCGTGATGTTCGCTGGCGCTGCCTTCGGTGTCAGTGCTTGACCGTCGGTGCGGCGCCCTTGACCTGCGCCATCACCTCAGCCACGAAGTCATCCTGCTTCTTCTCGATGCCGGCGCCGACCTCGAACCGCTCGAACGAGGTGACCTCCGCCTTGGCACCCTTCAGGAGCTTCTCGATGGTGACCTCCGGGTCCTTCACGAACGGCTGACCGGCGAGGGTGATCTCCCCGAGTGACTTGCGCAGGCGACCCTCGACCATCTTGGCGACGATCTCCGCGGGCTTGCCCTCGGTCTGGGCCTGCGCGGTGAGGATCGAGCGCTCCTTGGCGACCACATCCGCGGGCACTTCGGCCTGCGACACGTAGCGCGGATTGCTCGCGGCCACGTGCATCGCCAGATCGTGCGCCAACTGCTGCGTGCCACCCTTGATGGCCACCAAAGCGGCGATGCGCGTGCCGTGCAGGTAGGCGCCCAGGTGGTCAGGCGAACTGGCCAGCGCGAACCGACGCACGCTGATGTTCTCGCCGATCTTGGCCACGAGCTCACGCCGCCGCGCGTCGACGGTCTCACCGGAGGCGAGCTTCGCATCCCTGAGGGCCTCGAGGTTCGCTGGCGTCGCCCGCAGCACGCACTCGGCGACCGCCTGCGCGAAGGCGCGGAAGTCCAATTCGCGGGCGACGAAGTCAGTCTCGCAGTTGATCTCGACCATCGCCGCGGTCTTGTGGTCCTGGGACCTGGCCGTGACGACCACGCCCTCGGCGGCCACGCGGGTGGCCTTCTTGTCGGCCTTGGCCACGCCCTGCTTGCGCATCAGCTCGGCGGCGGCGTCCAGATCGCCCTTGGTCTCAACGAGTGCCTTCTTGCACTCCATCATGCCCGCGCCGGTGCGCTCGCGGAGCTGCTTGACTGCATCTGCTGTGATTGTCATGAGAAAGCCCTACGTCCTTGAAGTCTCAGTCGCGTCCCTTGCGGCGGCCGGCACCGGCGCCAGCCCCCGCGGCCGGGCGACGGCTGACCGGCGCGACCGGGTCCACGGTGCCCGCGGCGACCGCGACGACCTCTTCAATCTCCAGGTCGTCGTCCTCGATCACAGGCTCCGCGACCACCGCGTCGGGGGCGTCGGGGACCACGGCGACTTCACCGACCGCGGCCGGCGGGCGACGACGGGCGGCGGGCGCCGCGACCTTGCGGCGCACCGGGGGTTGAGGACGCTGCGGGCGGCCGCGCGCGGCCTTCTTGCGCGGGTTGCCGGCTTCGTCGAGTTCCACGAACTCATCCTCACCGACGGCCATCTGCGGCACTGACTCCTTGCCCTCGAGCACCGCGTCCGCGATGCCGGCGGTGTAGAGCTGGATGGCGCGCATGGCGTCATCGTTGCCGGGGATGATGTACTCGACCCCATCCGGGGAGCAGTTGGTGTCGACGATCGCGACCACCGGGATGCCGAGTTTCTTCGCCTCGTGGATCGCGATGTTCTCGTGACCGACGTCGACCACGAAGAGCGCATCCGGGAGCGAATCCATGTTCTTGATGCCACCCAGGCTTCTTTCCAGCTTGTCCATCTCGCGGCGCAGCTGCGTCGCCTCCTTCTTGCCGCGCTTGTCGAGCGCTCCGGAGGCGGCGAGTTCCGTGATCTCGGCCAGACGCTTGATCGACTGGCGAATGGTCTTGAAGTTCGTGAGCATGCCGCCGAGCCAGCGCTGGTTCACGTACGGCTGCGAGGAGCGCGCCGCCTCCTTCTGGATGGACTCGCGCGCCGAGCGCTTGGTGCCCACGAAGAGGACCTTGCCGCCATCGGCGATCACTCCCTTGATGAAGTTCGCCGCCTCCGCGTACATCGGCTGCGTCTTCTCGAGGTTGATGATGTGGATTCGGTTACGTTCGCCGAAGATGAAAGGGGCCATCTTCGGGTTCCAGAAGCGGGTCTGATGTCCGAAATGGACACCCGCCTCCAGCATCTGTCGCATGGACACGCCGGGCATGAGAATCTCCTGTTTGGGTTAAGCCTCCGCGCATCCTCGCGACCATCCTGCATCGAGCCCCGAGGGGCTCATCACCGGACACCCAGTCGACGAGTTAAACGATGCGCGTGTGGGTTACGTTGCCAAAAAAGGCCGCGCTTTATACCATGAAGGCCTCGCAGGAACAACGTCTTACGCAGGAGCCGGCGGGCCTTGCCCGCACGGGCCCATGGCCCCATTTCCCACGCCTATGAATGTGACCATCAAGACCCCGGAAGAACAGGAAAAGATGCGCATCGCCGGCCGCCTCGCGGCCGAGGTGCTGGACATGATCGGCGAGCACGTGGCGCCCGGGGTTACCACCGAGGAGCTGGACAAGCTGTGCCACGACCATATCGTGGGGGTGCAGCGCTCGGTGCCGGCGAACCTCAATTACCGGGGGTTTCCCAAGACCATCTGCACCTCCGTGAACCACGTGGTCTGCCACGGCATCCCCAACGAGAAGCGCCTGAAGGCCGGGGACTTCGTGAATATCGACGTCACCGTCATCCGGGACGGCTTCCACGGGGACACCAGCCGGATGTACTTCGTCGGCAAGCCCGCGGTGCAGGCGCAGCGCCTGGCCGAGACCTGCTTCGCGGCCATGTGGCGCGGGATCGAGGTCGTGCGCCCCGGGGCGCGCCTGGGCGACATCGGGCACGCGATCCAGAGCTACGTCGAGGGCCACGACTATTCGGTGGTGCGCGAGTACTGCGGCCACGGCATTGGCAAGATCTACCACGAGGACCCGCAGGTGCTGCACTACGGGGAGCCGGCGACCGGCCTCGAGCTGAAAGCGGGCATGACCTTCACCATCGAGCCGATGGTGAATGCCGGCAAGCGCCACGTGCGCCTGCTGCCCGATGGCTGGACCGTGATCACCAAGGACCACTCGCTCTCCGCCCAGTGGGAACACACGATCCTCGTGACCCCCACCGGCTTCGACGTGCTCACCCTCGGCGCGGCCGGCCGGCCGCACTGACGGTGCTCAACGGCGACACAGCGCTTCCCACAGCGGTTCCCGCCGTCCCGTCCCCCTTGAGTGCCTGGCCGCTGCTCGCGCGCCTGCCCGGACGGCTGCGCGAGCACGCCGAGCCCAGCGCCTGGCGCGAGCTGCTGAACCAGGCGAACGAGGAACTCAAGCGGCGCTTCCTCGCCGAGGAGCCCGTCGAGGACCTGGTGCACGCGCGCGCGTCGCTCGTGGACACAGTGCTGCGGGAGGCCTGGCTAGGTCACTGCGGCGCCCAGGACAGCTGGACCCTGGTCGCCGTCGGCGGCTATGGCCGGGGTGAGCTGCATCCGGCATCCGACATCGACATCCTGCTGCTGGTACCCAGGGCATTGGATGCGCAGGGCAGCGCCGCCGTCGAGCGGCTGGTCACCTTCCTATGGGACATCGGCCTTGAGGTCGGTCACAGCGTGCGTACCGTGGCTGAATGCGCCGAGGAGAGCGTCGGCAACGTGAGCGTGATGACCACGCTGATCGAGGCGCGCCTGCTCACCGGCAGCGCTGACTTGCTCGCCGCCATGCGCGCCGCGCTCGCGCCAGAGCGCATCTGGCCAGTGAAGCAGTTCTTCGAGGCCAAGGTCCGGGAGCAGACTGAGCGGCACCTCAAGGCCAACGACACCGCCTACAACCTCGAGCCGAACGTGAAGACCGGCCCCGGCGGCCTGCGCGATATCCAGACCATCGCCTGGGTCGCGAAGAGGCACTTCGACGCGGACACCCTCGATGGGCTCGTGACGCGCCATTTTCTCACCGAGGCGGAACTGCGGCGCCTCAAGCTCGCGCAGGCATTCCTGTGGAAGGTGCGCTTCGGCCTGCACGTGCTCACCGGCAGGCGCGAGGATCGCCTGCTGTTCGATCACCAGCTGCGACTGGCGCAAAGCTTCGGCTACGAGGATGCCTCGTATACCCTCGCCGTCGAGCAGTTCATGCAGCGCTACTACCGCACCGTCATGGAGGTGAGCCTGTTGAACGAGCTGCTGCTGGAGCTGTTCCGCGAGGCGATCCTCACCCAGAGCGAGCCGCCGCGTCCGCTGAACGCGCGCTTCCAGGTGCGTAACGGCTCGCTCGAGGCGATCAACGAGGAGGTGTTCGCGCGCACCCCGTCGGCGCTGCTGGAACTGTTCGTGCTGCTGCAGCTGAACCCGGACATCCAGGGCGTGCGCGCCTCGACCATCCGCGCGGTGGGCAAGAGCCTGTGGCTTATCGACGAGGAGTTCCGCCAGAACCCGCGCCACCACCGCCTGTTCCTCGAGATCCTGCGCGCCCCGGTCGGGGTGACGCACGAGCTGCGCCGCATGAACACCTACGGGGTGCTCGGGCGCTACATCCCCGCGTTCGGCCGCATCGTCGGGCGCATGCAATACGATCTCTTCCACGCCTACACGGTCGATGCCCATACCCTCTTCGTGGTGAGCAACCTGCGCCGCTTCGCGATCCCGCGCTACGACCACGAGCTGCCCGAGGCCTCACGGGTGATGCAGTCGCTGCCGCGCAGCGAGATCGCCTATCTGGCCGCCCTGTTCCACGACATCGCCAAGGGCCGCGGTGGCGACCATTCGGACTTGGGCGCTGTGGATGCGGAGGCGTTCTGTCTTGAGCAGGGGTTGTCACCGTACGATGCGCGCCTGGTGGCGTGGCTGGTGCGCAACCACCTGCGGCTGTCCATCACCGCGCAGAAGCAGGACATCACCGATCCGCAGGTGATCAACGCCTTCGCCCAGCGCGTCGGTGATGAGACCCACCTCGACTACCTGTACGTGCTCACCTGCGCGGACGTGCGCGGCACGAACCCGAAGCTGTGGAACTCGTGGAAGGCCTCGCTATTCCGCGACTTCCACCAGCGCGTGAAGCGCGCGCTGCGCCGGGGGCTGGAGAGCCCGATCGACGCCGAGCACCTGGTGCGCGAGACACAGGACACCGCGCGCCGGCTGCTGCTGGACCGCGGCATCGCGGAGGACGACATCGTGCGCGCCTGGACGCGCTTCACGCCCAGTTACTTCCTGCAGTATTCCCCCGAGGAGATCGCCTGGCACACGCGTCTGCTGGCAGAGCGCGACGCGGGGTCCGATGAGCCCCTCGTGGCGCTCGACGCGCGCAGCATCCATGGCACGACCGCGGCGCTGGTGTTCGCGCGCCCGCGCCGCCACGGGTTCGCCCGCACGACCGCCGCCCTCGATCAGCTCGGGCTCAACATCGTCGATGCGCGCATCACCCCGACCGGGGATGGCTTCAGCCTGGACCTCTACCACCTGCTCGAGGACGACGGCGCGCCGATCACCGATTCCGACCGCCAGGCCGAGATCGAGCAGGCATTGTGGCGTTCACTGCAGGGACCGGCCGATGCGCCATTCACGGTCTCGCGCCGCTCGCCGCGCCAGGCGCGCATGTTCAACACCGCGACGCAGATCGCGCTCAGCGTCGATGAGCGCAACCGCCGCTCCGTGCTGGAGCTGACCGCCGGGGACCGACCGGGTCTTTTGTGCGAGGTCGGCAAGGTGCTCATGGCCGAGCGCATCGAACTGCAGGCGGCGAAGATCATGACCGTCGGCGAGCGCGCCGAGGATGTCTTCTACCTCACCGACTTCAGCAACCAGCCCCTCACGCAGGACGTCGCCGACCGGCTAAAGGATCGCCTCATCCAGGTGCTGGACGAGAAGCAGGCCGCGTTGTGGCTGAAATCCCCCGGCGCCCTCTCGGCATGAACCCCAGGCTTGCGGGCCTGCATGCCTATCCCTTCGAGCGGCTGGCACGCCTGAAGGCAGGTGTCGCCCCGCCACCCGGGCTCAGGCACATCGCCATGTCGATCGGGGAACCGCAGCACGCGCCCCCTGAGTTCGTACTCGAGACATTGCGGCGGCACCTGGCCGATCTGGGCAGCTATCCGACCACGGTCGGGGTGCCGGCCTTACGCGAGGCCTGCGCCGCCTGGCTCACGCGCCGCTACCACCTGCGCGCAGGTGCCCTTGATCCTGAGACGATGGTGCTGCCGGTCAACGGCACGCGCGAAGCCCTCTTCGCCTTCACGCAGGCCGCGGTCGATGGCGCGCACCAGCCCGCGGTGCTCATGCCCAACCCGTTCTATCAGATCTACGAGGGCGCCGCGGTTCTGGCCGGCGCCCAGCCGTGCTTCCTGGACACCGTGGCGACCGGTGACTTCCTGCCCGATCTCGCCGCGGTGCCCGAGGCCCTGTGGCGGCGCTGCCAGGTGCTGTTCCTGTGCACGCCGGGCAATCCCACCGGCGCGGTGCTGTCACTCGAGTACCTCAGGCGCGCGCTGGATCTCGCGGACCGGTACGACTTCGTCATCGCAAGCGATGAGTGCTACGCGGATATCTACCTCGATGAGGCCGCCCCGCCGCCCGGGCTTCTCGAGGCGGCCGAGGCCAGCGGCCGCGATCGCTATGAGCGCTGCGTGGTCTTCCACAGCCTGTCCAAGCGCTCGAGCCTGCCGGGACTGCGTTCCGGGTTCGTGGCGGGTGACCCTGCCCTCATCGCCCGCTTCCTTCTATATAGGACCTACCACGGCAGCGCGATGCCGGTGCCGACCCAGCAGGCGAGCATCGCCGCATGGTCAGACGATGCCCACGCGGCCGACAACCGGCGCCTGTATCAGGAGAAGTTCGCGCGCGTCCTGCCGATCCTCTCCCCGGTGCTGGACGTGGCACGGCCCGCGGGTGGCTTCTACCTGTGGCCGCGCGTGGAGCGGGACGACGAGGACTTCGCCCGCGCGCTGTTCGCGCGGCAGAACATCACGGTACTGCCGGGCAGCTACCTCGGCCGCGACGCGGGTGCGGGCAATCCCGGCGCGGGCCGGGTGCGAATCTCGCTGGTGCCCCCGGTGAGCGCATGCGTCGAGGCGGCCGAGCGCATGCGGGAACTCCTGCGCACCTCCTGAGCCAAGATGCGAGACTTCGCCGGATGACTGACACCACCCGTCTCAGGACTCTCATCGAGGCCGCGTTCGAGCACCGCGCGGACCTCACCCCACAGAACGTCACGAGCGAACTCGCCGCGGCGATCGATGGGTGCATCGCGCTCCTGGACTCAGGCGCCGCGCGGGTCGCGGAGCCGATGGCCGGTGGCTGGTCCGTCAATGAATGGCTGAAGAAGGCGGTGCTGCTGTCCTTCCGCGTGCGCGAGAACACGGTTGTGGAGGGCGGCTACACCCGCTTCTACGACAAGGTACCGTTGAAGTACGCGCAGTCGAGCGCGGAGGAGATGCGCGCGGGGGGCACGCGCGTGGTGCCGCACGCGATCGTGCGCCGTGGCGCCTATATCGCCCCGAACGTGGTGCTGATGCCGAGCTACGTCAACATCGGCGCCTGGGTCGGCTCAGGCACCATGGTCGACACCTGGGCGACGGTGGGCTCCTGCGCGCAGATCGGACGCGACGTGCACCTGTCCGGCGGCGTCGGCATCGGTGGCGTGCTCGAGCCGCTGCAGGCGGCTCCCACGATCATCGAGGACGGCTGCTTCGTCGGCGCGCGCTCGGAGATCGTCGAGGGCGTTATCGTCGAACAAGGCTCGGTGATCTCGATGGGTGTGTTCATCGGCCAGAGCACGCGCATTTATGATCGCACCACGGGCAAGATCCTCCAGGGGCGCGTGCCCGCGGGATCGGTGGTGGTATCCGGCAGCCTGCCCTCCGCGGACAAGAGCCACAGCCTCTACTGCGCGGTCATCGTGAAGCGCGTGGACGCCAAGACGCGCGCCAAGACCTCGATCAACGAGCTGCTGCGCACCATCGAGTGAGGATCAGCGCGTCCCGCGCGCCGTCCGCTCGCGGCGCCCGCGGGATCCGATCAACGTCCTGGCTTCCGCCAGCGATCCATAGCCCCAAGACCCTATGCGTAAGCCATTGGCGGCGCCCGCGGGGATCCGGCTGCACTGTCATATAACTGCCACGTAAGTGCATTCGAAATGTCATACAAGTGAAGCACAGTGTGCCCGCCGTGGCCAACCCGGGCGAGGTGTGGCGCCTCCCTTTCGCGTCACTCCTGGAACGAAGCAGGCGAGGCGTACCGGATGGCGCCGAATCGGCGTCCGCTCCAATCAGAGGAAAACTTAGATGAACCCTATCCGTGCCAGTCTGATCATGTCCTCGTTGGCAGCCATGGCAGTTGCGCAGGCGCAGACCGCGACGGCTCCGGCTTCCACCACTCCACCCGGGGTCGTCAGCAAGGGTGACGCGGGCAACAGCCTCACCTGGAATGGCATCACGCTCTACGGCATCGTCGACATCGGTCTTCAGTACCAGACCCGC
>JANYBG010000219.1 GCA_025360865.1 Pseudomonadota bacterium | reverse complement strand
GTCCGCGCGCAGCCCAAGCAGATCACGCAGGTCCTGCTCGCTCGTGGCGAGGCTCGCGCGCGCATCGGCCAGTTGCCGGGCCACGTCCGAAGCCGCGGCGAGGCCTGTCGTGGCGACGTCGAAGCTTATGAAGCCGCGTTCGAGTGCTGCTCTGAGATGGGGTGCGAGTGGGTCCATTGCGCGGGCTTCCACTTCAAGACGCGCGACGAGCTCGCGCGCATGCTCGATACGCGTGAAACGCAGCCTCGCTTCCGCCACGGTCTGCCACTCGCTCCAGAGGAGCGCGAGATCGACCGACTCGTCGGTTCGCTGGCTGGCCGAACGGCGCGCCGCGAGCGTGACGAGACTGCCAACGTCCCAGGAGATTCCTTGCCCGAAGGCGGTTGCGGCGCCCGCCTGACCCGCGCTCGGGCGGTCTCGGCTGAGTGAGATCACCGGATCGGGCAAGAGCCCGGCGGCGAACGCCTGCGCTCGGGTCACCTGGCCCTGCGCCCGTTGGACCTTGAGGTCCGGACTTTGCGCGACCGCGAGCATCGATATCTCCGTCATGTCGAGGCCGTCGGCCGGATCAAACGGGTGCGTGGTCAGCCCGCCCGGCAGGAGTGTGGAGGCCGGCACCGACAGTTGGGATAGCGGTTTCGGCGGACCTGTGTCGAGCGGAAGGGGCCGGTAAATCGCGCAGCCGGCGAGCGCGAGCCACCCGAGTGTCAGCAAGGCTCGCGTCAACTGAGCGGTGTTGGCGTCAAAGGCCTGCGTTGTGGAACTAGGCACTCTAACTTCCCTCGCAGTCAGATTTCATGGGAGGCGGGCATGACTGCGCGCGCGCAATCCAACCCGCACCCCGTGAGCGCGGCTGAGCGCAAGAGCTACGTGTTCGCCGCGCTCCAATGGTTAGGGAGACAACCAACTAGTGCGGTTCCGGGCAGGGCCAACGCGGCCGCCACGGTCAGCTGGTTTTCCACTGATTGATCTGCGCATGCCGGTATGGGAATTCAAGGACTGGACAGTTGCAGGCAGTTTAGCGGGACTTTCAACGCCGTCCAGTCGCTTGAGGTCCCGCTGAGGTCGGTAGCGGCACGGGAGACTTAGCCCGCCCTATATTCCCCGCGGGTCCACGCTGTTTTTTCCGCGACCGGCACGCGCAGTTTCGCGAATTTCCGTGGCGCATCAGAGTCATTGCTGACTGTACAAGCGGACACCCCCCCGGCACTCGTCATGACGCCGGCAGAGACGGTGCGCATCCCGGCCTCAACCGGAAAATTTGATTTTCTGCGTATCGATAGCGCCACCGCCTGCTCGGCGCGCACGAGAACGACGGCACGGCGGATTATATCGACCTGACGAAGCCGGCACTGCTCAGCAGAGTGAAGCTCGGTGCCGCCGTCGCCCACGCTGTCGACAGCGCAGCGGACTTGTATTTCGTGAGTGTGCAGGCCGGGCGGCGAGTCGCCATCCTGGAGGCCGCTACCCTGACCGAGGTCAGGTCCGTAACAACACCCGGGCCGACCGATGCGATTCTCTACCTGCCCAAGAGCCACCGGGTGTATGTGACTCACGATGACGGCGCGGACGTCTGGGTGATCGATCCGGAGGCGGCGAAGATCACCGACACGGTGACTATTCCGGGGGTCCCTGAAGTCATGGTCCATGACGAGAAGAGCGACCGCATCTTTCTCAATATCAAGGACAAGGACGTGGTGGCTGTCATCGATCCCAAGAGCAACAAGGTTGTGGCTCGATGGCCCACCGCCCGGCCCGGCTGCCGCATGGCATGGCCTTTGACGATGCCAATCACCGCCTGTTCGTCGCTGGCGGCAATGGAATTCTGAGCATCATCGATACCAACACGGGCGGCGTGATCGATTCGGTCGAGATCGTACAGAAGGTCGATCAGATCGCTCTGGATGCCGTGGGGGGCCTGGTGTACTGCGCGGGCCCCAATCTGATGTCCGTGGTGGATGTGAGAGGGGAGAAGGCCGTGCGCTGGGGTGACTTCCCCACCGCGGCGAACGCCAAGAACGTCGCGGTGGATCCTGCGACCCGTGCGGTATCGACGACCTTTTCAGACGGCAAGGACTCGTACGCCAAGTCCTGGATGGCCCCGCGCTAGAGCGGTCTCGACCTCGCGCGCGGACGGCGAGAGCGCCCAGCGCTTGGCGCGACGAGCTCATGCGAACGCAGCCGCGCGCCACTAACCAGCCCGCGAGCAGCGGCTGAGCGGGCAACACCCTCGAAGTCAGGCGAAATCGCCCACCGACGCGGGCGGCTCCGCCGGCTGGGGTTCCGCGACATCGGGTATGAACTTGCCCTGCGCGTCGAGCCCCGCAAAGATGCCACCAAGCTTGACAAGCTCCGGGTAGCGCCCCGCCTCAACCAGTTGGCCATCCTTGAGCACCAGGATCAGGTCCGCGGCGCGAACCGTTGAAAGCCGGTGCGCGATCACAAACGTCGTGCGTCCCTTGACGAGCGCGGAGAGCGCCCGCTGCACACGGGCCTCCGTGATGTTGTCGAGAGCGCTGGTGGCCTCATCCAGAATCAGTATCGGGGCGTCCTTGAGCATCGCCCGGGCGATTGACAGGCGCTGGCGTTCGCCTCCCGACAGAGACTTGCCGTCCTCGGACACCATTTCGGCGTAGCCGCCCGGCTTCATGCTCACGAAATGATGCGCCTCCGCGGCCTGCGCCGCGGCCTCGAGCTCGGCGTCGCTGGCATCTGGCTTGCCAATGCGCAGGTTCTCCGCGATGGAACGGTACAGTAGCCCCGGATTCTGGAATACCACCGCGATATGCTCGCGCAGGGAGGTGAGGCTTACGTCCCGGATGTCGATGCCATCGATCGTGATGCGTCCCCGTGTCGGATCGTAGGCGCGATAGAGGAGGGACAGCGCGGTGGTCTTGCCAGCGCCCGTGGGCCCAACGACCGCCACGGTGCTGCCGGCCGGTACCCGCACGCTCAGGCCCTTAAGGACCGGGTGGCCGGGGCCGTAGCCGAAGTAGACGTCCTCGAACGCGACCTCGCCGCGAACCTTGCGCAGCGCGGGCGCGCCGGGGGACTCCTGCAGGGCGCTGCGCGCGTCGAGGATCTCGAAAAAGTTGGCGAGCGCCGGTGCCTGAAAGAAGAGCTCGGAAATGAACCCAGCCAGCTGCTCCATACGCCCGATCATCATCATCGCGAAGCCGACGAAGCTCACGATCGACCCGACGCTGATCTCGCCCTTACCGTGCAGCTGGACGCCGAGGGCGAAGATGCCGATGACGGTCAGTGTGCTCGCCGCGCGGTTAGCCACCGAGACCCACGCCCAACCCCGCAGCACGGGATACTGCGCGGTTAGCACCTCGCCGACCAGCTGCCGCAAGGCGGCCACCTCGCTCACGATTCGCGAGAAGCTTTGCACGACCAGGACGTTGCCAAAGACATCTCCGGCGCGCTCGGAGATCTCCTGGTTCAGCCGCTCGACCCGGCGCTGCGCGTTGCCGGTGCGCCGCACGACGAGGGTGTTGAACAGGACGAAGGTGATCATCAGCACGATCATCACCAGGGCGAGCTGCCAGTTGATGCGCAGCGCCAGCGGGATCATCACCAAAACGGCGATCAGGGTGCTCAGGTGACTGCGAAAGAAAGCCAGCCAAAGGAAGAACAGGTTGCCGCTGCCGGTGTGCAGCGTGCGCAGCAGGCGCCCGGTATGTTGCTGGTCGTGGAACGCCAGCGGCAGCGCGAGGGCGTGTTCGAAGAAATCAGCGATGGCTTCCAGCTGCCGGCGGTGGGCCAGCCGGTCCGAGTAAAGCGCGACGAGGGCGTTGGCCGCGACGCCGAAGAACCCCACCCCGGTCCACCAGGCGATGTAACTCCAGGCATCCGCGGAGAGCTGCGCCGCCAGGGCATCCACCACGCGTCCGAACAGCCACGGCTCGACCAGGAACACCCCGGCGAGGGACACGTTGGCGACGGCGAGCGCGGTGGCCAGCCATTTCTCCGGCGCCAGCAGCCCCAGCACGCGCATATAAATCTGGATCAGCGACATATCGGAATAGCTTCACCCAACGTGGCACCCAGTGACCGGAAATCGGCGTCATCGCCCGACATCGCGGCCAGCGGCCTCGGCGGGTCGGGGATTCCCGGCGGCGCAGGTGCCAGTCGCGGCTTAGCCTGCGCCTCCGGTACGCAACCAGCAACCACCCAAACGGACTGGAGCACCGCGCACCTCGCGACGCGGCTTTTTGGGGTGCGATGCCGTCCCCATAGCGCCGCCGAGCCCTGCCATTCACATCACAGGATGGCGCGCAGTCTCCCGATGGTTCGCGTGCGAACCCCGGGAGGCGGGGTATTCCTCGGCGGGGAGCACGAATTCTCAGGGGGGGCGGGCGAGGAATCGACCCATCGGGTTCATCCGCCGATACTGGCTCTCAATGGCGGCTTCTCGAGCGTCAAGTTCTCATTGTATCAGCCGAGAAGTCATTGGCTGCGGGCTGAACGGCAAGATCCAAGGGGCAGGGCCCGGGATCGGTCGTTTCACCATTTCCGCCTTGAATCCGGCGGACGCGCTTAGCGAACCGGTGCGGCTTTGCGACCACGCCGAGGCTGCGCGCCTGTTGACCGACTGGCTGGCGAGTACACCGCTTGCGAGGCGGTAACGGCGGTCGGGCACCGGGTGGTCCACGGCGGCCCCAATTCTGGCACTGCGAGCGATACGAACTAACGGTCCGTCGACATTGCGCTGCCTGACGGGCACTGGGGATTCCTGCGGCGACGATTCGCCGTGAGCTGGTGTTCCGCGCGTACGTGTCGCGCGGCTGTTGACGCCGGCGGCGCGCTATTAATGCGAAGCCGCCCGCGCATGGCTCGCGGGTTGACTCGAAAGTCACCGTCACGAGTGGCGCTGCGCACGGCGGCAACTGAATCGTGAATTGAGTTCCCTGGCGCGAGCCAGGGCTCTGAACGCTGATGCGCCCGCCAGGGGTGCATCAGCGGCGAGCCCATCCAGGTCGATGGCGGTTCGAAGCTGTAAGCGTCGGCGTCGCCCCGAGTCCGTTAGTCCGACGCGCCGCTCGACGCGGCGATCCCGTCGAGCCGCGCTAGCTGCCGCGGGGAGAGCTCCAACGTCCCCGCCGCTAGGTTCTCCCGCAGGTGAACGGGTGACGAGGTCCCGGGAATCAGCAGCATGTTCGGCCGGCGCAGGAGCCATGCCAGCGCGACCTGTAGCGGGGTCGCGGATAGTTCCTCCCCCACGCTTGACAGAGTCGCCGACTGCAGCGGTGTGAACCCACCCAGCGGAAAGAAAGGTACGTAGGGGATGTGCTGACGGGCGAGCGCCTCCACCAGTGCTTCGTCCTCGCGGTGCGCGAGGTTGTAGAGATTCTGGACACACGCCACATCCGTGAGGGCCCGCGCCTCAGCGACCTGGGCGCTCGTGACGTTGCTCAGACCGATGTGGCGTATCAGCCCCTTGGCCTTCAGATCCACTAGCGCGCCTACTTGCTCGGCGATGGATCCCTCCTCCGGTCCATGCCCCGAGCCCATCGACCGGTAATTCACCACATCGAGCGCCTCCAGGCGCAGGTTGCGCAGATTGTCGTGCACTCCCGAAACGAGTTCCGCGCGGGAGACCGCCGGTTGCCAGGACTGGTCAGCCGGGCGACGCGCGCCGAGCTTGGTCACGATCACAAGATCAGCCGGGTACGGATGCAGAGCACACCGGATCAGCTGGTTGGTGATGTGCGGCCCGTAGTAGTCAGAGGTATCGATGTGGTTCACACCCGCGGCGACCGCCTCGCGCAGGACCGCCACCGCGGTGTCCGGGCTCTTGGGCGGGCCCCACACACCCGGCCCGGCCAATTGCATCGCGCCGTACCCGATTCGTCGAACCGTCAGTGAGGTACCGGCGAAGGTCAACCGGCCGCCAAGCGTTGCTTCAGTCATTCAGGTGTTATCCGTGGTGGCACCGAAGGAGGGACCTCACGAGGGGAGGGGCCGACAGGGTCGTCGGTCAGGGTGCCCTTTCCCAGACGCCTCTCGCGGCAGGCAGGCCTCTCCCTTCCAGCAGATGGACGCAGTGCAGCCTCGAACGTACAGTAATCCGAGGCGACGAATGTGACAGTTCTCGCTTTCACCCGCACTCGACCCCCGCCGCCAGGCGAAGGAAATCCGCATGCCGCTTGACCATTACGTGACACTGGGCCGCTCGGGACTGCGCGTGAGTCCGCTGTGCCTGGGAGCGATGACTTTTGGCGCCGACCTCGGCTGGGGCACGCCGGTGAAGGAATCCGAGAAGATCATCGACCGCTACCTCGAGCTCGGTGGCAACTTCATCGACACCGCGAACTTCTACACGAAGAGCCATTCCGAGAAGATCATCGGCGACCACATCGGCCGCGACAAGGACAAGCGCGACCGGCTTGTCATCGCCACGAAATTCAGCGGCAACCTGTACCCCGGTGATCCGAACGGTGGTGGCTCCGGCCGCAAGTCCGTCATCGCCGCCTGCGAGCAGTCGCTGCGGCGCCTACAGACCGACTACATCGACCTGTACTGGCTGCACAACTGGGATGTGCACACCCCCATCGAGGAGACGATGGCGGCGCTGGAGGACCTCGTGCGCAGCGGCAAGGTCCGCTACATCGGCGTATCGGACACACCGGCGTGGAAGATCGCGGAAGCGACCGTGACCGCCCGGTTCCGCGGCTGGTCGGCCTTCATTGGCCTGCAGATCGAGTACTCGCTGCTGGAACGCACCGTCGAGCAGGAACTCATGCCCATGGCGAAGGAGCTCGGACTCGGCGTGACGCCGTGGTCACCGCTCAAGAGCGGGCTGCTGAGCGGAAAGTACACGCGCGCGACGGCGAAGACCGCGGAAGGGCGCGGGGCGTTTATGGGCCACCTTCTCAACGATCGCACCTTTGATCTGGTCGACGAACTTGAGAAGATCGCCAAGGCCCACGACACCACGGTCGCGCGCGTCGCGCTGGCCTGGCTGCAAGCCCAGCCAGGCGTCACGTCCACCATTATCGGCGCCCGTCGCCTGGATCAGCTCGAGGACAACATCAAGGCGCTCGAGGTCACTCTAACCGCGGCGGACCTCGCGCATCTTGATGAGAAGACGAAGCCGACGCTCATTTTCCCGGCCTCCATGCAGGCGTTGTTCCCCGCGATCCATAACGGTGGTACCACGGTAAACGGCGTTCACGCCGAGCCATCCGCCTTCATCACGCAGCCCGGGGAAAAGCCACACTGATCCGAGCGCCGAACCCGGCAAGGCTCAAGGCTAGCGCTGGCGAACTTGCCCGTGGGCGGCCCAACCTCCGCGTGACACCCCGTCCGAAGCCTCGTGGCTTGACCTCATCGACGCCTTCAAGCCGGGAGCGCCGCACTTGTGTGACACGAGGCTCTGGTTCTCGCGCCGCTGCGCCGGCGCAAGGACCGCGCCGCACAGCGCGCGGATCCCGTGAGACTCAACGGCCAAGCGATTAGCGCTTATTAGAAGGCGCGCTATGCGAAGTGCGATCAATTGCGCGACGGTTGCGTGCGGACAAGCGGAGCGGCCAGAGGAATCACCAGCCGAACAGCTCTCGGTGCAGACGGTCGATCTCAGTATCCGTTCGGAACGCCTCGAGAAACTCACCGCAGAGAACCCGTACCGTCAGCGGTGGGCCGCCTTCCGCGACGATTTTTGCGAGGGCGTTACGGATTCCGGGGATGTTCCGTTGGCCGACATGGATCGCCAGCGCGGCGGTCGGGGGGATGTATTCCCCGCGCGTGCCCCGATCCTCGAGCTCGCGCAGCAGACGACCGGCGTCCTCTCCGCGGCCGGCGCGCGCGTACCCAAACCCCAACACACCTACGAACATTGGCGCGCGCGACAAAATAACCGTTCGCTCCAACGGCGCAATCGCCTCCTGATCGCGGCCCAGGCCGCAGAGCGCTAGTGCGCGCTGCCAGTGAGCAAACAGGTAATCCGGCTGACGCTCGAGTGACCGCAGCGCGGCGCGCTCGGACTCCGCGTAACGCCCCAGCGTGAACAACGTCGCCGCCGCCAGGCAGAGTATGACCGGCGCAAGCGGATCAAGCTCGCAGGCTTGTGTTGCGTGCACAAGCGCGTCCGCGGAATTTCCAGCCGCGGTTAGGAACAAGCTGTAGTACGCGTGAGCCAGGGAGGCGCGGGGATTTATGGAGATGGATTTTTCGAAATGACGCCCCGCCGTCTGCCAGGTGCGCTCGAAGTAGAAGATGTAAAACGCCTGCGAGTAGTTGGTTTCCCACAGCGTCGGCGCCAGCGCGATCGCTTGCGTCATCGCCCGATGCGCTGGCGGCCGGGCCAGCTCGGCCGGCATCCAACCGTAAAAGCGGAGAATCCCGTAGCAGTCCGCGAGTCCGGCGTAGGCGAGCGCGTACTCAGGATCCAGCCTGATGGTCTGCTCGAAACATTGGATCGCCGCGTGCATCGCGGCCGGCGAGCGCTGATACCAGTGATGCCGACCCTTTAAGTAAAGCTCGAACGCCTCGATATTGCTCGTCGATCGCGTCGGGGCCGCGGCGAATGTGACCTTGAGCCGCTCAGTGATCGCGCGGGCGATTTCGTCCTGAATTTCGAAGATGTCCTCCATCTGCCGATCGTACCGCTCCGACCACAGCTGGAAGCCGTTCTGAACGTCGACGAGTTGGACAGTCACGCGGACCCGCTGGCCAGCGCGACGAACGCTCCCTTCCAGCACGTTCGCCACATGCAGCTTCGCGGCGATCTCGCGGACTTCAACCGATCTACCTTTGAACGAGAATGCCGAGCTGCGGGCCGCGACGCGTAGGCCTTCGACTTGACTCAAGGCGTTCAGGATTTCCTCAGCCAGGCCGTCGCTGAAGTACTCACTGTCCTTGTCGGCGCTCAGGTTCGCGAATGGCAATACGGCGATGGACTGATCCGGCGGCGGTGCATGGGCCGGCGCGATGGCCTGCGGCGCGATCGTTGACGACCCACGGGCCGGTCGGCCCTCCGCCCGCGCATCCGAATTTTCGGGGTACAGCAGGCGGGCCACTCGCTCAACGAACGCTGGCGGCGTGTTACCTGCGGGCAGGCGTGTCCATTGGACTGCGGAAAATGAGTCGGGAATGTCGGCATCGGCGTCGCGTGTATCGTCAATGCAAACCGGCACCACGAATACGCGCCCCCTGCCCATTAGGTGCGTGCGATGATCGGCAAGTCGCCACTCCAGCCTGAAGTAGCCCTCGGATCGCTGCTGGGTGCTGGTCGAAATCACGGGCACGAACAGGGCGCACTCTCGAATCTGCCGCCGGATCATTTGGTCCCAGGTGTCGCCGCCACGCAGCTCGGTCTGGTCGAACCAGACCTCGATGCCGGCGGGGCGCAATGCATCACAGATGCGCCGAGCCGCCTCGGCATCCTCCGAGGCATAGCTGAGGAACACTGCTCTGGGGGTCTCGGTCATCAGCGCTCAGCTTCGGCCTTTACGGCGGTCAGTTTATCCCAATCCGAATGGCCGCTTTATCATGGGTTCGACGGTTCACTCAGGAGCGTCAAGTGAGCATTGGGGCCGGTCCAGTGCAACCCGGAAGGTTGCACGAATGTCGGCTGATGCGATAATCGATCTACGCCCCGCTCAACCGGTCCGATGGTTTTTACTGCCTGTCCGATGTTCTTAGCCGTTCTCAGAGCCCGATACAGGGCGGCGGTCGCCGGGCTATCGGCGTTCGTTTCGCTCGCGGGCGTCGGTGGCGTCCCTGCCGATACACCCGGCTTTGATCGACCGGGAATCGCGTTTTCCCCATCGATCATACCCAGCGGTGGCTTCGCGCTCGAACTCGGGCTGCCGGACTTTCTGCACACATCCGACGCGGGAATTAGTAGCACGCTTTACAGCCTGGATAGCAACGTCCGCGCAGGCCTTGGCCACAAGGTGGAATTACAGCTCGCCACGCCACTCTTCAGCTATCAGGCAATGAGCGCCCCAGGTGCTTCCGGTGCAGCGACCGGCAGGGGCGACACCAGTCTCGCCCTGAAGACCGCTCTGCCGTCCGCCTCGGATCAGTTCACATGGGCCGCTCTTGCGGGAATTACTTTCGCGACGGGCCAGGACGCATTCACGGCTCGAACAGCGCAGTACCGATTGGCGACCACAATGAGCCTCAAGCTCAACAACACCTACTCGACGGGCTTCTATATCAACGCGAATTATTACCGCTCGAGGGTAGGGTACAGGCTGTCGTCCAATCTGGACTTCGCGATGAGTGACAGCCTGAGCGGCTACGTGGAAGTCGCCTATGACCATGTCCCCCAAAGCCCCGACGCGACCATCGCGGGCGGTGGAATGGCCTGGATGGTCGCGCGGACCGTGCAATTGGATCTGTCAGTTGATCTGGGCGTCAGCCGTCACGCACCCGATGCCCAGGGCGGACTCGGAGTCTCTTTCTACTTCCAGTAAGAATTCGGCGCGCAATTCGGCGTAACCGGGTCGCGTTGCCTCAGCGTTAATGTCGGCGGGCGTACTGTAGTAAAGAGAGGCCCACCGCAGGACGCGATGGGCTGACTGGCGCTAGGTTCCGGCCGTGTGCTCCCATACGACATGGATCGTTCTACTTCGCATAATGTATATTATGGTAAATAGCATACTCACCTACAACCCCTGCCGCGCACCTTTCGGGGTTCTACGCGAATTTGGCCACTGGTCGTATTGGCATCACCACTCCATGGGGGTACACGCAGTCGCTCTAGACGATCATCACGCTGCTCAGTAGCGCGCTAGCACCAGCAGGTTCCCCACGCCTCGAAGGGAAAGCGATTGAGCCACGGCGCCCGCAGACGAATCGCGCGCCAAAACTGCGCGGGAGGTCACTTCGCCGGTAATCGCGCGCGCCGGCGCCGTCGGTGACATTCCGCTGGCCGCGGCGGTCTACTTGAGCGAGACACTTCTTTGTCGACCGGTCGGGAGAACCCATGACTATTTCCAGACGCTCGTTGATCTTCGGTGGAATCCCGGCGTGCCTCGCCCTGGGTGTCGCGTACCGGAGCGCATCTCAGGCCGCGACCGCGAACACCTTCGAGGTGACTCACACCACCGAGCAGTGGCATAAGCTGCTGACGCCCGATCAATTCCGGGTCCTGCGTGAGGCCGGCACCGAGCATCCGTTCACCAGTCCTTTGCTGGATGAGAAGCGGTCCGGGACTTTCTCCTGCGCTGGCTGCGATCTTGAGAATTTCTCCTCCGAGAACAAGTATGACAGTGGCACGGGCTGGCCGAGCTTCTGGGCCCCGCTCAAGGGCGGCGGTGCTCAACAGAGCGCCGGCGGCAACCTCATGTTCGGCACTGAAGTCCATTGCCGCCGCTGTGGTGGGCACCTGGGTCACGTATTTGACGATGGTCCGAAGCCCACAGGGCTACGCTACTGCATCAATGGCGTTGCCCTGAAGTTCAAGCCCACCGCGCACTGAAGATCCGGAGTACACGAGTGTGATTCTGCTGCTGGTCGCCTTTCTCGCCGGCGTGCTCACAATCCTGAGCCCTTGCGTCCTGCCGGTCCTGCCATTCGTGTTCGCGCGCGCTGACCGGCCCTTCCTGACCAACGGCCTGCCGTTGCTGGTCTCCATGGCGCTGGTGTTCGCACTGGTGGCCACGCTCGCATCAGTGGTGGGTGGCTGGGCTGTCGCGGCAAACCAGTACGGCCGGATCATCGCCCTGGTCCTGCTCGCGCTGTTCGGGGCTACCCTGTTGTTCCCCGCCCTCGCCGACCGGATGATGCGGCCGCTGGTGTCACTGGGGGACAAGCTGGCGACGTCCGCGACCGGCGACTCGGCCGGCCCGCAGAAGTCAGGCATCGGCACCTCGCTCGTGCTGGGTGTGGCGACCGGCCTGCTCTGGGCGCCATGCGCGGGCCCGGTGCTCGGCCTGATTCTCAGCGGCGCGGCGCTCAAGGGCGCGAGCGCCGGCACCACCGCGCTGTTGTTCGCCTATGCGACAGGCTCGGCGACCTCACTGGCCCTGGCCCTTCTGCTGGGTGGCCGCGTCTTCACCGCCATGAAGCGATCGCTGGGCGCCGGAGAGTGGGCCCGGCGCGCACTGGGGGCGGCCGTTCTCCTCGCGGTCGCCGCCATAGCGCTCGGCGTGGACACCGGCTTCCTTTCCCGGGTCTCGCTCGCACACACCTCCTCGATCGAGCAGCGTCTGCTTGATCAGTTCCGTGGCGCGAGCCACCCGGATGCGGCCGGGCGTTCGCCTGCCCACGCGGCCTCCGGCGGCGGACTTCCGGTCGAAGGCGACATGCCTTCGCTGGACGGCGCTGTCGCCTGGCTGAATTCTCCGCCGCTTAGCGCGCGTGAACTCAGAGGGAAGGTGGTCTTGGTGGACTTCTGGACGTACTCCTGCATCAACTGCCTGCGCGCCCTGCCCTACGTGAAGGCCTGGGCGGACAAGTATCGCTCTCAGGGTCTGGTCGTCATCGGTGTCCACGCGCCGGAGTTCGCCTTTGAGAAGGACTTGGGCAATGTCCGGCAGTCGGTCGCGGACCTCAAGATCGATTACCCGGTCGCCATCGACAACAACTACGCGATCTGGCGCGCCTTCGGCAACCAGTACTGGCCAGCCCACTACTTCGTCGATGCCCGGGGCCGCATCCGCCATCACCACTTTGGCGAGGGCGAGTACGAGCAGTCCGAGCAGGTGATCCGCCAACTGCTCGCCGAGGCCGGTCACGCGGATGTTTCCGCGGTCGACGTGCCGGTGACCGCGCAGGGAGCGATGGCGCCGCCTGACCTCGCTGACGTCGCGTCCCCCGAGACCTACGCCGGTTATGAGCGAATCGAGCGCTTCGGCTCCGTCGGCGGGGTGGTCGCCGACACCGCCCATCGCTATTCCGTGACTCCACTCGCGCTTAACCAGTGGGGTCTGCGAGGCACCTGGACCATTGCGCCGGAACAGTCGCGCCTCAACGAATCGGGTGGCGGCGTCGTGTACCGTTTCCACGCCCGTGACCTGCACTTGGTGATGGGACCCGCGGCAGACGGTAAGCCGGTGCGCTTCCACGTGACCATCGATGGCGCGGAACCGCTGGACAGCCACGGCAGTGATGTCGATGCGTCCGGGAATGGCGTCGTCACCGGGCAGCGCCTCTACCAGCTGCTGCGTCAGCGAGGCCCCGTTCAGGACCGCACGTTCGAAATCAAGTTTCTGGATCCAGGTGTGCGGGTCTACGCGTTTACATTTGGATGAGGCCGCAGTTACCTATGAACAAGACGACACGCACTTTCTCCGCCCGTGGTTCCGCCGCGCGCTTAAGCGCATTCACGCTGATGGCGGTCCTCGTCGTCCTGGTGCTCGCCACCGTGAGCGGGAGGCGCATTCGCGCCGAGGAGGCGCGGGTGATCCCCGCCCCGGTGCTCGCCGGGACGCCGGCGCAAAGCCCGGTAGCGGGCAACAAGGAGGTCACGGTTCTCGCCGGCGGCTGCTTCTGGGGCGTGCAGGGAGTGTTCCAGCACCTCAAGGGAGTCACGCGAGTGGAGTCAGGCTATGCCGGCGGCGACCGGGAGACGGCCGAGTACGAGCGGGTCTCTGACGGCAATACCGGGCACGCGGAGTCGGTTCGCATCGAGTTCGATCCCGCGCAGGTGAGCTTCGGAGAGTTGTTGCAGGTCTATTTCTCCGTGGCGCATGACCCGACGGAGCTCAACCGCCAAGGCCCGGACTCCGGCACCCAGTACCGCTCGGCGATCTTCGCGCAGAGCCCCCGCCAGGTCGAGATCAGCAACGCCTACATCGCGCAGCTGAACGCAGCGCACGCATACGACCACCCAATCGTCACCCGCGTCGAGCCGAATAAGCGCTTCTACGAGGCTGAGGCGTACCATCAGGATTTCCTCACCCGCAATCCCAACAACCCTTACATCGTTGTCAACGATCTGTCCAAAGTGGCGAACCTGCAGCGCCTCTACCCGCAGCTCTACCGCTCGACGCCGGTGCTCGTGTACCCTGCGCACTGAGCTCGCGACGGCAGGCGTCAGCGCCGCGCGAGCCGCGCGCACCGGTCGATGCGCGAGCCCGCCCTGGATCACTTCCGAGAGCGCGACCCCCGCGTGACCCTATCTGAGGAGTCAGGAATGCTCGGGCCCAGGGAACAGTCGTTGTGGGATGCGCAGCTGAAGGCCGAGGCGCTGTTCGCCGCGGTCATCGAGCGTGGGCTCATCTCTCCTGGAGTGCTCGAGTCGCAACTGAGCAAGGCCATCCACGAACTCGCGCGCGAACTCTTCGGGCTCAAGCGACACTGGCACAAGCGCATGGTCCGCAGTGGTCCGAACACAGTCCTGGGCTACTACGATGCCGCGCCCGACCGCCGCCTCGAAGCCGACGATATCGTCTACCTGGACTTCGGTCCCGTGTTCGCCCACTGGGAAGCGGACCTGGGTCGCTCGTATGCTTTAGGGTCAGATCCTCGCAAGCACCGGCTCTGCGCCGACATCGCCGAGGCCTTTCGGCTGGGGCAGGCGCATTACGAGTCGACGCCGACGCTTTCCGCCGGCGAGTTGTACGACTTCGTGGCCGCCCTGGCCGCCCCGCGCGGCTGGACATTCGGCGCCAAGACCGCCGGGCATCCGGTCGACAAGTTCCCGCACGAGGCCGAAAAGGGCCCGGTGAAGCGACTGTCGATCCGCAGCGGCAACCCGACATCGCTGCGGGAGCCGCTGCCCGATGGTTCGCCGCGTCATTGGATCCTGGAGATCCACTTCGTCGACCGCGAGCGCAATTACGGCGGGTTCCTTGAGGAACTGCTCACGATCCGGCCGACGGCCTAGGCCCCGGGGAAGTCAGGTTGAGTGAAGCGGCGAGGCAGCGCGCGAATCCCCCTCAAGGTCGGTGACTGTCGCCCTTGCCACCACGCCAGCCCCCTGGGGAGCGGCGCCGGCTTCGGCTGAGACGTCAGCGTGCCGGGCGACCTCGAGAACGCCGCCTCCGGCGCGAAGCCACCGTATCGCCCGCCTCGGGCGCGAGTTCCGCGAGCTTGTGGATCGCGCCCCTGGGATCCGCGGCCGTCGCTGCGTACCCGTCCCAAGGCGTATTCCCGATCTTCATCCGGCGTGCCACGTTTGCGATCGTCCATTGGTCGGCGGATTTCACCCCAGCCAACTCCTCCCACCGCAAGGGCACGGAGACTCCCAGCCCCGGACGTGCGCGCGCTGACCAGGCCGCCACCGTGGTCGCCCCACGCCCGTTGCGCAGGTAGTCGATGAAGATCTTGCCCCTGCGGTTATTGGCACCCGATTTCTGGACGAACCTGTCCGGGATGGTGCGCGCCATGTGCGCGGTGACGGCTGCGGCCATCGTCTTCGCTTCATCCCAGCTAACTCGCGGCCGAAGCGGCACCACCAGATGCAGGCCCTTGCCGCCGCTGGTCTTGAGGAACCCGGTCAGCCCCAGTTGCTCGAGCAGGGCATTGAGCAGGCGTGCCCCGTCGCGGATCACCGCCCAGCCCACCCGCTCGCCGGGATCGAGGTCGAAGACAACGCGGTCAGGACGCTCGTAGTCCTGTGCCGTGGCGTTCTGCGTATGGAATTCGATCACGTTCCATTGCGCCGCGGAAAGGATGCCCTCCTGGCCATCCACCCTCAGCATTGGCGGGTTATCCGGATCGAGGCGCGCGTCCAGCTGCGAAACACCAGCGAGGGTCGCCGACGCTGCGTGTTTCTGGAAGAACTTCGGGCCGGCGAGCCCCCCGGGTGCCCGCACCAGCGATACCGGACGCTCGCGAAGATGCGGCAACAGCAGTGGCGCGACGGCCTCGTAATAGGCGAACAACCGCCCCTTACTCACCCCGGATGAGGCATCGATCACGCGCTCACCGTGCGTGACCGTAACGCGGGTGATGGGTGGCGCGGTGGAACTCTTTCCGCGCGCGATCCTTCCCGGCGCGACTTTCTTCATGACGGCATTCTCCCCATTGGACTCCTCGCGCCGAATCGAACGTGGATCCTTGTCCTTGCGCAGCCCGTGAAACACCGGATGCCTAAGTCGTCCGTCGCGCGTCCATTCGCTGAAGGAGACCTCAGCCACGAGCTTCGGTCTCAGCCAATGCGGCCTGCCCGAAATCCTCACCCCGTCCTGGAACGGCTGCCGCCCGGTGGCCAGGCGCTTCAACGGCGCGGCGAGGGAGCGCAGCGTCGAGGCGGCGAATCCCGCGCCGACATTGCCGGCGTATCGCAGCTGGCCGCCTTTCTCGTAGACGCCCAGCAGCAAGGAACCCAGTACCTCCCGGGAGCCTTCCGGTTCGGTATAGCCGCCCACGACGAACTCCTGCCGCTTGCCGCACTTGAGCTTGATCCAGTCGGCGCTGCGCCGGCTCACGTACCGGGAGTCCACGCGCTTGCCGATCACGCCCTCGAGCCCGAGGCGACAGGCGGAGGTGAGGATGCTGGCTGGGTCAGCCTTGAATTCCGCGCTGAAGCGAACGGACTTTGATTCGTGCCCGGACAGGAGCTCGCGCAACAGCGCGCGTCGCGCGCTCAGCGGCGCCTCGCGTAGGTCGAAGCCCCGGTGGAACGGCAAGTCGAAAAGATAGAGGACCGCATCGCGAGCTTGGGATTCCTCAAAGGCGGCCTGCAGCCTTCCGAAATCCGGCACGCCCTTCTCGTTCAGCGCGACGACTTCCCCGTCATACCACCCCGCCGGCAGGTTCAGGCGCCGGATCTCCTTCGTCAACGCGGGGAATCTCGCGCTCCAGTCAATGCCGTTGCGCGTCAGCAGCGTGACCTTGCGAGCTCCGACCCGCGCGAGCAGGCGGTACCCATCGAACTTGATCTCGAAAAGCCAGGCGCTGGGATCCGCAGGCACCGCGTCCACCAGCGTGGCCAGCTCCGGACTCAGCGCGCGGGGCAGCGCGGCGCGAATCGCCTCCCGCGGCACACGGGGATGCGCGACTGGGTGGACCGACCGGAGGGTCACCTCGCGCATCCGCGCGACCGCACTCGCCCGCAGCGCATGGACAATGGTGTATGGACGGGAGGCAGGGCTGAGCCCGCTGATGCTGAGGCTTGGGCGGAAGCCACCCGATGCCGCAGCGGCCCTGTTCCACCGCGGTTCGCGCCACTGAGTCGCGTCCGGCAAGCGGACCAGACCACTGCGGGTCGCCCCATCCCAATCGCTCTTCTCACGGCGGCATTGTGCGGCAGTCGCGACCGGGGCTATAGCTCCGGCGAGCGCAGCGGCCATGTAGGAGCCGACTGACCAGGCCTCGCTCACTCAGCCTGCGGCGTACCGCCGGATTATCGACAACAATCGGCTCAGGAACTGCGGAATGGAAGGCTAAGCGTGACACAGGAAGTGCTGCCGGGCGGGTATTGGCTGACCCCGGTTTGGGTGGATGAGATAGCGCCAGTCGCGCGGCAGCGGGTGAGGCGCCGCGCGGAGGTGCCGGCGAACCAGCCGCGTGAGTTTCCGGGATCGCCGGCTGAAAGCCCGCCGCCCGCGCCCATCGAAGATCCCCCGCGAACGCCGATCGAGATGCCCCCTCCGCCACGAGGCCGCAGGACCCTGTCGAGCTGAGGCTATAGACAGGTGGCCGCGCTATGATCAGCGCATGCACCCAACCACCTGGGCCACCAACGCGCTGGCCATAACTCTGCTTTCCAGCCTCGCCTGGGCCTCGAAGGGCACCGGTCCTGCGGTGGGGAGCGTCGCACCGGACTTCACCGCCTATAGCTTCGTCACAGGCGAAAGGACGCGCCTGAGCGACCAACGCGGCAAGGTTGTGATTCTCACCTTCTGGGCGACCTGGTGCGCGCCCTGCCGGCAGGAGCTTCCAAACCTCGAGGGGATTCAGGAGCACGTCGGCAGGGACAAGCTTGTGGTGCTTGCCATGAGCTTCAAGGATTCCGACGAGACGATGCGTTATCTCAAGAAAAACGCGAAGCAGTCCGGCTGGAAGCTGACGATGCTCGTGGATCCGCACGGCGACATCGCCGACAGATACGGGATCCACAGCATCCCGCACATGCTCCTCATCGGGCGCGATGGCAGCATCGCCGCTATCCACTCAGGTTTCGGCGACGACTCCCTGAACGCGCTGGTCCCAGAAATCAACGCGCTCCTGACCGGCAAGCCCGTTCAGGTCGCCACCCCGCAGTGAGTGCGGGCCCCCGCGCGCCCCCACGCGCGGGGCGCACCTAGGCACCCCGCGTCGGCTGCCCGTCCGCGCCGCAGAGGACGAACCGCCGAACCCGGGGCCCTCCCCGACAGCCGCACAGCAACGAGGTGCGTGGAGCCACAGTGCGAGCCCGAGCCGTTGTGCCGGATGACACAGCGGTTGGGGTGCCGGCCCGCGACACATTCGCACTAAGGTGGCCCGCACGGGCTGGCCTTTGTTGAACGTCAACGCCTGTGGAATAATCCGGGCCGCTTCCGGCGGTGGAGGCAGCCGAACGCCAATAACGAGAATTCGGGCGCTTCCAGCGATAACAACTGCACGAGAGGAGGCTCCCAGTGGCAACCAGCACCCTACCTGCGAGTGGCGTGGGCATCGACAAAGCTCACCGCCAGGTTATCTTTGCCTCGAGCCTTGGCACCGTATTCGAGTGGTACGACTTCTACCTGTACGGCTCGCTAGCCGCGATCATCTCGAAGCAGTTCTTCTCCGGGGTGAACGAGACCACCGGGTTCATCTTCGCACTCCTCGCCTTCGCCGCGGGATTCGCGGTGCGGCCCTTTGGCGCTCTGGTGTTCGGTCGGCTCGGGGATCTCGTGGGCCGCAAGCACACATTCCTGATCACAATCGTCATCATGGGTCTGTCGACCGCCCTCGTGGGCCTGCTGCCGAGCTATGCATCGGTCGGGGTACTCGCCCCTGTCGCACTGGTGGTACTGCGCCTGCTGCAGGGACTGGCTCTGGGCGGAGAATATGGTGGCGCCGCGACCTACGTCGGCGAGCACGCGCCGCCAGGCAAGCGTGGCCTCTACACGAGCTGGATCCAGACCACAGCGACGCTCGGTCTCTTCCTGAGCCTGGTCGTGATCCTCATCTGCCGCTCCCTGCTCAAGACCGACTTCGAGATTTGGGGATGGCGAATTCCCTTCCTCCTGTCCTTCGTGCTCCTGGGGGTCTCGGTTTACATCCGGATGCAGCTGGCCGAGTCGCCCGTATTCTTGGAGATGAAGGCGGCTGGCACGCGCTCGAAGGCGCCGCTCACCGAATCGTTCGCGCGCTGGGGAAATCTGCGCCTGGTCATACTGGCGCTGCTCGGGGCGACCGCGGGGCAGGCCGTGGTGTGGTACTGCGGACAGTTCTACGCCCTCTTCTTCCTGAGCCAGGTCCTAAAGGTGGACCCGCAGCCGGCGAATCTCCTGATCGCTGGTGCCTTATTGCTGGCGACGCCGTTCTTCCTGGTCTTCGGCAGCCTCTCCGATCGCATCGGTCGCAAGAAAATCGTGCTCGCCGGTTGCCTGCTCGCAGCCCTCACCTACGTGCCGATCTTCAAGGGGATCACCCACTTCGCGAACCCCGCCATTGAGAGCGCCTCGACCCACGCGCCCGTCACCGTCGTGGCTGACCCGAATGCGTGCAGCTTTCAGTTCGATCCGGTCGGCAAGAAGAAGTTCGTGCAGTCCTGCGATATCGCCAAGGCCGCGCTCGCGAAGGCCGGCGTGCCGTACAACAACGCGGCCGGAGCGGTGGGCGCGGTCGCGCAGGTTCATATCGGCGACGCGCCCGTGATCGAGTCCATCGAGGGCGGCACCATGGCCGCGGCGGACCTCAAGGCCGCCACCGAGAAGTTCAGCAAGACCCTGAGCGGCTCCCTCAAAGAGGCTGGCTACCCCGCCAAGGCTGACCCGGCGCAGATCAACTACCCGATGGTTTTCGTGCTGCTGTGGCTGCTGGTGCTCTACGTGACCATGGTCTACGGCCCGATCGCCGCGTGGCTGATCGAGCTGTTTCCCGCCCGCATACGCTACACATCGATGTCCCTGCCGTACCATATCGGCAATGGCTGGTTTGGTGGCTTTCTGCCCACCGTGGCGTTCGCGCTGGTCGCTCTTACGGGGGATATCTATTACGGGCTGCGCTACCCGATCATCATCGCGCTGATGACATTGGTCATTGGGGCGCTGTTTTTGCCGGAGACCAAGGACCGCGCCGAGCTATAGCAAATTGCAGCCATTGACCTGAACACGTTGCTGAGAGCACGACAAAGGTCGCGCGATCACGAGGGAAAATCTAACGTGACCAATGCAATCCCGCTTTTTGTGAGCCGGAGTTCGGCTCGGCGCGCGCGCGGCGTGCTGCTCGCCAGCGCGCTGCTGGCCGCGGGTCTGGCGCAGGCGCAGACCGCGACGGCTCCGGCTTCCACCACTCCACCCGGGGTCGTCAGCAAGGGTGACGCGGGCAACAGCCTCACCTGGAATGGCATCACGCTCTACGGCATCGTCGACATCGGTCTTCAGTACCAGACCCGC
>JANYBG010000212.1 GCA_025360865.1 Pseudomonadota bacterium | reverse complement strand
CAAGGACGATGCAGAGGTTCGGCACAAGGCGGAGATCGATCGGATGCGGGCAGTGATCGCGGAGATCACAGCGGAGAACCTGGAGCTTAAAAAAAGATCTGAGGTTGGAAGATTTTTCCCGAGTACCGGCGGACACCAAGGCGGCGGTGATGCGGATTGTCGAACAAACGAAGAAGCGATCAGGGTGGCGAGTGTATCGGACGCTCGCCACCCTGGGGATCCCGAGGAGCGTCTACTACGCGTGGAAGAAGCGCGCGAGCTTGGAGGATCGAAGCGGCAAGCCCTGCCGGGTCTACGAACTGCTGCCCGAGGAGCGGCTTGCCATTTGCGACTACGCACTCCAGTTTCCGAAGATCGGATATCGCAAATTGACCTGGATGATGGTCGACGCGGGCGTTGCGTGCGTCGGGGAAAGCACTGTTTACCGGGTGTTGAGCGATGCGGACCTGCTATCACGCTGGAAACGCTCGGTCGTGTCTTCTGGCGAGTATAACTTTCGGCCCCAGGCGCCGAACCAGCAATGGCATACGGACGTCATGTACGTATGGGTGGCGGCACGCTTCTACTTCCTGTTGAGCTTCGTAGACGCCTTCAGCCGTTACATCGTGCACCACAAGCTGCTGATCAGCCTGGATGGCAAATCGGTCGCCACTGAACTGCAAGCGGCTCTCGAGACGATCCAGGACGCCAAGCCCCGGGTTGTGCACGATCACGGTGGGGAGTTCGTCAATCGCGACGTCAGCGCCGTTGTCAAGGCCCATAACTTGATCGATATTAAAACCCGGCCGCGTCACCCCGAATCCAACGGCATCGTCGAGCGCTTCAACGGCACGATCCGCGATGAATCGAACAACGACTACGGCGAGAACCATCTGCAAGCCCAGACAATCATCTCCAAGCTCATGCATTACTACAACGAAGAACGATTACATGCGGCGTTGGGTTACATGACACCAGCCATCTGGCATCGTGGTCAGCCGGAGGAAGTTCGAAACGAACGTGCGAGGCGAATAGCTGCGGCCCGGACGAATCGTAAAACCATCAACCAGCAGCGATTTAAACAGGCGGCCTAAGCGGTGAAAGTCTCTCCTCTTACCTCAGACATTTTGTCCGACTTGACATGAAGCGCGACACGAGCCAGTAGCCCTGTAGTCCCTTCGGCTTGATAACGGCGCAGCCCGTTCCTCAGGCCGCAATGACACCCTCATCGTCTGGGGCACATCCTGCTGACGCTGGCCCGCCTGCGGGCGATCAGCATCAACTCTCGACCCTCTGGCCCCAGACGAGCATTCTGGTGGACTGCGGTTCTCTCCCTTGTGTAAGAACACTGGCGCCGCAACGTCCGGTTGCCCTTACCCCGAGCAGGTAACGACTTTCTACGACAGCAGAACCAGCTCTCGACTCAGCGCGGCCGGTAAGCTCGCTAGGAGCGGCCCTCAGGGAACCGCGTTGAGCTTCTCGGCGGCAGTCTCGATATCTTTCTCGAGCCGCGACCGCAAGTCCAGCGCATCGAGGGCATAGCTTGAGCCCTCCGAATACTCAACGGGTAGCTGTCCGGGCATCCACCGGAACACCCTGAGCACAATTCTCTTGCCTGCGGGATCGAAGGACGACCCCTCCAGGTCTTTCATTTGTAGCTCCGTGGAGACGCCAAGTTTATAGCCGTGTGCCGTGGCGGCAACTCTCAGGCGTTCAAATTCGTGAGCGTCCAAGTCCATTGTGATACCCGCGGTGCGTTGCGGCGGAACAGAGGGTGGCCACGAACACTCTGTAGTCAGAGCTAGGTCAGGCAGCCCGACACAGCGCGTCGATCTGAGTGTCGTTACCTGATGTGAAAATTACCGCCTCCGCCGAAGAGTCCAAGCAAACCAATGATGATCAAGTAAATGGCTACGATATAGTTGAGCAACCGCGGCACGACCAGGATGAGGATGCCCGCGAGCAATGAGACTAGAGGGCCGATGCTGAGCGTCATATTCATGGGAAGTCACCTCTGAACGAACCCTACGTCTGAACAGGCACGGGACCCAGAGCCACATGGTGCGACTCGCGCCTATGATGCTGAACGCCGTCACGCGACGTCATTCACCCACCTTATGACACGGCGGCAACGGTCCCGACTGTGCGCCAGCGAACCCTCAGGCTGCGCCGTTCCTACAAGACTGTTCAGGTGCTGATACCGTACGGCGCACTTCGCGCGCAGATCCGGGCCGACGCGTCCCGGCACAGATTAATATACCAAGGCAGGGTGACCGCGTATAAGTGATCACATTCCCGTTTAAAGGTCGAACGCAAATGAAACGCATTATCGCTTTAGCCATCCTAGGGGTTCCGATCTTCGCCAGTGCCGGCCGCCCACACTGCTCGCTTCATCCCCCAAAAGGTACCGCAGATTCCGCCCTTCCGGCACTCACCAAAATTACTCAATCCGAGGCTCAGAGCACCGCCTTGAAAGCCGTCAAGGTCAGCGGGGCGACCGTCGCCAGTGGCGAGCTCGAGGCCGAAGGCGGATGCCTAATCTATAGCTTCGACATTGCGCTCCCGGGAAGAAAGTCCATCATCGAAGTGACGGTTGATGCGGGCACCGGAAAGGTTCTTTCGCAGAAGCATGAGTCCGCAGATGCCCAGCGGGCTGAAGCCGCTGCGGACCGTGCGGCAGGAAAGAAAGCTCATTGATGGCTAGCCGTCTGATGTTCTTTAATCGCTCACGACTCATTCATCGCCTGTCGCTGCATTCGCGGCGACGCCCGTCCTGCAGTCTCGAGCCATACTGTTATCGCACGAAGCGGAACGCCTGCGGAGGGAAGGCACCCACGCGGGATCTCAGCGCCTGACCCAAACCACCGGTTCCCAGGAAAACTTTTTCTCTTGGCAGCCGCAATTCACCGCCTACTACCAGTTTGGCGAGATTGGTCCGGTCAAATCGTCGCGCCGCAGCCCGGTCCGCGCCTCCGTCGACGCGGGCGGGCCAAGCTCAAGCAACAGTGCGTGTCACGGCTTGGGGTCGGAATTGGCCTTCATCTGATTAGCCTGCGCCACTGCGGTCTTATACGCAGCGTCGGCCTCATCTTTGCACTTCTTCTGCGCGTCGCCACTCATCCTTTCGCACTGAGCGAGGGCGACCTTATGCGCTCCTTCAGCCTTCGTTTCTGCGACCTTTTCAGCCTCCAAAGCGCTCGTATGTTCCGCGTCCATCTTCTTATCGCGGACGTCCGACTCTGCGCTGGATACCTTGGCATCCGCGTTCTGTTCCGCTTTGGCCGTGTTTTCGGCAGCGCTCTGGCGAGCGGCGGCCGTTTCTTTGGCCACTTCCTCGGGACTTTTCGCCTTGTCGCAGGCGGTAATCGCGCAGAGCGACAGAATTATCAGCAGCACCCATGAGGGCTTTAGTTTGGTCATTTGATCTCCAACGGATGTGGAAATGGGCAGGAGTGGTCCAGTGAACTCTGGGTTAGCGGGTGTGAACGCAGAACTCAGACACGTGGTCCGCGCGCGCGCCCCATAAAGAAGGTAAGGATGGCGATTACCAGAAATACGACGAACAGGATTTTAGCGATTCCGGCAGCACCCGCGGCAATGCCGCCAAAGCCCAACACAGCTGCGATCAGCGCTATGACAAAAAAAACGACTGCGTAATGAAGCATTGTTTTCCCCTAAAGACTGTGTGCGCAGCGTTGGACCCTACGCTCGAGCTTAAGAGTAACCCGACCGCCCCAGCGCTGTCGGTGCGACTTGTCCCTGAACACGGGTAGGCCACCGCCTACAGCGAGGCCCTTACGTAGCGAGGCTCGGATCCGCTACGGGACGCAACTATATACAGGCGAGAAGCGGGGGATTCGTAGGAGTCGGTACAGCCGGAGTCTCCGGTTCGGTCGGTGCCTCGCGCACTGGCATCAACACCTACGCGTGCTATAGGGCGCCCGGGAGGTACGTGGTGAAGCCCTGGCGCGGCGGCGGGGACCATGCGGCGTCAAGGCCCTACGCGGATCATCACTTCATTCCGCCTCATGAACCATAGCGTCCAAGGCGGGTTGTATTGGGCAAGGGACACGGGACCAATAGCGCGCAGATGATGAGCGTCGAGGTTGGCGACCAGTTCAGTGACTTTCGCATTCACCTTGCCTTTCTGTGCCAATCCCGAAAAACGGATAACGGCGACGCGTTCCGCCGGCAGACGTCTCAATTGGACCTTGGGATCGGTAGGCTCTGGCAGAGTATCGAACGTATAGGCGCTAGGCATAGTGAATCGGACGATCCAATTCCTAGCGTTCGCGATCTGAGTGACAGGCACGGTTAGCGAAATGCTGTCGCTGCTCGGTGCCTGCGCCACCGGCGCCGTCATGGCGATGCTCTCCCGTTGCTTGTTGGCGCCAAAGATGTAACGGGCGAGCAAACGAAAACCCTGAATGGCAGCTTTCTTCTGTCCACCGGCCACGGTGACCTCGGCGACAACAAGGGCCGGATAGTCGCGAATCTCGAAATTGCCATCGTGCAGAACTGCTTTAAAAGCGGGTTCCTCAACAGCCATTGCAGGGCTCCCTGCGGTCACGCTTAGTGCCGACGCGATTGAGGTACCGGTCACTTTCCTGAATAGCACCGCTCTCGGCCGCAATCTTGAATCCGCGGCTGAGTGCAAAATAGACGCCGCCGGACACGACTAGGCCCACGAGCCAACCGACGTCCACCCCGTTGAGCAACCGCGCTGCCGGGCCTGTGTAGACATCGGGCAGCACAAAAAAGGGCAACGTGGCCAGGAATCCAACGACGTAAGCGATCAATCCCCGTCTTCCCCAAGCCCGGTAGATGCCGTCCGGCCTAAAAAGATGTGTGATCGCGTATCGGCCGCGACGCACGAAGAAATAATCGACGAGGTTCACGGATGTCCACGGGACTAGCAGGTACAGCATGATGGTTAGTGTCGCAAACAGAAGCGCAATCGCGTTCGTAGTGATCGCGAAGGTTAGCGCTACCCAGCTTGCCGCAATCGCCAAGATCGCAATCATCCGCAGGCGCGGCGTCGGGCGAGTGTCAAACAGGGAATTCGCCGCCGTTAAGATGGTTAGCATTCCGCTGTAAGCGTTCAGACCCATGGTCGCCACGAGCGCTACGACGGATGCCAGGGACATCACAACCCCGAAGCCGGGAATCAGGGCGTTGCCCGCGTCGTGAAGCGCGACTAGCCCGTCTGAGGCACCGATGCGCGTGGCGAGCCACGCACCAAGTGAAATCAACCAGATCGCCGCGGACGACGCTCCCAGAAACACGGCCGCGATGATGTGGAGCGGACGAGAAGTGCGCGGCAGATAGCGCGAATAGTCGGAAACGGAGGGAGCATAGGTGATGTTGTAGGCCGCGCTCGCTGAGAACTGCGCCACCAACGCCACCCAGCTGAAGCCGCCCGGCACAAAGTGAGTTGCGGGCACGTGACCGGTGTAAATCGCCAATGTAAGCCCGGTGTAGAGGGGCAGGCAGAGCCAGAAACACCACCGAAAAATCCGGTGCAGCCAGTCGTGCCCGTATATCGCGATCGCGGTCGCCATAACTGCGGCGACCATGATCACTGCGATTTCATTCCAGCCGAGTATCCCATTCAGGCCGTGCGCCATTAAAACCGAATCGGCGACGTTAAAGCCCACAAACGTGAACAGAGTTCCGATCAGTACAACGACCACGCCGCGGTAACCGAACTGCGCCCGCGACTGGATCATCTGAGGAAGACCGAGCTCGGCACCCTGGGAGGCGTGGAAGGCGACGAAGATCGTGCCAAAGAGGATTCCCAGCGCGCCGGCCAGTGCGGTATAGCCGAAGCTCAGCCCCATGGTGGGACCGACGAACCCGATCGCGATCGTGAAGAAGTGAAAGTTTCCGAGAAACCAAAACGGCGCCTGATCAATGACGCGCCCATGCCTCTCGTGCTCGGCCACGTAATCGATGGATTTGTGTTCGATTGCCACCCTCAACCCCGTAGCACCAGCGCAGCCAAGTGTTCGCCAAGGTCGGCCAGTCGGCGGATAAACCGCCAGTCCAGTCCGCCGTCATCGCTGATCGCACTGAAGCAGGCGATTACCATTTCAGACTCCGGGAACACCATCAGCCACTGCCCACCGTAGCCATTGTGTCCGAGCCAAGTTCCGTCGGTTTCGAGAAAGTTGCGATAGAACCCGCGACCGAGAAGGCTTGGCGTACCGAGCTCAGCCTGCGCGCGGGTCGCGTCGCGGAACATCTTGCTGCCGAGCGACCTGCCGCCACTCTGGCCGCCACGGGCGAGCAGCAACCCGTAGCGACCCAGGTCCCGCAGGGTCATATGCAAGCCGCCGCCGACGAAGGGTGTCCCCAGCCGATCGGTCGACAAGTAAACGGTGCCTTCCGGTCCGAAGGCTTCGACCAGATCCAGGTAGGTCTCCCGCAGCGAGCGCTGGGCCACCCGTTCGCAGATCCAGGCGATGACGTCCGTATTGGCACTCTTGTAGTGCAGCTGGCGCACGGGCGGGGGCGAGGCGGCCCCTCCGATGCGCCTGAGGAACGTGCGGATATCGACGGGTGGTTCAGTCTCGGGCAGGCGCCAGCCGTGCGTCTCTTCGAGCTTGCCTACGCTCGCTCCGGGGTCGTAGAAGTCTTCCGAGTAGTCGTTGACGACCGCCATGTCGAGTGCGTCCTGCACGCTCGCGCGGCCATAGCCGCCGCGGACCTCCGGAAGGTAGTGGGTAATCGACTGTGCGGGATCAAGCGCACCGGCCTCGACCAGTTGTCCGGCCAGCAGGTGAGCGGTGGTCTTGGTGATTGACTGGATCGATTGCACTACCTCCGGGCCACTATCGTGAGCATAGTGCTCGAGCACAACTTTGCTCCCTTGCAGCATCAGGATTCCCGAGAAGAAGGGATGGGTGAGATACCAGCGCAGCGTATCCAGGTCGTGCAGGCGGAAATCAATGCAGGTTTGAAGCGGCTGCACCCGCGCCGCCCGCAGGGACAGGCCGTAGCGATGCCAGTGATGCAGGGCGCGCAGCCCGCAGCGGCGTGCGGCGGGCTGGTCCCACTGAGCCTTGTTCAGGGCGCCGAGAGTCAATTCCAGCGGCGGGTCGAACCCGGGAGTTTTGGCCGTCAAGTTACCTGCCGTGTGCGATAGTGTTGTGACTGACTGGATGCGTGCCGCGCAGCGACTAAGCTCGCGGGGACGGCCTTCGCCATTCAGTTAATGCAATTAACCCAGCGTAAAACTTAAACGAGGTGGCGCGCACTGGCAAGAGCGTTGCGGCAGTTGTCCGTCCGCCTCAACTCTGCCACAGTCCTACGCATCTGAACCGAAGGGAGGCTCCAATGCCTGCGGCCGACGCTCGCAGCGTGATGGCACCTACGCGCCAGCGCATCCTCGACCAGGCTGAGCGCCTTATAGCAGTCAAGGGTGTCTACGGTTTCACCCTGCGTGATATCGCCGTCCCCCTGAATGTACAGATACCGGCGATCTACAAGCATTACAAGAGCCGTGACGACGTGCTGGTCGAGGTGTCGCGGCGCTACATCGGCCTGCTCGCCAGCCAGTTTGCGCTCAGCCCGCATCGCTCGCCCGTGGACGCTCTGCGCGTAGCCCTCGATGCGTTCGTAGACATGATGATTGAGAATCCGGCCTACGCGCGCCTCGCGCTGGTGGATTTTGCCACCCCAGGCGGGGGCATGGAGTACGTGAAACTGGCCGCAGGCGGCGAATTCAAGGAGAACTTCGTCGGTGGACCCCTTGCAGCCATGCATACCCGGCTGCGCCGCCTGTTGAAAGATGGGGTGCGTTCGGCAAACTTCCGTCGAACCGACGCCTCCGACGTTTACCGTCTGGTGAAGGCGCAACTACTGATTCGACTCGTGTTTCCGGACGACTACCTGTTGTCCCGTCGCGCAAGCGCGGCGGAGGTCCGCGCGGTGAAGCGCTGGCTCTGGGATACGGCCCGCCGGCACCTTGCCCCAGCCGCGCACCGCCGGTAACTCGGGCGCGCGCAGTGAGCCGCACTTGTGCGCCGAAGCGCGCCCGCAGATACCCACTGCCGCCACTGCCAACATCGTGCGCGCGAAAGCCGCCGCCTCCACCTGCCGCCCTAAGATTGGGCGCAACTCAGGGTACCCGGTTCTTTTGGTGCGGCCGGCGCGGCGCGGCGATTCGGCGTCGACCGGTCGCATTGACACCCGTCCGTGGGGGTAGTTAAATTCCGGGTGGGTTAATTCGATTAACCACTGGTGCGGCGCGGACATGAAGCGGCTCGACGCAAGACCCCTGCCGGCGGCGGGTTCTCACGGGGAGGAACATCAAGTGGCCGATAGTGTGCGCATGCAGCAAAGAGCGTCAGCCCGCACGGGGAGGGCGCTGGCGATAAATCGCAGAAGATCACCAGTGGCTCTGGCGGTGTGCGCGGCCCTGTACGGCACTGCCACCGTCGCGCAGGAGGGGTTGCAGGAAGTCATCGTGACCGCGACACGCCGTTCGGAGTCGGCGCAGAGCATCCCTGCGAGTATCACCGCGATCACCGGGGCAACCCTTGAGCGTGCCGGTATCGTGGATACCGTTGACCTCGGGCATTCCCTCGCAGGCATCAACGTGACCGACAAGGGCGCCTTCGGAGGAGTCAACGGCTCGACACTCATTATCCGCGGCCTCAACAGTGATCCTACGGCGGGTGAATTCATCCAGTCCTCCCCCATCGTACAGCCGGTCGCGATCTACCTGGACGATACTCCGCTGTTCTTCAACCTCCGCCTTCAGGATCTTGACCGGGTAGAGATCTTGCGCGGGCCGCAGGGCACCTTGTACGGTTCCGGTTCGCTCGGTGGCACTATTCGGTTCGTGCAGAACCCGCCGGACCCTTCCGCCTTCGACGCGAAGGCCGAGGCAGGACTGAGCACCACCGCACACAGCCATGGCGCGAACGAAGACATCAACGGCATGCTCAACATTCCGCTGTCGGAAACCATGGCGATCCGGCTGAACGCGGGCTACACCCGCCAGGCCGGCTTTATTGACCAACCTAAGCTGTACGCGCTCGACGCACAGGGTGCGCCGATACCGGTGACGTCCGGAAATCTCTTAAGTGCACCCAAGACCTACTCAGGTGATGGAACCAACTCGTACATCTACCGCACGGTCCGCGTCGCGGCCCTCTGGAAGCCGAGCGATGTGCTGCGAGCGCAGCTGTCTTATTACCATCAGTCCTCCGGCGCCGACGGCTACCCGTATGCCGCACCGGCCTATGGGCTGAGCTCGCTGCAATCATCCGATTACACCAGGGCCACCAGCGAGGATAAAGTCGATCTCTTGGCGCTCACCCTCGATTACGACTTTGGGTTCGCCACGCTGACCTCGAACAGCTCCTGGGCGGATCACAGAAATGGTGCGGCCGGGGATGTGACGCAGCTGTACGAAAGTTTTCCGTTCTACGCTTCGCTCTACGGTCAGAACCCCCGCGTACTCATTACCGGAGACCAGGGTTTTACCGACAGGCCGTGGGCGGAGGAAATCAGGCTGGCGTCGAAGTCCGGGGGGGCGTACGACTGGGTTGCGGGGCTTTTCTACAAAAGCGAGAAAACCACCATCCGCGAACACGACTTCTATCCCGGATATCTGGATTACTACAACGCCTGTGTGCCCGTCTATGGCGCCGGCGACGGGATCAATCCGTCGCAATGCGGGATTGGTGAGACGGCGTACACCCCGGGGGCGCCACCTACCTATATCGACGGCATACCGATCATCAAGGACCAAGCCTATATCGGCGATTTCCAGACGAAGTACACGGACCTCGCGGCATTCGGCGAGTTCACTTGGCATTTCGCGCCGCAGTGGAGCGTGACGGGGGGGGCGCGGTTATTCCGGCAGACAGTCACGCAGTCGCAGCAGACAGGCCTGTTATTTGACGGACCTGCCTACATCGCCAACGAGACCCTTGGCGATTCCTGGCGCAAGGCGTTGTGGAAGGCCAACCTAGCATACCGGATAGGCGACTTGAACCTGGCCTACGCCACTTGGTCTCAGGGCTTTCGCCGCGGCGCGGTGAACGCACTGCCGCCAAACGAGGCGGCCGTGGGCTACGTGACCCCGCCGGCGATATTTAAAGTAAGTCCCGATACGGCGGACAACTATGAAATCGGCGTCAAGGGGACGCTGAACAACCGCTATCGCTATTCAGTGGCCGTGTACGATATCCAGTGGCACAACGTGCAGCAAAGCGCCTTCCTCACTCCGCTTGCTTTGCCGGGCGCTGTCAATGTGGGCGACGCCTACAGCCGCGGTATCGAGAGCGAGCTATTCGCGCGGGTGAGCGATCATCTGGCCGTGCAGCTCAACTACACCTACGACCAGACCAAAATCACTTCCTACCTCGCATTGGCGCTCGCAGGCTTAACTGTGCCCCCGCCCCCCTTGGGCGCGCCGCTGCCGGGCACGCCCAAGAGCACCGCGACTGTCTCGATCGAGTACGGACACGTTCCTATCGGTAGCGGTGACCTGCGCTTTGCCGTCAACGCCTACTACCGCAGCTCGCTCCTCCCAGCGCTTTCGGCGACCATACCGGCCCCGCCTGGGTACACGCTCGTGGGTGCCCGCATCGGCTACTCTCTGCCGCACTGGGTGACCACGGTTTACGTGGACAACCTCACGAACCAGTTGGGCGTGAATTCCTACACCGACCCGGTGCAGTGGGGTCAGTATTACCAGGCCTTGGTTTCGCGACCGCGCACGGTGGGTCTGACCCTGAGCTACTCGTACAACGAGCACTGACCTTCGCGAAGCGGATGTGTGCCTTCGGTCGGCGGGCTGTCCTCAACGCTCGGGAGCTATGCCACCCTCGCGAAGACGTTGCGCCAGGGGAGCCAGTTCGGGCGCGTATTGCCGCCATGCGGCAACTGCGCCCGTGTACAACGGCCGTCGTACCTGAGCGGCGCTCGCGGTGGTGACCGGTGACGGGTTTTCATTGAAGGCGAGGCAGTGGGCTTCCCAGGGCAAGCCCAGACGTTCAAAAAGTGAACGAGCCTCGCCCGGAAGATCGGCCACTAGACGCTCGTATGCCACCTCGATGATGCGTCCCGGTAGCGTGTCGTGCCAGTGGTTCATGAGACGCCGATACGCCATGTAATAGTCGCCCAGTTCGTTAAGGTCATAGGAGAACGGGTAGCCGCGGTCGAACAGCACCTTGTACATCGCATAACAGCTCGCCAGCGGGCCGCGCGTGACGTGAACGATGCGCGCCTGGGGCAACGCCCGCGCGATCAGTCCGATGTACAGATAGTTGAGCGGCAGCTTGTCGGTGAAGTGGGGCGTGTGCCCTGTGCGCGGCCGGGTGCGTCGTAGGTAGTCGCGACCGAGAGCTGCGGTATCGAGCTGGGCGGATCCGACGATGAGCTCACGACGCCCGGTGGCGCTTCCCCGGGCCCGCTGGACGCCTGCCACGACGGCGGCGCCGAAATCCGGCAGTTCCCCGGCGCTGAACACCGTGTGGTGTGAGCCGAGAATCCGGTCGACGAGCGTGGATCCGGTGCGCGGCATTCCCAGAATGAATATCGGCTCGCCGCTTGTCTCGCCGGCGACGGCCGCGGAGCCGGCGGGGAACGATTCCCTGATCCAATCGACCGTGGCGCGGTCGATCCGCGGGTCGTACTGCAGATGGCGTCTGCGCAGCCGCGCGCCGGCCGAAAGGCACTGCCAAGAGCGGGCGTATTCACCCACGTCCTCGTACTCCTTTGCCAGCGCGTACAGCAGGGGAACCTTGTGGCGCCAGTCTCCGGGGGATCGCGCCAGTTCCCTCTCCAGCTCGGCGACGTGGTTGGCGGCGGCCGTCTGTACGCGAAGCTCGGACCGATTGAGGTAGGCCTGCGCGTCATCGGCACGCAGTGAGATAACTTGGTCGTAGGCTGCCTCGGCCGCCTCGAGCTCCCCCACGTGACAGGCGGCCGTCGCCCGATTGAACCAATAGCGCGGCTCTGAGGGTGCCAGGTCTGACGCGCGCGAATAGCAGCGATAGGCGGCCGCCGGGTCTCCCAACAGTGACCAGAAATCTCCAATTTCTGCTTCCGCCTGCGCGCGCGCAGCCGGCAGGCCGGCTGACTCGGCCTGAAGTCTCGCGAGTTCCCACACTGCGGCCCCGGCCGCGGCAAGGTCGCGTTGGCGCAGCGCCAAGCGTACAGACTGCCGCAGCGCAACGATGGCCCCGGCCGCGGAAGGCCGCGCTTGCTTAAGTGCGGGAGTGTTCAGCGCTGCACCGGGTCGCGCCGAAGCGCCTGACACATACAGTGAATTGAACCGCCGCCATTGGCGATCATGGAAACGTCCGGGTCAAACACTGTCAGCCCCTCGGAGCGGCAGCGCTCGATCAGGTCACGATTGGACGCGGGTATCAGCACCCGTTCCGCACCCAACGAGACCAAGTTGCAGCCCATATTCATCGCCTCGTGGTACGAGACCTCAAGAATACGGATGCGCTTGGACTTCAGCCACGTGACCAGTTCCGGCTCGACTGCCTCGACACACACCGCCGCGAGTCCCTCCGCGAGCATGCTCATCTGCACATCGAGATGCAGGAAGTACGGGTCGTAGGCGTAGGTCTTGAATTCCCATCCCTCGGCCTTGAGCCAGGCGCCAACTTCTCGCACGGCTGGCTCGATCGAGCGGTCACCTGAAAAGCCGCACAGGGCCACCCCCGGCTGCAGCACCATGAAGTCGCCGCCTTCAAGGTTGCCGCACGTAACCAGGTCGTAGATCGGAATCTCGGCCTCCAGGTAGAAGCGCAGGCAGGCCGCGTATTCACCACGTCGGTAGGACTTGGTGAGCTGCGTGATCACCGCTCCCCAGGGCGTCATCACGCTGCTGTCGCGCGCGAACAGCTGGTAGGGGAGGCCCTCCTGGGCTGGCAGCCGGTGCACGGCGACGCCGGCCTGGCCGTAGGCGGCTATCATTTCTTCGTACTGCGCCAGCGCCACTTCGCGATCAAATTTCAGCCCCACGCGCATCGACCGCGCAGCCACCGCGTTGCTCTTGGCTTGCCAAGTGTAGTGGTCAATGGGTCCGATCAGTACGTCGCGCAAGCGACCGTACTCGCTGTCGATTCCCCAGCGACTGGCAGTGGGGGTGCCCCCGCCCGGAACTCGCGTACGCAGTTGCATAGGCCTTCTCAGTTCACTTAAAGGTCAGTTCATTCGTTGGCGGCAGCGGCCACGGCATGCAGCAGTACATTGGCCCCGGCGGCCAGATCGGCCGCCGTCGCGAGCTCCACCTCATTGTGGCTCAAGCCTCCTGCGCAGGGCACGAAGATCATGGCTGTCGGGGCGAATTGAGCCGTGTGCAGGGAGTCATGGCCTGCACCGCTGACCATGCGGTGCCAGCTGTAGCCGAGTTGCTGCGCGGCCTTCGCCACGAGCTCGATCACGTGCGCGTCAAACTGTGTCGGCGGCATGTGCCACACTTGCTCGACCTTGGCCGGGATGGCGGTTTCTTTCGCGATCGAGTCGACTGCGGCGCGGAAGGCTGCCGTCATGGACTCCAGAGTGTCACGATCCGGATGGCGCAGGTCCACGCTCAGTACCAGCCGTTCGGGCACTGTGTTGCGGGACCCGGGATAGGCACGCACGTCGCCGATCGTCGCGCGACCCCATGGGGCATGCTGCTTCGCGAGGCCGAAGGCTCTGTCAATAATCGGGCAGCCCGCGCGCCACGGGTCTTGGCGCATTTCCATTGGCGTCGGTCCCGCGTGAGCGGCGATACCCTCGAGAATCACATCCAGCCAGTACGCTCCTTGGATGCCGGTCACCACTCCGACGGTTTTGCCGAGAGCCTCAAGGATGGGTCCCTGCTCGATATGCACCTCGAACGCCGCCTTCAGTGGTCGCCGGCGCGCGGCGACGGAACCTTTGTAACCGGAGCGATTCAACGCCTCAATCAGGCTAACGCCGTCCTTGTCCATGCGGCTGTAGGCGAAGTCGAGCGTGTAGACGCCGGCCATGACGCCCGAACCTAGCATCGCGGGCGCAAATCGGCAGCCCTCTTCATTGGTCCAGCTGGCGACTTCGACCGGACGTCGCGTCTCAAAGCAGCTTTCGTTAAGAGTCCGAACCACTTCAAGTCCCGCCAGGACGCCGTAGACACCATCGAATCGGCCGCCCGTCGCCTGCGTGTCCAGATGGCTGCCCACAAGCACGGGATCAGCATTCGCATCAGTGCCGGCACGCACCGCGAATATGTTACCGATCTCATCAACAGACACCGCGCACCCAGCATCGCGAGCCCAGCCGGCAAACAGATCGCGGCCCGCGCGGTCTTCGACCGTCAGCGCCTGCCGGTTGCAGCCTCCCTTGACCGTCGCGCCGATCTGGGCCATCCGCATGAGGCTGTCCCAAAGCCGTTCCGACCGGATGCGGATGGCAGAAGGCAGGGCTGTCATGCTTTCCTGTTCAACCTCGCGTAAATTGTTAATCAAGTTAACTGCGCCGAAGAGGTCATGCAAGCACCGGATCGCGTAATGCGCTGCAAGACACGGGAGGCTGGGGGAAGAGGCCTTCGCGAGCCGGCGTTGCCGGTTCTGCCGGCGGGTTCACACGTAGGTGACGCATATGATATGAAACAGATCATCCTTGGAAGTCCGGATCGCCCGGACCGGCTGTGAGAGTTCACTGATGCAGGACTATCGCCAGGTATTCGAGCAACTTCTCCAGCGTTGCGCGGGCATCGCGCGCTCGACCACCGCGGAGCGCGTCGACAAGATCCGGCGCCTATACCGGGCCGTCTACGACCTTCGGGGCGAGATCGGGCTCGCGGGGGATGCCGAACTCGGCATGGACGGAAGACTCTCGCTCCTGCCTTTGAAGGCGGAGATGTCTCACGCCTGTGAGCGTCTCGCCGGCTGGATGAGGCGCCTGGATGTCGAGTCGGTTCCAAGCCTGCTCGGTCGTCACGCCTATGTTCATTACGAGCCGAAAGGCCTAGTACTGCACCTCGCAACCTGGAATTCACCGGTCCTGATCAGTCTGTCTCCGGTGATCAGCATGATCGCGGCGGGCAACGCCGTCGTGCTCAAACCCTCGGAAGTCGCGCCGCTGTCTGCGGAGCTCGTGCGGCAAGTGATCGAGCGCGCCGGCCTGGGCGAGGAAGTCGCCGTGATCACCGGTGGGCCTGAAGTCGCCGAGGCGCTACTCAAACTTCCCTTCGATCACATCTGCTACGTGGGCAATAACCGCATCGGTCGGCTCATCATGGAAGCGGCGGCCCAGAACTTCGCCAGTGTCACGCTCGAGATGGGCGGCAAGAACCCGGCCGTGATCGATGCAAGTGCCGATCTTGAGGACGCCGCGGCGAAACTCGCCTTCGCGCGCCACATCATCTCCGGCCAGGTGTGCCTCAGCCCCGACTACATTCTGGTTCACAATAGTGTCAAGGCCCGCTTCCTTGGCCACCTTCAGGAGAAGATTCGGGCCTTCTACGATCCCAAGGGGGAGGGCTTCGCCGCGTCCCCCGATCTGGCTCGGATCGTCAACGATCGCCATGTCCGGCGGATCAAGGCGCTGATCGACGACGCGGTCTCCAAGGGCGCGACGCTCGTGATGGGCGGGCAGGCCGACCCCGCCTCCCGCTTTGTATCACCTACCATCCTGCTCGGCGTCACGCCCGCGATGGCTATTTTCGACGAAGAGGTGTTCGGCCCGGTGCTGTTCGTGCAGGGCTTTACGAGTCGCGAGCAGGTGATTGCCGAAATCGCGAAACGCCCCAAGCCTCTCGCTATCTACATCTTCACGCAGGAGCGCGCAGCGGCGGACTGGTTTCTCGATCACACCCGCGCCGGCACGAGCGCAATCAACAACGCCGTGGTGCAGGCCAATATCCAGTCACTGCCGTTCGGGGGCTCGAATCACAGTGGCATTGGCCGGCTGGGCGGTCAGGCCGGCTTCATCGAATTCTCCAATGCCCGCGCCGTGGTCGAGGATGCGCTCGATGTAAAGAAGGGTGCCCCCATGATGTACCCGCCGTTCCCGAAGGAAGGGCTCGACTTCGTCGACCAGATGCTGGCGCCGTAGGCGCACGGCGCGGTGCGGCAATCGGCGATTCGCCATGATAAGCGCCCCCGCTATCGGGAGTTCCTGGGCCGCGCGTGGTGCCAGCGCGCACGAGCTTGAATATCAGCTTTCGGCCCCCATTGTTTGGCCCATGGAACTCGTAGCCATTGAAATTGTGGTCAGCGTCGGTATTCTGATCGGACAGATCGTTTCCGCAGTCAGCGCACGGTCAGTCGACGCGGAATAGGACGGCCTCCGGCGTGCGTTAGGTGGTTGGCGCCGTCATGACGACGGAACGACTTCCCCACCGTCTTTGCCCAAGAACGCCCATGCTGGTGACTGGCGCCACGCCGTCCGCTCGGCAGCGCACGGGCCGGCTTCTCATAGCGGTCGACGGCGCACCAGCTTGCCTAGGCAGGCGATGGCCAGCCGCTGCGTCAGACCATCGGGGCCGATGTTCCAGCTCGCTGGTATTGCGGAGTCGGACCGCGGGATTCAAGGCTTGCGGCGTTTCGATCACCGCGGAGCCGCCCCAGCGACCATCGCCCTTGGGTATTTCGTACCGTCATTCCTCGCGCGCGGCCGATTCCTGCGCCAGCTGCGTCTTGCTCTCGGACGGCGCCAGTACAATCTTTCCAACACGGGATTTCCCCAGGAAGTCCTTCTGGGCGGCGACGATCGCGCTCATGGGGTACGTCGCGCTCACCACGGGGCTGATCTCGCGGCGCTCTATGTAGCCGATCAGGCTCTTGAATACTCCCGGCTCCGGAACGGTGCAGCCAAGAAGCCGAAGATCCTTGAGGTAGAGCGTGCGCAGATCCAGCGCGACCATGGGCCCGCCGATCGCGCCAGCCACCGCATAGCGACCGCCGCGCCGCAGGACCTCAATAAGCGGTGGGAACCGTTCTCCCCCCACGACATCTACCACGACATCGACGGATTCGCTTCCCAGCTCGGAAAGTATGTCGGCTTCGCGCGCCAGCACCATCGAAGCACCGAGCGACTGGACTACCGCGCCTTTGGCGGGGGCTGCGACGGCGATGACCCGCGCACCGCGTCGCGTGGCCAGCTGCACGGCCGCGGAGCCGACGCCCCCGGATGCGCCCGTGACCAAGACAATCTCGCCGGCGCCCACGCCGGCGCGCGTCAGCATGTTCTCGGCGGTCCCGTAGGCGCATGGAAACGAGGCGAGTTCGATATCCGTAAGGGAGCTCGTGATCGCATGGGCGTTCGCCGCGGGGACGGTGGTGAAATCGGCGAATGCGCCGTCGCGCTCCGAGCCGAGGTAGCCGACGCTCCAAGGAGCGCTCGGATCGGCGCGCAGCACCGGGTCGACGACCACTCGTTCACCGATGCGAGCGGTGTCGATGCCAGCGCCCACCGCGACGATGCGCCCGCATGCGTCGATTCCCTGGATCCTAGGAAATAGCAGCGCATGGCCAGTCCAGGCTGAGTCCCCGCAACCCTGCGCGGTGAGGGAATTGGCCGCCTGTCGAGGCGCGCCTGGAACTGACTTTGAGTACCAGCCGATACGGGTGTTGACGTCCGTGTTGTTGATGCTCGCCGCGCCGATTTGTATCAGGACCTCGCCGGACGCGGGATTCGGAGTCCGTACGTCATCGCGATATTCGAGCTGGTCGAAGCCTCCGTGGCCGAGCAGGAGGATCGCCCTCATTAGCTTAGGTGGCATGGACGTTCTCGCCGCGCTGGGTTGCGCGTTGGCACCCGCTGATTGTAGTTCCAGTGGGACGCGCGGGTGCGATCATAGCCGCCCAGGCGCGCTGCCGCGGTCTACCGCGACTCGAGCCGCACCCGCGCGAGCCGGGGCGATAGCCCCACGCGATTCGGCCACTGCGGTGGTTTTCCCGTGTGCCTGTGAGTGCGTCGATCCGCCAACCCACCGCGAGCGCGACGATGGCAGGAGAACTCGGACGAACCGCGCACCGCGAGATACAACGCCAGGGGGACAGGGTTGCGCCCGCTCGCCTAAGGTCAGTGGCGACTCTCAGGGCACCACAGGCTGCCATCGCCGGCCGATACAGCCGCGCTTCATTCCCCTAATTAGCGCGGATTGGCCACCCCGCGACGGGCCCCGAGGCGCCAGGGTTGCGCAAAGGGGCTAATCGGTGCTTTTCTTGTGGATTAAGAACCACGGTTAGGGACCCCGCATGCGCGAATATCTTGATTTCTATATCAATGGAGCCTGGGTTCGGCCGGCAGAGGCCACGACCTTGGACGTGACAAACCCGGCGAATGAGGCCGTCGCGGGCCGGATCTCGCTCGGTACGGCGGCTGACATCGACAAGGCTGTGCGCGCGGCGCGGGCGGCATTCCCGGCCTGGTCGGTGACCAGCCGCGAGGAGCGCGCCGAGGTACTGGAAAGGATCATCGCCGAGTACAAGCGGCGCATGGAGGACATGGCGCGCGCCATCACCGAGGAAATGGGTGCGCCGAAGTCTCTGGCGCTACGGGCGCAGGCGGGCAGCGGGCTCGCGCATCTTGAGACCGCGCTCGCGGTGCTGAAGGACTTCACATTCGAGGAGCAGCAGGGAGCCACGCGTATCGTCAAGGAACCCATCGGAGTCTGCGGCCTGATCACGCCGTGGAACTGGCCGATGAACCAGATCACATGCAAGGTCGCCCCGGCGCTTGCGACCGGCTGCACCGTCGTGCTGAAGCCATCGGAGGTCGCGCCGTTCTCGGGCTACCTGTTCGCGCAGATCATCGATGCCGCGCGCGTGCCGGCGGGGGTCTTCAATCTCGTCAATGGCGACGGACCTACCGCGGGACACGCGCTTTCCAGCCACCCCGAGGTGGACATGATGTCATTCACTGGTTCCACGCGGGCGGGCGTTGAGGTGGCGAAAGCCGCGGCGCCGGGCGTCAAGCGCGTCGCGCAGGAGCTGGGGGGAAAGTCGCCGAACATCATACTGTCCGATGCCGACCTGGAGAAGGCGGTCACCGCGAGCGTCCGCAACGTGATGGGCAATTCGGGGCAGTCATGCAACGCCCCAACCCGGATGCTCGTGCCGCGCCAGGCGATGGACAAGGTGGCGGACATCGCCAAGCGGGCGGCCGAGGCGCTCCGCGTCGGGGATCCGGCTGGGGAAGTGGACATGGGTCCGGTCGTGTCGATGACGCAATGGAAGAAGATCCAGGGCTTGATCGCCGATGGGATCGCGGAAGGGGCGACGCTGGTCACCGGTGGGGTCGGGCGCCCCAATGGCCTGGAGCATGGCTACTACGTCCGGCCGACGATCTTCGCGAATGTGAAGAACTCGATGAAGATCGCCAAGGAGGAGATCTTCGGGCCGGTCCTCACGATCATCGGGTACGAGAACCTGGACGATGCCATCCAGATCGCCAACGACACCGAGTACGGTCTGGCCGCCTACGCGTGGGGGACTGACAAGACGCAGCTGCGCGCCCTGTCCGCGAAGTTACGCGCCGGTCGCGTCGGCATCAACGGCGCTGGTGGCGACATGCTCGCGCCGTTCGGTGGCTACAAGAAAAGCGGCAACGGGCGCGAGTGGGGCGCGTTCGGGTTCCACGAGTTCCTGGAGGTCAAGGCCGTCCTGGGATACGAATAGGCGGGCTTAGGTGCCCGCTGTGGCGAACTGCCCAAGTCGGCGACCCTGCGGTCGCCTCCCTCGGATCGGGGCTCGCGCCGCCGCCGGTGCGGGAGCGCTATCCGGTGGACTCCACGACCTGCGGAAGCGCCAATTGTCCCTTGTTGTGCTCAGCGCCGAGGAACATGTACATCGCGGGCACCACGAATAGGGTGAAGAACGTGCCGATGGTGACTCCCGTGAAGATCACCAGTCCCATGTGATTGCGGCCGACCGCGCCGGCGCCAGTGGCGATCAGGAGAGGGACCACGCCGAAGACCATGGCCGCGGTGGTCATCAGGATTGGTCGCAGCCGGATGGTGGCGGCGGCCTCTATCGCATCGCGCTTGGACCTGCCCTCGAGCTGCTGCTCGTTCGCGAACTGCACGATGAGGATGCCGTGCTTGGCGATCAGGCCCACCAGGGTCACGAGCCCCACCTGCGTATAGACGTTCAGCGTGGCGAATCCCAGGAACAGGAACACGACCGCACCGAAGATCGCCATCGGTACCGACATCATGACCACCAGCGGATCGCGGAAGCTCTCGAACTGCGCCGCGAGCACCAGGAAGATGATGATGATGGCGAAGCTCAGCGTGGCGAGGAATCCACCGGATTCCTGCATGAACTGCCGTGACTCGCCGCCATAGTCGATCGTGTAGCCCTGCGGCATGGTCTCAGCGGCGATCTTGTGCAGCATTCCCAGCGCTTCTCCCTGTGTGCCGCCGTACACACCCTGGATGGTCGCGGAGTTCAAGCGCTGGAAGTGCGTGATCGATTCCGGGACCGTCTGGGTTTTGAACGAGACCACGGTGGAAGCTGGCACCACGCCGCCGCTGGCGGTGGGGATGTAGTAGTTGGCGACCTGGTCGGGGTTCAGCCGGTCCCGCTGCAGAACCTGCGGGATCACCTTGTAAGAGCGGCCGGCGATGCTGAAGTAGTTGACGTAGCCACCACCGAGCATGCTGCTGAGCGCGCCACCCAGGTCCTTCATGGTGATACCGAGGGCGGCCACCTTGTCCCGATCCACGACCATCGTGGCCTGTGGCTTGTCGAGTTTCAGGCTGTTGTCCAGCACGTAGAACTTGCCGGTGGCCTGGGCTTTGGCGACGATCGCCTGCGAGACCTCATAGAGCTCGGGGAAGGGGGCGGCGCTCTGGATCACGAACTGCACCGGGTAGCCGCCGTTCGAGCCGGGCAGCGAGGGCGGGTTGATCCAGAAGATGTTCGCACCGGCGATCTGACTGGCGCGTTGCTGAAGGTCGAGCTGGATTTCCTTCGCGTTGCGGGTGCGCTTCGAATAGTCCTTGAGGATGATGCCGCCGAAGCCGCTGTTGCTGGAGCCGGTGCCCGCGCCGGCGAACTGAAACGAATTGTCGTACTCAGGAATCGAGCTGAGGGCCTGGAACGCCTGGGCCTGGTAGCCGGCCATCTGCTCGATGGAGGCATTCGGAGATCCGGTTCCGATGTAGAACATGAAGCTCTGGTCTTCCGCCGGGGCGAGTTCGCTCTTGGCCGTTACGCCCATCAGGGGGAACGCCATCATGACGGCGATGAGGGCGATCACGATGCCGCCAAACACCACGACCACCTTCCAGGAGTCCAGCATCGAGCGCAGCACGCGGTGATAAAGGTTGGTGAAGCGCTCAAAGTTGTGGTCGATCATCTCCACCAGACGGTTGTTGCCCGCGTGCTCCATCCTGAAGAAGCGCGCGCACATCATGGGCGAGAGCGTGAGCGCGACCAGCGCCGAGACGGCAACGGCTCCTGCGAGCGTGAAGGCGAACTCAGAGAAAAGCGAGCCGGTGAGGCCGCCCTGGAAGCCGATCGGAATGTACACGGCGATCAGTACCACGGAGATCGCGACGATCGGGCCGGCCAGTTCACGCGCCGCGTACAGCGCGGCCTCGCGCGGCGGCTGGCCGAGCTTCATGTGCCGGTCGACGTTCTCCACCACGATGATCGCATCGTCGACGACCAGGCCAATGGCGAGTACCAACGCCAGCAGCGTTAGGAGATTTATGGTGTAACCCAGCGTCAGCATGATGAAGAACGCGCCGATCAGCGACAGCGGCATGGCGATCACGGGAATCAGAACGGAGCGCACGCTTCCAAGGAACAGGAAGATCACGACTGTGACGATGATGAGGGTCTCGAGCAGCGTCTTGACCACATCGCGGATGGCCGAGTTGATGTAGCCGGTGGCGTCGTAGCCGATCTGGGCGTGCAGCCCCGCTGGCAGCTGCGCCTGGATCTCTGGGAAGAGCTTGCGGATGACCTCCATCACCGAGAGGATGTTCGCCTCGGGGGCCACGTTGATGGCGATGAACACGGACTTCTTGCCCTTGAAGGCGACGTCGGATTCGTAGTCCTCCGCTCCCAGCGACACCGTGCCCACGTCCTCCAGGCGGACCAGGGCGCCGTTCTTCTGCTTGACGACGAGCTTCTTGAATTCCTCCGCCGAATGCAGGTCGGTGTCCGCGGTGAGATCAACACTCACCATCTGGCCCTTGGTTGTTCCCAGGGCGGACAGGTAGTTGTTGCTCTGCAGGGCGGTTGACACGTTCGCGGCGGTCACGCCGTGGGCGGCAAGCTTGGCCGGGTCGAGCCAGGCGCGCAGCGCGTACTGGCGCGCGCCCAGCAACTGCGCGCGCTGCACGCCGGGAACGGCCTGCAGTTGCGGCTGCACGACACGGATGACGTAGTCGGTGATCTGGTTGGTGGGTAGCGTCTCGCTGTTGAAGCCCATGTACATCCCAGCGGTCTGCTCCCCGACCTGCACGGTGATGACCGGCTGCTGGGTGCCCGTGGGCAATTGATTGAGGACGGCGTTGACCTTGCTGCTGATCTCAGACTGCGCGCGGTTGGAGTCGTAATTCAATCGCAGATACGCGGTGACCGTCGAGGCGCCGGTGACGCTGGCCGATGTCAGGTAGTCGATTCCCTGGGCCTCAGCGACTGAGGACTCGATGGGAGTCGTGATGAAGCCGGCCACCAGCTCCGCGCTCGCGCCGTAGTACTGCGTGGTGACGGTGATGGTGGCGTTCTCGGTCTTCGGGAACTGCCGTACTGGCAGGCTGACGAGCGCCCGCAGGCCCAGCACCAGGACGAGCAGGCTCACCACGGTGGCCAGTACGGGCCTTCGGATAAAGATGTCGGTGAAATTCATCAGCAGTCCTTAGCAGTCCTTCTCAACCCGTGCGTCGTCCATGGCGTGCCGCCGACAAGACCCGTCGTCCGGGGGGCATCGCGCGTTGCGTCGTATCACTTGTCCTGCGGCGCCGGGTCGGGGTCGCTGGACGGCTGCACGCTGTTGTTGATGGTGACGAGCGCGCCGTTACGCAGCTTGATCTGGCCGCTGGTAACCACCTCGTCGCCCTCACTGATGCCCTTGAGGATCGCCACCTGGTCGCCGCGGGTCGCCCCGGTCGTGACGAAAACCTGCTTGGCGATTAGTGGGGGCGGGGAGGAGGACGCGCTCTGTGCGGGGGCGGTCGTGTGGGGATTGGCGGGAACGGCGCTCGGCGGTCCGACGATGTAGACGGTGGCACCGTACGGGTTATAGGCAACCGCGGTTTGGGGCAGCGTGAGATAGCGCACCGGGGCGCCGACTTCCACACGCACGTTTGCGTACATCCCCGGCAGCAACTCGCGCCCCGGATTCGTAAGGGCCGCGCGGATGCGCACGTTGCGGGTGTCGGCGTCGATCTGGGGGTCCAGCGCGCTAATCACGCCGTTGAAGGTCTTGTCGGGAAAGGCATCGGAGACGACGTTGATCTTCTGCCCGACGCGGATCTGGCTCAAGGATTGTTGCGGCAGGGAGAAGTCCACGAAAATCGGATCAAGCTGCTGCAGCGTCACGATCTTCGTGCCGGCCGCCAGGTATTGACCGACATCAACGGCCCGGATGCCCATCTGCCCTGAGAAGGGGGCGCGGACGAGCTTTTTATCGATCAATGCCTGCTGCTCGGCTACCTGCGCCTTCGCGCCGCGCAGCGTGGCGGCATCCGTGTCGAGCACCGCCTGGCTGATCGCTTCCGCCTCGAACTGGGCCTTGTCACGCTTAAAGGTGATCTCGGCGAGGGTGGCGTTAGCCTTGAGCGATTCCAGGTGCGCGACCTCATCCGCTGCGCGCAGGCGCACCAGCACCTGCCCAGCCTTGACCGACTCACCGGATCGAAACTCGATGGCGTCGACGGTGCCAGCGACTTCCGCGCTGAGGTCGGCGCCGCGCTCGGCGCGCAGGCTGCCGACCGCGCTCATCTGTGGCAGCCAATCCTGGAATTCGACCTTGGCCGTGCTCACCGTGAACTTCGGCGCTCCCTGTGACTTGAAGCCCTGGATCGTCTTGTAGATGCCGTAGCCCTTGACACCGCCGATGACCAGGGTCAGCCCGACCACCACAGCACCCAATACCAACCAGCGTTTCATCGGTTCTCCATAGCTAACGTATCCGGGGAGCGTCGGTCGCTCGCGTTCAGCGACCGGCCGTCGTGTCTTGTTTCTGTCGGTTCCACCAGCCGCCGCCCAGGGACTGGAACAGCGCCGCTGTGTCGGCGTAGCGGGCCGCCTGTGCCTGCAGCTGCGCGATGCGCGCCAGCTGATAGGTTCGCTCGACCACCAGCAGGTCGAGCGAACTGATCGAACCCGTGGAGTAGCGGCTGCGTGACACTTTGAGTGTGTCGGCCGCTGCCTGAGTCGCCAGGTTTTGCTGACTGAGCGTCTCAGCGTCGGCGTTCAGCGCGTACAAAGCATCGGCGACGTTGCGCATCGCACTAAGCACTGTGCCCCGGTACTGGGCCGCCGCCTGATCGTAGGCGGAAACAGCCGCGCGCTTTTTGTGCAGCAGCGCGCCGCCGTGAAAGATCGGCTGCGTCAGCGCCGCGCCCGCGCTCCACACGATGCTGCCGCTCTTGAAGAGGTCCGAAAAGGTGGTGCTGGTGCCGCCGTAGTCACCCGTGATCGTGAGCTGCGGCAACATGTTGGCCGTGGCGATCCCGATCTCGGCGCTGGCCCGGTGCAGGAGCGCCTCTTGAGCTCGCACGTCCGGGCGTTGCGCCACGAGGCTGGCAGGCACGCTGACGGGCAGGCTCTCTGGCAGCGTCAGATCGTCAAGCTGGAATTGCGCCTCCGGAGGCTGGTCTGGCGTCTGGCCTAACAGCACCGCCAGCAGGGCACGAGTCTGCTGCAACTGCTTGGTCAGGGGCGGGAGACTCGCCATCTCGTGCGCCAGTTGCGTCTCCTGCGTGAGCACGTCCAGCCGGGAGACACCTCCGAGGGCAAGCTGACGCCGCACGGTATCAAGCTGCTTGCGGTCCGCGTCGATGATCTGCGCGGTCGCGGCGACCTGTGCCCGCAGCGAAGCCTCCTGGATGGCGGTGGTCACCACGTTCGATGACAGCGAGAGGTAGGTCGCCTCGAGCTGGTAGCTCTGATATTCAGCCTGCGCGCGCTGTGCCTCGACCGTGCGGCGCGTGCCTCCCCAGACGTCCAGTGTGTAACTGACGTTGGCCGTGGCGTTGAAAAGGCTGTAAATGTTAGAACCTGCGCCGGGCTGGCCGAACGCCGCTCCCGAGATCTTCTGGCGCGCGGCGGATGTGCGGGCGTCGATCGAGGGATATAGCGCGCCTGCCTGCGCCAGCACATTTTCGTGGGCCTGGCGGAGCGCGGCCTGAGCGGCGGCCACATCGGGGCTGCCCTTCAGAGCCTGCTCCACGAGTGAGTCGAGCTTGTCCGAATGGAACAATGTCCACCACTGCGCCGGGATGTCGCCACCGAAGACGTAAGTCTGCGCGGCGCCCGCTGGACCGGGGCTCGCGGTGGTTTGGGACGGCAGCGCTTCCGCTGTGTAGCGGCTCGCCGGCGGCGGCGGCGGCCGCTTGTAGTTGGGACCGACCGCGCAAGCGCCAAGCGACCCGGCAACCATCGCGGACAACAACAGCGCCAGGCGCATGGGGTTGTTCGGGGATATCCGCAGCGCGTGATTCTCAGAAAGCGCCATCATCAGGTACCTCACGGAAATCCTCCGGCTATCCATAAGATGATGGACGAACATTGGCTCCTCAGCCACTGCCCCGATGATATTCAGAGCGTCCGCGAGGACCCGATTCGCCGTTCTCGGCACCGCGATGGGGCGGCACCGCGGATCGAGGTGGTGAGCCCTACCTCTTATGAGTTGTTGACAGGGTGGGCCGCATACACAGCGTCGCGCGGGCTGCGCAGCTGAGCGCCCAGTGTCCTCAGGACCGCTTCCGACTTCGCGGTCCGGTCATGTCCGTGGTTGAAGCGCACGGCGTGATCAAAGCCAGGGTGCGCCGACAAGATCGGTCCCGGGCGCTAACTGCTTTCTCTCGTGGGCTTCGACGTGATGCGGCTGCGGCGCGTCGACGCGCGGAGGCAGCTCGTCGCTGGGTCTAGGAACCCCAGACCTCCCGCGCGTAGCGCAGGAAGTTCCGGCCCAGCAACTTCTCAATCCGGCTATCGCTGTGGCCGCGCGCCGAGAGCTTCACCGCGAGTTCGCGGTATTGGTTCGGGCCACGCAGGTCGACCACGAAGGGGTAGATGTCCGGTCCCTCACCCGGCGCCGAGATACCCGCCGCGCGTCGCTCGGCGTTCTCCTTGGCGAGGGCTGCCTTGTAGGTTTCAAGATCGTCCACGGTCGTGAAGGACCCGTCGGTCCCGACGCCGACGTGGTCTTCACCGCAAACCTCAACCGCGTGCTCGATGTGCGCCACCACATCCGCGCTGGTGGCATTGCGGTTAACCGCGAGGAACGGCATGAAGTAGATACCGACGTACCCGCCACGCTCGGCCACCAGGCGCAGTTCGGCGTCAGTCTTGTTGCGCGGCAGGTCCGCCAAGGCCCGGCAACCGGTATGGCTGATCGCCACCGGCTGCCGGGAGGCGTGCGTGGCGTCGATGCAGGTCCGCTGCCCACTGTGTGCAAGATCGACGATGACGCGCCTTGTGTTCAGGCGCTCGATGACCGAGCGGCCGAAGGCGCTCAGCGCCGGATTTCCCGGGGCCATGGAACCCCCTCCGATCTCGTTCGGGCCGTTGTAGGTGAGCTGAATGACGCGCATGCCAAGATCCGCGAAGCGATCCACCAGCGCGGCGTCGTCACCCATCATCGCCGCGTTCTGGAAGCCGTAGATCAGGCCGATCTTTCCCTGCCACTTCGCGCGGCGGATATCGGCCGCGGCGAGTATCTTCGTGAGATCCGCGCTATGGGCACGGATCAGCTCGTCCCACTGGCTGATCGCATCGAGGCTTTGCTTGAGCGGGTCGCCCTTGCCGAAAACGTAGCCGATCGTCATGTTGATGGCCGTGATTCCCGAGGCACGGGCATCGGCGATAGCCCGCGCGTTCACCGCGGCGGTCGCGTCGCCAGGATTCGACGGGCTTGGCTCGTTCGGGTTCTCCAGGCCTCCGAGGGTGTTGATAAGGATGGCCTGCGCAAGGATCCTGTCCCAGGTGGAAGCCGCCGTCGTTCTGGGAAGCGTGGAGGCTGCCGTCGCGGCGGCTAGGGCCACGAAGGAGCGACGACTGGTGAACATCGGCGAGCGTTCCGAAAAGCTGGCGGCGGTATCGCAGTGTAGCGCCAGTCGCGTGCCGGCAGTTCGCAGTCCACATCCGCGGCCGCGCGCAACTTGAACTTCGTGAGCTTGGCGTCGACCGCGCCACGTATCCCACGAGCTTCAGCTGGCACGCACGGCTCACGTCGGGTTCCGCTCCGAGCGGACCTGGTTCGGGTCCGGATGGCAGACACCTTAAATCGCCCTGTCTATCGGGACATCGCTCGGTCCGGGCTGGCCGCCGCCGAGGGCCATTGCCTCGAGTGCTTGCCCGCGGCGCGCGCGCCGAATGCTTCCTGCTCATGGAAGCTCCCGAGGGGTGGATTGGATGCATCCCGGCCACCGGCGGGAATACGCGAAAGGAATTCACGCGATGCGAACCAGCGGACCCGGCACTCTTGTGGGTATTGCGCCGATCCCATGGCTACGCGGACCGCGGACGATCCTTGCCGACCCGTCCGCGGATCGACTTCAGGGGGGTGGACTCGGTTGGACTGAGGAACTCCACCAGCGGGCTGACCGTGCTGCTGTGGCTGGCGGCAACCTTCAGCGCGACGAGCGTCGGGATCGCGATGACGATGCCCGCCACCCCCCAGAACCACCCACCGAACCACACAGCGACGAAGACGAGGATCGGGTTCAGATCCAGGCGTCGCCCGACCAGCAGAGGTTGCACGATCTGTCCTTCGATGGTGGCCAGGGTGAGGTACGTGCCGGCGACCGCGAGTACCTTCCCCGTCCCGTCAAATGTCACGAACGCGACGACGGTCAGCACGGCCAGCGTAGTCGCGGAACCGACGTAGGGAATGAAGTTGAGCACCGCGGCGACGCAGCCCCAGAGGAGGGGGTTGGGCACACCCAGTCCGAGCATCGCAAGCCCGGTCGCCACGCCCAGCCCGACGTTGATCAGGGCGATCGTCCCATAGTAGCGGCCCAGTTCCTTGCGTATGGCCTCAATCACCCGCAGCGCGTGTGCGGCATGCAGGTTCGCCGCGAGCGAGGCGGCCATTCTCGCCAGCATGGGGGGACCACCGGAAAGCAGGAAGACGGTAAGAATGAGGCAGGCGATGACGCTCGTGATGGTCGCCCCAGTGGCGGTGACCAGGGCGGCTTCGGAAATCACTGGGGGCGTCGGCGCTGGCGCCGTCGCAGGCGCGTTGGTGAGGGTTCCGGCCTGCGTTGTCACCGCCTGCAGTCGATGCATGACCCCTTCAGCCGGTCGCAGCCTCCGCTCGATGCTTTGCAGGACTTTGGGCGCGTTGGAGAGCCATTGCTGCGCCGGGCCGACCAGCGCGTTCGCGGCCGTGACGACAACGCCCAGCAGAACACCGACGATGACGATCGCGCTCAGTGCCCGCGGTATCCCGCGTCGCTGCAGAGCCTCAACGACGGTGGAGAGGACCAGCGCTAACAGCCCCGCCAGGGCGATGGGGATGAAGGCGACGTGCCCAAAGTACAGCACCGCGCCGACGCCGAGCCAAAGCAGGCCGGTCAATGCGCGCGCGAAAGCCGGTGCGCTCTTCAAGCAACCGCCCGACGGGATTGGGCGGTCATGCGGGGCGGTGTCATCGTGGCTTTTCCCGTGGGCAGCTTTGATTAGTGCCTTGGGGGCAAGGCCAAGACCAAGCCAGCAGCCTACTCGCCCTATACGCGCGCGCTATCTGCACCCGCCGCGCGAACGCGTAGGCGCAATCCCACGGCGAGAAGGATTTATGACTGGGGAGGCGCTGGGGTGCCCGTTCCGGGTCCATAAAGACCCGCGTGCCGGGGCTGACGGTCATACCGTCCGGGAATGACACGCGACGTCTTCGAGTCTTTGCGTCAGTTCGTTCTTGATGGTTTCTTCGTCGATCGCAGCGGAGAGTAATCAACTTACCTGCGGGGAGTAGGGAGTGGCCAAGCAGTCGCGCGCCGCCATGCCGGCTATGAGAGCGCGTTGCCGACGGACCCAGTGGGGCTCAGCGCTGAGCCCTGGATTGGGTATTAACTGAATTCCGCTACATCACCAGGCTCACGGGCTGCCGACGGCTCACGAAACCCAACGTGTTCATCAAGGGAGACGTCAGGCCGACGCGCCGCGCCGACGGCCGCGCGCCATGGATGCGGCGGGGTTACGGCGCGACGCGCCTGAGCACACGACCCGGGTGGCGACCTGTCGCGTGCCCCTGCTCCACTACCCACTCCCCGGCGACCATGACAGCCGGGATACCGGCCGGCGGCTCCTGCGGATGCTGAATCGTGGCGCGGTCAAGCACGGTGGCCGGGTCGAACAGCACCAGGTCGGCGATATAGCCCGGCACGATGCGTCCGCGGTCGGCGAGTCCCAGGCGGCGCGCCGGTAGTTCGGTCATCTTGTGGATGGCCGCCTCAAGCGTGAGCACCTTCTCCTCGCGCACGTAGTGACCGAGGATCCGGGGAAAGGCGCCGGCCCCGCGCGGATGCGCGCCGTGCAGTTCCCCGTCGCTGCAGAACATGATGCCAGGGCGGGCCACGAACCAGCGCACATCATCCTCGCTCATGGAGGCGGCGATGATCGCCTCCATCGGCTGCGCTCCCGGCTCGCTTTCAGCGCTGGTGGCCCTGACGATGCGCATGTAGGCCTCGACCGGCGTCACGCGCCAGCCGGCTGCGATCTCCCCGAGGTTCTTGCCGACGACGGCTGGCTCCGGGGTGTAGCGCACCAGGCGAATCGCCGCGGCGCCGCCGTTGTCGGCGATCGCCCGGGCGACCTTGACCGTGTTGAAGAAATCCCGGTCCGGGACGATCACCCGGATCGTCGAATTCCAGTACGTGTAAGGGTAGACGTCCGCGCTCAGGTCGATGTGCTCACGTGCGGCGGCGGCGAAGTACCCAGGCATGCGGGTGGAGGCCTGGTGCCACACGGCCGTGGACCCCAGCTTGATGTGGGTGATCTCGACGGGAATATGCGCCTCGCGGCCGATGCGCAGGATCTCGTCGAAGGAATCGAACACGTGATCGGCCTCATCGCGCACGTGACTGATGTAGAAGCCGCCGGTGCCCGCGGCCACCTTCGAAAGCTCCACCACCTCCTCCGTGGTCGAAAAGTGCGCCTGCTCGTACTCAAGCCCGGTGGACAGGCCGAAGGCGCCGGACTTGAGCTCGCTCGAAAGAAGCGTCTTCATCTTCTCCAGTTCCGCGGGTGTCGAGGGGCGGTAGAGGTCCTTCCCCATCACCTGCTCGCGCAACGTGGCATGCCCAATCATGCTGGCGACGTTGATCGCCGCGGGCGTGGCGGCGAGCTGGCCGTAATACTCGGCGAGCGGGAAACTCGATTCCCCGTCCTGGCCGACGAGGATCGTGGTGACGCCCTGGCGCGAAATCGTCGCCGCGTCGAGGTCCTCCAGGAGCCCGCGATCGCCGTGGCTGTGCATGTCGATGAAACCGGGCGCCAGCGCCAGCCCCTGCGCCTCGCGTACCGGCTCGCCCTCGACTGACTTAAGGTGTGGCGCCACCTGGATGATGAGGTCGCCGTGGATGCGCACATCCGCGCGCCGCGGGGCATCGCCCGAGCCGTCGTAAAGCGTTACGTGCGACAGCAGGACGTCCGCCGCCAGCAGCCGACCGGAAACCAGGACCGTGCCCAGGGCGAGGGCGGCGCCGCGTACTCTCATTGTGGCGCTGATGTGAACACAGAAAGGGCTCTACCGCCTAGCTCCATCCGACCGCGGCCCGCGGGATCGCGCATCGCCGGTCCGCGGCTCGCGTGATCTGACGCGGGCCGACTGGCGCGGCCCTGCGCTACTCCACCGTGATGACGACCTTCCCGCGGGCGTGGCCCTGCAGAAGATATGACAGAGCCGCGCCGGTCTCGGCCAGCGGGTAGCGCCGATCGATGACAGGAACCAGCTTGCCGGCCGCCATCATCCCGCGCAGTGATTCGAGGGTCTCCTTGTTTATCTCCGCGAGCATGAATATCAGCTTCTGGCGCACGAATGGAGCGACGATCATCGCCTTTAGCGACCCGGACAGTGGCCCGATCCATGACCCCTCGCTAGGGCCGCCCACCATCACCAGGATCCCTTCGGGGGTGAGGACGCGGCGGTAGTCGGAGATCGAATGAGTGCCGACATTGTCGATGATCAGATCGTAACGCACCGCGCCGCGCGTGAAATCCTCATGCGTGTAGTCGATCACGTGGTCAGCGCCGATGGCGCGCACCATGTCGATGTTCCGCGTGCCGCACACCCCGGTCACCTCGGCGCCCATGTTCCTCGCGATCTGCACCGCGAATGTCCCGACCCCGCCGGAGGCGCCGTTGATGAGCACCTTCTGGCCCGCCTTGAGCTGTCCCTTGTCGCGCAGGGCCTGTAGCGCGGTCACCGCGGCGATCGGCACCGCCGCGGCCTGCTCGAAACTCATGTTAGCGGGCTTCAGCGCCACGGATCCTTCCGCGCGCGGTGTCACGTATTCACCGAAGGAGCCATCGGCGCCGCCGAACACGTCGTCGCCCGGCTTGAAGCGCGTGACGTTCTTTCCAACCGCCTCGACCGTACCGGCGAAATCCACGCCCAGGCGTATGTCCTCAGGCGCGCCCAGGCCGACCATCGGGCGCATGACGTAAGGCTTGCCGCTCATGTAGTGCCAGTCCAAGGGATTCACCGAGGCGGCACGCACCCGCACGAGAACCTCGCTATCCGCGGGCGTCGGCTTGGCGATCTCCTCGAGCTTGACAACTTGCGGTGATCCGTAGCAGCGGTAGACCACAGCCTTCATCGCCGGTGCGCCGGCCGGCGGCGCGGAGCTCGCGGGGCACGGGGAGTCATGGCTGAGCACGAGCGCCAGGGCGGCGATCGCGATGGCGAGCAAGCCGCCGATGACGCCGAGGACTTTCTTTGTTCGTGTCACGTTGCCGCCTTCGTTTTTCATGCGCCGCCCGCGTCCCAGAGTATCCGGCCCGGGAAGCATGGCAAGCACTCATTCCGTCGATCCGCCGGATCGCTCTGGCGCGGGGGCCGTGGGAAGCGCGACTTGACCTAACGGGACTTCGCGCCTTGGCTAACCCCGTTCGCCCCGCCGCGCCGTTTAAACCCTCAGCACCTGAAAATGGAAGTCGCGAATGAAAACGATGCTCTGGATGGCCACCTTGAGCGCCCTGGCCGCGAGTTGCGAGGCCTCGGCGCTGGGTTCCCTCGCCACGGTCGCGGTGATCGACCGGGACACCGGCGAGCTGCTGAGCGCTCAGTATTCCCGGGGCGAGTACTGGGTCGCCGGCAGGCCCGGGAGGCGCTACGCCATTGAACTGCGCAATACCTCCGGTGGACGCGTCCTGGCCGTGACTTCCGTCGATGGCGTGAACGTGCTCTCCGGCGAGACCGCCGGCTGGGAGCAGTCCGGATACGTCCTGGGCGCCGGCGAGAGCTACCAGGTCACCGGCTGGCGCAAGAGCAACGCCGAGGTCGCCGCGTTCACCTTCACGGACTCACCGAGCGCCTACGCCGAGCGCACCGGGCGACCGGCGAACGTGGGCGTGATCGGCGTCGCGCTATTCCGCGAG
>JANYBG010000208.1 GCA_025360865.1 Pseudomonadota bacterium | reverse complement strand
CTTCTTCCGGTACACATCGTCTTTCTGGAGTTGATCATTGACCCGTCGTGCTCCCTCATCTTCGAGGCCGAGGAGCCCGAAGCCGACATCATGCGGCGTCCGCCGCGAAGTTCTGCGGAACGGCTTTTCTCCCGGCGCACCGTCGGGCTGGCAGTGTTGCAAGGACTGAGCGTACTCGCCGTTTGCTTCAGTATTTTCCTTCTGGCACGCCCCGGACATGGCGCGGACGCTGCGCGCGCTCTGACATTCGCGACACTTGTCGTGGCGTTTGTGACGATCATCCTTGTGAATCGGTCATGGACTCGCTCGCTCGTGAGTATGCTTCACGTTCGAAACCCGGCTCTGTGGTGGGTCGTCCTAGGAACCGGAGTGTTCCTCGTCGCGATCCTGACCGTGCCAACACTGCAAAGGCTGTTCTCCTTTGCACCGCTGCATACCGACGACCTCGCGCTCGGCTTGCTTGCGGGAGCGGCCTGCTTGTTGTGGTTCGATATACTCAAGATCGTGTTGCGGAGAGCCCCCGCAGGCGCGAGCCAATGAAACGCGTCGATGCCGCATGTCTCGGAGTTTCACCCACACGAGCCCCCGCACTGAGCGTTAGGGCTTCGCCGCCCGAAACGGAGCGTTGCTATTCGAGCTCAACTTTTACGCCGTGTGGGAAGCGCTTCCAGTGGACAACTGCGCTCTGAGTTATCCCCCTGGCGGTCGCGCGACCTCAAACGCTACAAAAAAGGAGTCAGCTGATGATCGCGTTTCTCTTAACGGGTGAACGCGCCTCAAACACGCTACTTCTCCCTACAGCACGTCCGGGGCAAATCGCTGGTCGGCTCGCCTCTCAAAATCCATGACATCTTCCGTGTGCGCAGCGCGCACGAACCCCTCAGGGTGGATAATGGCAACGCTTAGTTCCTTAACTGAGGCCAAGTGAACGTTTGACCCCATCGCTTGTTCGGCCGCAGCCACCACGGCGAGCGCCGTACTCTCGCGGGTGGCTTGATCGGCGTGCGCGAGCTTTGGGTCGCTGATTGCTATTCGCAGGTGAACAGGGCTCCCGATAATTTCGATGGACCCAGGCGAATAACCCGTAGACGATCCAATTGCACCTGTCAACCGATCCAGCGCCGCCGACCACTCAGCTTCCGTTGCGCTCGGAGACCCGCCGCTGCTACACGCGACGGTCAGAACTGCGGTCGCCGCCAAGACAAACAATCTACGCAAAGCACTAGGCGGTACGCCAATCTCCCTTGGAGACCACTTTGCCACCGCTGGGCTCCGCATGCATTAGGGTTTATCCCTAGCGGGGCCGCGACCGGATGCTCGATACTTATCAAGTATGGACGTCCGGCACCTGACAGCGACTCGGAGGCAAGTTCGCTATTTCTGAGGCGCGGCTGAACTTTCTGGTGAGCGATCGCCGTGCGCTGCTCGATCGTCTCGGACTGTCGTAACGTGCGTATGGACGCGCACGGAGCAGCTGACCGACAATTAACGGGTACGTTGATCGAGAAAAACGATGGGCCAACCTTTTTCACGGCACGAAGCATTGAGGGGCTTCGCCCTGGGAAGCCTCATATCTCGATTGCGGGCGCGTTCGAGCGCCAGTCTGTCCTTAACCTAAAGCCCAGAGGCTGTCGAGATGGCGACCAGGTCGATGACACCGGCTTACCGGCGCGAGGGGAAGGATACCCTCATCGAGATTCGGCTGCGCGAGGTCCGACAGCTGTTCCACACGCTCGATCCCGCGCCCTTCCGCGAAAAGGATCTCGACGAGAGCGCGGAGCATTACCTACTCGAAGCCTGTCGGGAAGCGGGTGCCCACCGGCGACTGCGCCTCGTAATTCACCTGCCCGCAGCCGAGGCAGCCACCGAAGCGGCACGCACGCTCGCGGATGCCGTCCACAACTATTTTGCGTACCGGGAACGACAGCTACGCACCGACATCCGACAACTCTTACGCTACGGTGCCATCAGCCTAGTGATCGGACTTCTGTTCCTGATTGCGTGTCTCGGGCTTCGCCGCGTGGTGGTCGCAAGCCTGGGGGCCAGTGAATGGTCGGTTGTCGGCGAGGGTCTCCTTATCCTGGGTTGGGTTGCGATGTGGCGCCCCACGGAGGTTCTGCTCTATGAGTGGTGGCCACATGCGCGACGCGGCGCGCTTTTGCACCGACTTAGTGAAATTACCGTGGACATACACACGACAGACTGACGAGTGCTTCCGCGCTCGTAGGCGGGATTGCCCGGACTTCACCGGATGGAGTCTGTGCTTGTAGAACAATTAACCCACAAAGAGGAATGCCCTCCGGTCCGTCATGCTGCACACCCTCAACGCAGTAGCAGTACGGTAATCGAACACGCCCACGGGCGATGCCACGCATGCGCTGGCGAGCGATTATCGCATCCTTTGCAGCCGCTGTTTAGTCCACCGATTGCGGCACGCGTAGATGCGGCACGCCCAACTGATGCGCACCGTGTACCAATCGATCTAGTATTTCATGAACTTCCGCTTCTTGAGCGGGTTCGAAATGTTCTTAGGGACGCACTACCCTTGCAGCATGACGCGATCTATCCGGGACGACCAGACATTGAGGTCACGTGATGGTCCATCCCCCCAAGGGGGTTCTACAAGTAATGTGTGCGCCGGAGCGCAGCTTCCTGCCCACCACGTACATATCCCTATCGTCATAGCCAGCGATCCGGACCACGATGGTCTGGTTACTCGATCTCTTTCTAACTAGAGGTGTGCTGCCATGCGCTATCATTTTGTTATAGGTATGTTCGCGGCATTAGGGGCCGCTACCGTATCTGTAGCCAGTACAGAACAGTGTTCTATTCACCCACCAAAGGGTGCTTCGAATGGGGAATTGGCAAGTCTCGCGACAGTGTCACACGCTGACGCGCAGCAACGAGCGCTTGCACGAATCAAATCACCCGCCACCGTCGCCAGCGCGGAACTCGAGGCCGAAAATGGTTGCCTGATCTGGTCTTTTGATCTCAAGATTTCTGGCCAATCCGGTGTCCAAGAGGTGCACATCGACGCTGGGAATGGTTCGGTTCTCTCAGTGAGACACGAATCAGCAGTGCATGAAGCGGCAGAAGCAGTAAGCGAAGCCATCGAAGGAGAGAGTCCGCACGCGGAGCCTTCACAGAAATAGTACGCAGTAGGCATGCCGTAGGGTCATCGCGGAGGAGCGCGATTTGCGGATGAATGCAGGGATTCCGTGGTTAGTGGCACTCGTGATCGTGGCAAATGTTGCACCTTGGGCGGCCGCGCGTGTGTTTGGTTCGCGCTGGGTGGCGCCACTCGACATGGGCACCCGGCTTCGAGACGGTTCGCGCGCGCTCGGCGAGAATAAAACCTGGCGCGGACTCGCCGCCGGCACTTTGAGCTGCGCACTGACCGCGCTTCTGCTTGGCTACGGTTTTACCTTAGGCGCGGCGCTCGGATTCCTGTCGATAGCGGCGGATGCGGCCTCGAGTTTTCTGAAGCGCCGCTTGGGCGCCCTACCTAGTGTCGAGTTTCCTCTTTTGGATCAACTCCCCGAAGCGCTGCTGCCGTTAACCGTTCTGTCCCGGTACTTACGCATCGGGTTCATTGGCTCTCTCGGCGTCGCTGCAGTCTTTCTGGTGCTCGATCTTGCAACTACGGGCCTAAGACATCGATGACCCACCAGTTGAATGCTGCCAGTTACGTTTCTGGTCGAGGCGGGATGCGGTTGGGGATCATCAGAATTGCACATGGCCCGCCATTACGGCGTAAAGGTCAAGGCATTCAATATTTCGCGCGACAGGTCGACTTTGCACGTCTGCGCGCGAAGCAGGAGAATCTCGCCGGTCAGGTCCAATTCATCGAAGACGCTTGCCGCAATATCCCCACCACGCTGCTGATAATCTCAACGATGGACTTGGGTTTGCATGCGATCGTCCGCCCTGAAGAACTTTCCGGCCAGCGCCACCAGTTGTCCGTCGGTTGGGTGATCGAGTGTCTCGATTCCAGAAATGCGTTTGAAAAGCTCGGGATGGGCGCGCTCGATGTGCGCCGCGAGCTCGTTCTTGGCACTCGCCGGTCCTGCGATCAGGACTGCGCCCGCGCTCGTGAGGGCCTGCGCAACGCGCTCCAAGAAGTCATGATCCACGGGCGCGTGACCACTACCTCGGGTATTGGCTTTATGATGGATGTGCTGATGAGGATGCGCGCTGTGAACGATTGTACGATCTACCTCGCTCGCGTTGAACTGAAACACCTTAGCTTCGTGGTGGTCGATCCAAACG
>JANYBG010000207.1 GCA_025360865.1 Pseudomonadota bacterium | reverse complement strand
CGGGCTCGGCGGCGGCGACCCGGCGATACAGCCAGGCGGATTCCTTCTCGTGGTACCAGCTATCGATGCCGGAAGAGGTCAATACTCATCCCGTTTTTCGTCGGCGTCATCATCGTCCTCGTCGTCGTCATCATCTTCATCCTCGTCGTCTTCATCCTCATCGTCCCAGTCGTCGTCTTCATCCTCATCCTCGTCTTCCTCGGACTCCGACCAACCCTCGGGCTGCTCGATGCGGTCGAGATCCATCTCGTGCCAGGCCTCGATGTCGAGCTCCTCGATATCGCCATCGAGATACTCGATCTCCACCAGCTCCGAATCCTCATCCACCGTTAGGACGCGAAACTGCTCTTCTTCCTCGACGTTCTGGTACCACTGGCCCCGAACCGGTTCGTAGTCTCTGCTCACCGCGAAGCCACCCTTAGTATTGTTCGCCGCCGATAAGTGTAGGGGCTGCGATCGGGTTGGGCAACGCAGCTCGAATGCGTGTAGTTTTCGCTTCATGCCTGCCCGAACTCCAGATCCGGCGATACCCCTGACGCAGGCGCGGCGGATCGTCGTTAAGGTCGGTTCGGCGCTACTGGTCGATGGGGACAGCGGGCGTGTCAACCGCAGCTGGCTCGAGACCCTGGTGGAGGACCTGCTGCGCCTGCGCGCGCGCGGTCAGAAAGTCATCCTAGTGTCATCCGGGGCGATCGCGCTCGGCCGGCGCCGGCTGGGCCTCAAGCCTGGGCCGTTACGCCTGGAGGACAGCCAGGCCGCCGCGGCCGTTGGCCAGATCCGCCTGGCCCACGCGTACAAGGAACTACTCGAGAGCAAGGACGTCACGGTTGCACAGGTACTGCTCACGCTCGAGGACAGCGAACGCCGCCGCCGCTACCTGAACGCGCGTGCGACGCTCGAGTCGCTGCTGGAACTCGGGGCCCTGCCGGTCATCAACGAGAATGACACGGTCGCCACCGCGGAAATCCGTTACGGCGACAACGATCGTCTAGCGGCGCGGGTCGCGCAGATGACCGGCGCCGACTGCCTCGTCCTGTTGTCGGATGTTGCAGGCCTCTACAGCGCCGACCCGAATACGGACCCCCGGGCACGCCTCATCCGCGAGGTTCGGCACATCACTCCGGAGATCGAGGCCATGGGTGGCCGCTCCAATTCCCAAGTGGGCTCGGGCGGCATGCGCGCCAAGATCATGGCGGCTCGCATCGCCGTCTCCGCCGGCTGCCACATGTGTATCGCGGCCGGTGCCCATCCGCATCCCCTGCGACGCATCGAGGACGGGGCTGACTGCACTTGGTTCGTGCCCACGGCGACCCCCGCGGCCGCGCGCAAGCAATGGATCGCCGGCACGCTGCGCCCCGCCGGGGCGCTGGTCATCGACGGTGGGGCGTTGCGCGCGCTTCTGGACGGTCGCAGCCTCCTGCCGGCCGGCGTCACCGCGGCGCGGGGACGTTTCGACCGGGGTGACACGGTGAGTGTCTTCACAGCCGAGGGCGCGGAGGTGGCGCGCGGCATCGTCGCTTATTCGGACGCGGACGCCGCGCGCATCATGGGTCGGCGATCCGCTGAGATCGCCGACCTGCTCGGCTTCCGCGGTCGCGACGAGATGATTCACCGTGACGATTTGGTGCTGATGCAACAGCCGCGCGCCGGGCTGCCCACGGCCACCGCGCAACCGACCGCTTAGATTCATGGACGCCGCACCGATTGGCCAGTTGATGGATGGTCTGGGGCGCGCCGCGGTCGAAGCCGCCGGGGTTCTCGCCCTCGCCCCCACCGCGCAAAAGAACACGGCTCTCGCGGCGGCGGCCGCCGCGGTGCGCTCAAGTCGCGCGCGAATCCTCGCCGCCCACGCGCTCGACATGGCCGCGGCGCGCGCAGGCGAGGCGGGAGATGCGCGCCTGGACCGGCTGCGCCTGGACGAGACTGGCGTGGAGTCGATCGCCCGGAGCATCGGCGCGGTTAGGTCGCTACCCGATCCCGTCGGCGGTATCGCCGCGGAATGGGTGCGGCCCAACGGACTTAGGATCCGCCGCGTCCGCGTCCCGCTGGGTGTGATTGGCATCATCTACGAAAGCCGCCCGAACGTGACCGCCGATGCCGGTGCGCTGTGTCTTAAGTCCGGCAACGCCGTGATCCTGCGCGGCGGATCCGAGAGCGCGCATTCAAGCCGGGCACTGCACGAGTGCCTGCTGGCAGGGCTTGCCGTCGCGGACCTGCCGGCCGCGTGTATCCAGCTGGTGCCGACCGCCGACCGGGACGCCGTGGGCCACATGCTCGCCCGCATGGGCGACTATCTGGACGTGATCGTGCCGCGGGGCGGCAAGGCCCTGGTGCGCCGCGTACAGGAGGAGGCGCGGGTGCCTGTCATCGGCCACCTCGAGGGCAATTGCCATGTCTACATCGACAAGGACGCCGACCTAGGCATGGCGCGCGCGATAGCGCTCAACGCCAAGATGCGCCGCACGGGCATCTGCGGCGCCGCCGAGACGCTGCTGGTCGATGCGGCGTGCGCGGCGACCCATTTGGCGCCGATCGTCGCCGACTTGCTTGAGGCGGGTTGCGAGGTGCGCGGCGATGAGGCCGCGCGTCGCACGGACCTGCGCGTGCGTGCCGCCACGGAGGCGGATTGGTACACCGAGTACCTGGACGCGATCATCGCCGCCCGGGTCGTCGACGGGGTCGATGCGGCGATCGCCCACATCACCCGCTACGGATCCGCGCACACCGAGGCGATCGTGACCGCGAACGAGGCGACCGCGGCGCGCTTCCTGGCGCGCGTCGACAGCGCGATCGTGCTGCACAACGCCTCCACGCAGTTCGCCGATGGCGGCGAGTTCGGGATGGGGGCGGAAATCGGCATCTCGACGGACCGCTTCCATGCGCGCGGTCCGGTCGGGGTGGAGCAGCTCACCAGCTACAAGTACCTGGTGAGCGGCGCGGGGCAGGTGCGCGGCTGATTGAATTCAGCGCTCGTGCGCGTGGGCCTGCGGGGGAGAGTCCGGGTGAGCGGAGGGTGTGGCGCAGCGCTCGCAATTCACCCAGCCCGAGTCACCACTGGCGTAGTGCTCCTTCTTCCAGATCGGCAGCCGGTGCTTGACCTCGTCGATGATGTAGCGGCAGGCGAGGAAGGCCTCGTCGCGGTGCGGGGAGCTGGCGCCAACCCACACGGCCGCCTCGCCGATCGCCAAGTTTCCCAACCGGTGCACGCAGGCCGCGTGTGTCGCGCCAAAGCGTGTGATGGCCTCGGCGATGATCCGCTCGCCCTCGCGCATGGCCAGCGCTTCGTAGGCCTCGTATTCCAACCGCAGAACGCGCGCTCCCTCATTGTGGCCACGCACCCAGCCTTCGAAGCAGGCGAAGCCGCCACAGGCAGGATCGGCGAGCGCTGCGCGCAGTTCCACGATCTCGATCGCCGCGGTGGTGAAATGGAACTCGCGCATGGACCGACTCTAGCCCCCTGCGACCGGTGGAATGAAGACGACCGCGTCGCCGTCCTTGAGTGGCGCCGACCACTCCGCGAACTCAGCGTTGATCGCGACGCGCAGCATCCGCGCGGGTACGGTGAAGGGGTAGCGCGCGGCCAGCTGAGTGTACAGTTCCCCCACGCTGCGCGCGGCGGTCATGACGTGTTCGTCGCGACGGCCAGCCTGCTCACGCAGGAGCGCGTAGTACTGCACGCTGATGCGTTTCAGCGCACCGTCCGCGTCCAGCTTACCCACAAGCTCGGCGTATTCCTCGGGCGTATTGATGTTGTCGAGGGCGCGGGGGTGCGGCTGATCGATGAGCTTGGCGTCGCCCGAAAGCAGAAACCTACGCGGGCAATTTCCGCCCGCGGCCAGATGCGCGGCCAGAAGCGCCGCGCTGCGCGGCTCATAGATCGCGCACAACGGCTCCGGTAAGCCGTCATGGCTTGAGCGATAAGCGGTGGCCATGCGCGCGGGCTCCCGTTCACTGAGCAGGTGGCGCAGCGAGTCAGAATCCAAAAGAGGCAGGTCGCAGGCGAGCACGAGCCAGGCTACGTCTGGGTTCTTGGCCTGGGCCGCGAGGAGGCCTGCGATCGGGCCGACGTTCGCGTGGCGGTCGACGATGCGCTCGAAGCGGGCACGCAGCGGGTCATCGTTCTGGTCCGCGCGTACCGAGACGAAAACCCGCGGCAGCAGCGCCGCCACCAGGCTCATGGCGCGCTCCAGCTGGGCCCGCCCCTGGTAGCGCAGCGCCGCCTTGTCCGCGCGCATGCGGGTACTGCGGCCGCCCGCGAGTACCAGCCCGTGGACCGCGGCGCCCATCGCGCTACCGCGACCCGCGCGCGTAAGGCCGGCGGCCGCCGGACTTCTCGATCAGGCGCACGGCCACGATCTGGATGTCGTGGGAGAGCGCCTTGCACATGTCGTATATGGTCAGCGCGGCGACAGTCGCACCCGTGAGCGCTTCCATCTCCACCCCGGTGCGGTGATGCACCGATACCTCGCAGCGCACGATGATCTCAACGGCGCTCGTCTGCTTGATATCGATCGCGCAGTTCTCGATGCCCAGCGGGTGGCAGAAAGGAATGAGCTCGTGCGTGCGCTTGGCGGCCATGACGCCGGCGATGACGGCCGTGTTGAACACCGGGCCCTTCTTGGTGCGGTGGCCGCTGGCGCGCAGCGCCGCGCCGACCGAGCGCGGCAGTCGCAGGCGCGCCTCGGCGATCGCGCCGCGCCGGGTCACGTCCTTGACGCCGACGTCGACCATCGCCGGCCGGTTGCGCTTGTCCAGGTGAGTGAGCTTGGCTTTCGCCATCTAGCCTCCGATGTAGAACATCTCGACCTTGCGGTCGTGCGCCGCCGCGCTCAATTGCGCGCGCTGCTCGCTGTAGCGATCCGCGCGCCTGCGCCAAGTGGCGCGGATCAACTCGAGCAGCGCGTCATCGCCCGCACCCCCGCGCAGCGCGTCGCGCAGGCTGGTGCCCTGCGTGGCGAACAGGCAGGTGTAGAGCGCGCCGTCGGAGGAAAGGCGAGCGCGCGAACAGTTTCCGCAGAATGGCTGCGAGACTGAGGAGATGAAGCCAATCTCGCCGGCGCCGTCGGTGTAGGTATGGCGCTCGGCGACCTCGCCACGGTAGCTCGGCTCCAGCGGCGCGGTTGGCCAGCGCGCGCCGATGCCCTCGGCCAGCTCCTTCGAAGGCACGACCAGGTCGGAGCGCCAGTGGTTACGGTTGCCGACGTCCATGTACTCGATCAGTCGCACGATCACGCCAGTGCCGCGGAAGCGTTCCAGGAGGTCGAGTACCGTGTGGTCGTTCACGCCGCGCTGCACGACGGCGTTGACCTTGATGGGAGTCAGTTCCGCCCGCCGTGCCTGCTCGATGCCCTCGAGCACCTGATCGACGCCGCCGAAGCCGCCACTCATGCGGGCAAACACCGACGGGTCGAGGCTGTCGAGACTCACCGTCACCCGGCGCAGGCCAGCCGCCTTAAGCTCCGCCGCGTAACGCCCCAGCAGGATGCCGTTGGTCGTGAGCGCCACGTCCTCGACACCGGGTATGGCGGTGAGATCACCGATCAGGTCCGGCAGGTTGGCGCGCAGCAGGGGCTCGCCGCCGGTGAGGCGCAGCTTGCGCACCCCAAGTGTCACAAACAGGCGCGCCAGGCGCACGATTTCCTCGAAGGAGAGTCGCTCCCGGGACCCGAGGAAGCGGTACTGGTCGTGGAAGGTCTCGCGCGGCATGCAGTAGGGACAGCGGAAGTTGCATCGATCCATGACCGAGA
>JANYBG010000182.1 GCA_025360865.1 Pseudomonadota bacterium | reverse complement strand
CTTGAGGAAGTCGGTCGGGAGCTTGAAGACCCCAAGGTCTGGCAGGACCCCGCGCGTGCCCAGGAACTCGGTCGCGAGCGGGCGCGCCTGAGCGGCGACGTCGGCGAGATCGATCGCTCGACCAAGGGAATCGCCGATGCGGCTGAGCTGCTGGAGCTCGCCGAGAGCGAGAACGACGAGGCCGCCGCGCGCGACATCGAGGCGGATGCGCAACGCCTGGAGGAGGCCGTGCGCCACCTGGAACTCAAGCGCATGTTCCATGGCGAGATGGATTCCCACAATGCCTTCCTCGACATCCAGGCCGGCGCCGGCGGTACCGAGGCCCAGGACTGGGCGCAGATGCTGCTGCGCATGTACCTGCGCTGGGGCGCATCGCGCGGCTTCAGCTGCGAGGTGATCGACTCCAGCCCCGGGGAGGTCGCCGGCATCAAGGGCGCGACCATCGAGGTCAAGGGCGAGTACGCCTACGGATGGCTGCGCACCGAGATCGGCGTGCACCGCCTGGTGCGCAAGTCCCCGTTCGACTCGGGCAACCGCCGCCACACCTCGTTCGCCTCGGTGTTCGTATCCCCGGAGGTGGATGACGACATCGCCATCGACATCAACCCGGCCGATCTTCGTACCGATGTCTACCGTTCCTCCGGGGCCGGTGGCCAGCACGTGAACAAGACCGAGTCAGCGGTGCGCATCACGCACATCCCCAGCGGCATCGTGGTGGCCTGCCAGAATGAGCGCAGCCAGCACAAGAACCGCTCCACGGCCATGAAGATGCTCAAGGCGAAGCTCTACGAGCTCGAGGTCAACAAGAGGAACGCGGCCTCCAAGGTCCTCGAGGATTCCAAGTCGGACGTGAGCTGGGGTCACCAGATCCGCTCCTACGTGCTCGACCAGTCACGCATCAAGGACCTGCGCACGGGCGTCGAGGTCGGCAACACCGGCGCGGTGCTGGATGGCGCGCTCGACCAGTTTTTGGAGGCCTCGCTCAAGGCGGGCGTATAGACCATGACAGACAAGAACGGCAACGATGGTAACGACGGCGGCGACGAGAACAAGCTGATCGCCGAGCGCCGCGCCAAGCTGACCGAGCTGCGCAAGCTTCGGACCGCCTACCCGAATGATTTCCGCCGCGACGCGCTCGCCGGCCAGCTGCACGATGCCTACGGGGAGAGGAGCGGGGAGTGGCTCGAGGCCAATCCGACGCGCGTCAAGGTCGGCGGACGCGTGATGTTCAAGCGCGTCATGGGCAAGGCGAGCTTCGCCAAGATGGCCGACCGCACCGGACAGGTGCAGCTGTTCCTGCAGGCCGAAGCACTCGGTGCCGCCTACGATGCCTTCAAGGGCTGGGACGTCGGTGACATCATCGGCGCGAGCGGGGTGTTGTTCCGCACCAAGACCGGCGAGCTGTCGGTGCGCGCGGATTCCCTGCTGCTGCTGGTGAAGTCACTGCGGCCGCTGCCGGACAAGTGGCACGGCCTGGCGGACACCGAGACGCGCTACCGCCGGCGTTATGTCGACCTGATCGTCAGCGAGGAGAGTCGCAAGGTGTTCCGCGCGCGCACCCGCGTCATCGGTTACCTGCGCGACTTCCTCGACGCGCTGGATTTTATCGAGGTCGAGACTCCCATGATGCAGCCGATCCCCGGAGGGGCCACGGCGCGCCCCTTCAAGACGCACCACAACGCGCTCGATCTGGACATGTACCTGCGCATCGCCCCGGAGCTTTATCTCAAGCGCCTCATCGTCGGCGGACTGGAGCGGGTATACGAGATCAACCGCAACTTCCGCAACGAGGGGCTCTCGACCCAGCACAACCCCGAGTTCACGATGCTCGAGCTGTACCTCGCGTACGCTGACTACCGCGACCTCATGGACTGGATCGAGAAGGCGACCCGGGGCCTGGCTGAGACCCTGCACGGTTCCCAGACGATCAGCTACCAGGGCCGCGCCTTCGATCTCGCCAAGCCGTTCCGCCGCGTCACCATCGAGCAGGCGATCATCGAGAACAACCCCGGGATCGACCCGCTGTCGCTGCGCGATCCGACCTACCTGCGCAAGCGCTGCGAGCTGCTCGGGTTGAAGGTCGATGCGCACGACGGTCCCGGCAAGCTGCAGATCGAGATCTTCGAGAAGACCGCCGAGAGCACCCTGATCGATCCCACGTTCGTGTTCGCCTACCCCGCGGAAGTTTCCCCACTGTCGCGCGCGAACGATGCCGATCCGTTCGTCACCGACCGGTTCGAGTTCTTCATCGGCGGCCGCGAGATCGCCAACGGCTTCTCGGAGCTGAACGACCCCGAGGAGCAGGCCGCGCGCTTCCGCGCGCAGGTGGCGCGAAAGGACAAGGGCGATGAGGAGGCGATGTTCTACGACGCCGACTACGTGCGCGCGCTGGAATACGGCATGCCACCCACCGCGGGGCTGGGTGTGGGCATCGACCGGCTCGTCATGTTCTTGACCGACTCGGCCTCGATCCGCGACGTCATCCTCTTTCCGCACATGAGACCGGAGAGCTTCTGAGTCGGTCACGGACACGAAGCGACTGACGGGCCGGTTCCCGCTCGCCGCGGTCATCGGTCCTAGCTCGTCCGCGACAGGCATACACCAGCCTCGCCGCCGGCGTGGGATGATGAAGTCGTGGCCCGGGCGCGGCCTGTGATCGGCTCTGGCGCGTCGGCGAGTCCCCGCGGACGCGCTTGACCTGGAGCCGCGGCTGCACCGAGGACGACCAGGACCGGCAACCCTTCACCTGGGTGTCGCCTGGCTGTGGCGCGGGCCCAGGCGTGCGCGAATCGGCCGGCGATTCGCTAGCGCGGCAGCGCGTAGGGAATCGGCAGCGGCCGCGCGTCGATGACTCGCCCGGCGGCCGCCGCGGGCGGCGCGGTGATGGCACCGTCCGCGTCATCGGTGGCGAAGCCTGCGACGCCCAGGAATTCGCAGGTGCCATCCGGACGCTGAACCGCGTCCACCACCTTCACCGAGCGGCCATCGGGCAGTTCGCCCGCATCCCCGGCCACCAGCCGGGCGGCTGATGTGGTCTCGAAGCGCTGCAGGCGGCGCTTCACGCGCCCACGATAGTGGGCGCGCGCGATGACTTCCTGTCCGGTGTAGCAACCCTTGTCGAAGGCGATCGCGCCGAGCAGGTCGAGATTGAGCATCTGCGCCACGAATTCCTCCGAGGTCGCCGCGTACACCTGCGGCTCGGCGGCCGCGATCACCCCCGCGCGCCACGCTTGCGCGCTCATCGACGCGATGCCGGTGAGCACGGAAGGTGAGTCGCGCGGCTGCACCACGAGCGCGCGCGCCGGATCCGCGCTGAGGCGCACGACCAGGGCCTCACCGGCGCGCGCCATCTCGTTCACTTCACCGGGCAGTGACGGCGAGGTCGCGCCCGCGTCGGGCCCCGCCGCGGCAAGCCCGTGGATGGTCCACGCGCGGGTGTCATCGGAGAGCTTCACCTGGGAACGCAGGATGAACTTCCCCAGCCGCGCGATGACCGGCGCGATGAGTTCGCGCGGCAGGATCGCCAGCACGTCACCCGGGGCGTTCTCCAGCAATCGCGGCAACGCGATCGCCCGCCCCTGGGGCGTGTGGTACCCGGCGAGCAGCGAGCGCGTGGGCGCCAGCCGCGCCACATCGTTCGACAGCTGCCCTTGCAGGAACGGGATGACGTCCGCGCCGCGCGCGCGCAGCACACCCAGTGTGTCAAGGTCGGATGATTTCAATTGACTATTCATCAGCTTGAATGTGTTCCACCTGTAACCTCGCGTGGTCGCGGGGAGTGAATTCTGGCAGAATCAAGGGGTATGCCGTTGAGCGATCGCAAGAACTCCTCCCCACCGAATCCCGATCCAGCCACCGAACCCGCGGCCTTCCCGGCGGCGGTGCCGGTGGCGGCGCCCGCGCGCGAGATCGGAGGGCCACCCGGACTCGAACCCACCCGCTTCGGCGACTGGGAAAAGAACGGCCGCTGCGTCGATTTCTAGAAGTTTATGCCGAGCCGCCCCGTATCGCCCCACCTGTCGGTGTACAAGTTCAAGTACACCCTGCTGTCCTCCATTCTGAACCGCGCCGCGAGCCTCGCCCTCTCGGTGGGCCTCATCGCCTTGACCTACTGGCTGCTCGCCGTCGCCGACGGCGCGCGCGCCCAGGCGCAGGCGCAGGTCTGGCTCGCCACGCCGGTGATGAAGCTGTTCCTCGCTGGGCTCGTTCTCGCGTTCTGCTACCACCTGGTGGCCGGCATCCGCCACCTGGTCTGGGACACGGGCCGGGGCTTGGAGCGGGCGGCCGCGCAGCGCAGCGCCTGGGCGGTGGGTGCCGTGAGCATCCTGCTGACGCTCGTCCTTGGCTACTGCTTGTTCCGCTGCGGACACGCGCCATGAGTCTGACCACCCCGTTGCGGCAGGTCCTGGGCCTGGGTTCCGCGAAGTCCGGCGTTCATCACTGGTGGATGCAGCGGCTGACCTCGGTCGCGCTCGTGCCGCTGACGCTTTGGTTCGTGGTATCGCTCGTGACTCTTCCGGGATTCGACCACGCGACCATCAGCGCGTGGATGAGCCAGGGCCTCACCGCGCCGCTGCTGGTGCTGCTCGTGCTCACGATGACCTGGCACTCACGCTTAGGCGTGCAGGTGGTCATCGAGGACTACGTGCACACCTCGGGCGCGCGCACCGTGAGCCTTGTGCTGGTCGGCTTCGCGCATGTGTTCATGGCCGCCGCCGGGGTGTTCGCGATCCTCAAGGTGGCCCTCGGAAGGGGCGCATGAGCGGCTACGAGTTCACCGATCACAGCTACGACGTCATCGTGGTGGGGGCCGGCGGGGCCGGACTGCGCGCGACACTCGGACTCGCCGAGAGCGGCCTGTCGACCGCCTGCGTGAGCAAGCTGTTCCCCACGCGCAGCCACACCGTGGCCGCCCAGGGCGGCATCAGCGCCGCTTTGGGCAACATGGGCGAGGATGACTGGCGCTGGCACATGTACGACACCGTCAAGGGGTCGGACTGGCTGGGCGACCAGGATGCGATCGAGCTCATGTGCAAGGAGGCGCCCGCCGCGGTGATCGAACTTGAGCACTACGGGGTGCCGTTCTCGCGCACCGAGGCCGGGCGCATCTACCAGAGGCCCTTCGGCGGCATGACCACGCACTACGGCAAGGGCATCGCGCAACGCACCTGCGCCGCGGCCGACCGCACCGGCCATGCGATGCTGCACACGCTCTACCAGCAGTCGGTGCGCCACGCCGCGACCTTCTTCATCGAGTACTTCGCGATCGATCTGATCATGGAGGATGGGGTGTGCCGGGGCGTGCTCGCGCTGGACATGACCGAGGGCAAGCTGCACCGCTTCCGCGCGCACACGACGATCCTGGCCACCGGGGGCTACGGGCGCGCCTATTTCTCCTGCACCTCGGCGCACTCGTGCACCGGCGACGGCAACGCCATGGTGCTGCGCGCGGGCCTGCCGCTGCAGGACATGGAGTTCGTGCAGTTCCATCCCACCGGCATTTACGGCGCCGGCTGCCTGATCACCGAGGGCGCGCGCGGCGAGGGTGGTTACCTCACCAACTCCAAGGGCGAGCGCTTCATGGAGCGCTACGCGCCCAACGCCAAGGACCTCGCCTCGCGCGACGTGGTCAGCCGCGCCATGACGGTCGAGATCCGCGAAGGCCGGGGCGTCGGCGCCGAACACGATCACATCCACCTGCACCTGGAGCACCTGGGCGCCGCGGTCATCCACGAGCGCCTGCCGGGCATCGCCGAGACCGCGCGCATCTTCGCCGGCGTCGATGTCACCCAGGAGCCGATCCCGGTGCAGCCGACCGTGCACTACAACATGGGCGGCATCCCATGCAACGTGCACGGCGAGGTTGTCTCGCCCAAGGCGGGCGACCCGGACGCCGTCGTGCCGGGCCTCATGGCCGTCGGTGAGGCCGCCTGCGTCTCGGTACACGGGGCCAACCGCCTCGGCAGTAACTCGCTCCTGGATCTGGTGATCTTCGGCCGCGAGGCGGCGCGGCGCTGTGCGTCGATCATCAAGCCCGGCAGTCCCCACAAGGCCTTGGCCCCGGACGCGGGAGCGGCCGGCGTGGCGCGCCTGGACCGCCTGCGCAACGCGAACGGCACGCGCCCGACCGCGGCCATACGGCTTGAGATGCAGAAGGCGATGCAGATCGACGCGGCGGTGTTTCGCACCGGGGAGACCCTGGCTGAGGGCACGAAAAAAATCGCCGCGACCTTCGATAGCTTCAAGGATGTGAAGGTCACCGACCGTTCGCTGGTGTGGAACACCGACCTCATCGAGACGCTGGAGCTCGAGAACCTGCTGCTGCAGGCGACCGCGACCATCCACTCGGCCGCCAACCGCACCGAGAGCCGGGGCGCGCACGCGCGCGAGGATTTCGCGCAGCGCGACGATGTGAACTGGATGAAGCACACGCTCGTTTGGGTCGAGGGTCCCGGCAAGGCGCGCTTTGACTACCGCCCCGTGCACCTGAACACGCTCACGAGCGACGTCGAGTCGATCCCGCCCAAGGCGCGCACTTACTAAGGAGCCGCGATGGCCGAATTCCGCCTGCCCGCCAACTCGCGCATCGTCAAGGGGATCACCCACGCCGCCCCCGCGGGCGCGCGCGAGCTCCGCCAGGTGCGCATTTACCGTTTCACGCCGGACTCGGGCGAGAACCCGCGCGTGGATACCTTCGGTCTGGACCTCGCCAGCTGCGGCCCCATGGTGCTCGATGCGCTGATCCAGCTGAAGGCGACGGTGGATTCCTCGCTCACCTTCCGGCGCTCCTGCCGCGAGGGAATCTGCGGCTCGTGCGCGATGAACATCAACGGCGTGAACCGCCTGGCCTGCACCACCTCGATGAAGGAGCTAAGCGGGGACATCAAGATCTACCCGTTGCCGCACATGCCGGTGGTGAAGGACCTGGTTCCCGATCTCACCAACTTCTACGCGCAGTACGCGGCCGTTAAGCCCTGGCTGCGGACTCGAACCCCCGCCCCGCCCGACCGCGAGCGCCTGCAGAGCAAGGAGGAGCAGGAGCGCATCGATCGGCCGGCCGCGTGCATCCTGTGCGCGTGCTGCTCGACCGCCTGCCCGAGCTACTGGTGGAACTCGGATCGCTTCCTCGGGCCCGCGGCGCTGCTGGCCGCCTACCGCTGGATCATCGACAGCCGCGATGAGGCCACCGGGGAGCGGCTCGACGAGCTCGAGGATCCGTTCCGCCTGTACCGCTGCCATACGATCATGAACTGCACGGACGTGTGCCCGAAGGACCTCAATCCCGCGCGCGCGATCGCCGAGATCAAGAAGATGATGGTCGAGCGCCAGATCTGATGGGCGTTGCGGCCGAGGACCTGCCGCCCGGGCGCATCCTGTGGCACTGCCGGCGCGGCCTGAAGGAACTCGACGTGCTGCTGGAGCGCTACGCCCGGGGCGCCCTGCGCGGTGCCCCGGCGGAGGAGCTGCGCGCCTTCGAGGCGCTGCTGGAGCTGCCCGATCCGCTCCTGGCCCGGTACTTCCTGGCCGGCGATACCCCGCCCGAGGCGCCCGTGGCGCGGCTGGTCGCGCGCATCCGCGCTTATGTCGCTTGAGGGGGCGCATCGGCGCTATTGTGTCCGCGTCCCCTCCCGATCCAGCACGATGAACTTTCACGAAGGCTTACAGTCTATCCAGCTCACGGCGCGGCGGCGTTGCCTTAGACAAGGGCGCGCATGAGCGCGGATGTAAGTGATCTGAGTCTGGTTCGCCGCGTGCAGCGCGGGGACAAGGGGGCCTTTGATGCGCTGGTTCTCAAGTACCAGCACAAGCTGGTCAAGCTGGTCATGCGCTACGTGCGCAACCCCGCCGAGGCCGAGGACATCGCCCAGGAGGCCTTCATCAAGGCCTACCGGGCGCTGCCGGGGTTCCGCGGCGACAGCGCCTTCTACACATGGCTGTACCGCATAGCGATCAACACGGCCAAGAACGCCGTGGTGTCGCGCGACCGCAGCCCCGTCGAATACAACCTTGACCGCAACGCCAATGACGAATCCAACGCTATGCAGGGCCATATGAAGGACGCGGAGACCCCCGAGGGACTGGTGCTCACCGATGAGATCCGCTCGATCGTGAACGCGGCGATCGAGGCGCTGCCGGAGGACCTGCGCACGGCGATCGTGCTGCGCGAGCTGCAGGGGCTCACGTACGAGGAGATCGCCGCGGCCATGGACTGCCCGGTGGGCACGGTGCGCTCGCGCATCTTCCGCGCGCGCGAGGCCATCGACCGTCAGTTGCGTGAGGTGTTTGAAGGGGGCCTGGGCCGCGCAGAGGAACTGGGATGAACGAGGAACTCGACAGTCAGCTGTCCGCGATGTTCGACGACGAGCTGCCGCCGGCGGAGTGCGAGCTGCTCGCCCGCCGTCTGTCGCGCGATGAACTGCTCAAGGCGCGCTGGGGTCGCTACGCGGTCGTGGGAGCGGTGATCCGCGCCGAGCGCGGCGTGCGCCTGAACGCCCCGCTGGCCGGGCGCGTCAGCGCCGCCATCAGCGTGGAACCTGAGCTGGCCGCGGCCGCGGTGACGCCGGTCCAGCGGCGCGCCGGCATGAGCTGGTGGCAGCCGGTCGCCGGCGGCGCGCTCGCCGCGGGGGTCGCCGCGGCCTCGGTGCTGTGGCTGCGCGCGCAGGCGCCGTTGCCGGGCGCGGACTTCTCCGCCGCCCGCGCGCCCGCGGTCATGGCCGTGCCGGTGGCCAAGGTGTCCGACAGCTACGTCGTGCCGCCGACCCTTTCGGTGCGACCCATGGTGGCCCCGAGCACGGAGCTGGCCAACTACGTGGTCGCGCACAGCATGGTTTCCTCGCCCGTCGCCCGTCGCAATCTCCTGTCCTCGTTCATCACGAGCGAGCCGGGCGCCGAGGAACCGCAGGAAGATGCCAGGGCCCATGCGCAGTAGCGAGCGTCTGGCGGTCCTCGCGCTGGGTTGCCTCGCCTGCGGCATCGCCTGGGCCGATGAGCCGGCGCAGTGGCTCGAGCGCATGAACCAGGCACTGACCACGCGCAACTACGACGGCACGTTCTCGCACTGGCACGGCGGCAAGGTGGAGATGCTGCGCATCATCCACCGCGTACAGGACGGCACCGTGTCCGAGCGCCTGGCATCGCTGGATGGTTCCGGGCGCGAGTTCATCCGCACCGGCGCGCAGCTCGCGTGCTACCTGCCGGACAAGCGCACCGTGGTGGTTGAGCAGCGGCCGCTGCAGGAGCCGCTAGTCGGCTTCCCCGCCGTCAGCGAGCAGACCGCGAGCTTCTATGACATCAGGGAAGTCGGGCGCACCCGCCTGAACCGCCGCGACACGCACCTGATCACCGTCACCCCCAAGGATGAGTTCCGCTACGGCTATCGCCTGTGGATCGATGACAAGACGGCGATGCCGCTCAAGACCCAGCTGTGCGATGCGCAGGGCCACGTCATCGAGCAGATCGTCTTCGCCGATCTCACCCTGTCCTCGCACATCACCGACGCGGCGTTCCGTCCCGATGTCTCGACCGAGGGGTTCCAGTGGGTGCGCGATGGCGGCGGGCCGCCACGCGCCCCGCCGCCGGGCACGCTCGCCTGGGGGGCGGTGCGCCTGCCGCCCGGATTTCGCATGACGGTGCGCTCCGCGCAGACCCTGCCTGGATCCTCAGGACCGGTCGATCACCTGGTTTTCACCGACGGGGTGGCCTCGGTCTCGGTGTTCGTTGAGATCCAGCGGACGGTCAATGCGACACCGGCTGGGGTTGCCGAGAGTGCCACCCTGGGCTCAAGTTCGGCCTTCTCCACCGTCGTCGACGGCCACAAGGTGACCGCGGTGGGCGAGGTTCCGCCGGCCACCGTGCAGTTCATCGCCACTCAGGTGAAGGCCGAAGGACCGGCACCCGTCGGCGCGCGGGACCACTAGGGCCGTGGCCCGCGGGCGCCTGAGCCTCGTGCGGCGGCCTGACTGCGGCCTGTGCGAGGAAATGCTCGCCGAGCTCACTCGCCTGGGGCGCACCCGGGAACTGCCCCCGGTCGATCTGGTCGACGTCGACTCGGATCCTGTCCTGCTGCGCCGCCACGGTCTGGAGGTGCCCGTGCTGCTCCTGGACGGCTCGGTGGTATGCCGCCACCGCCTCGATCGCCCCGAGCTCGAACGCCTGCTGGGCCCGGTCTCAGGCAGCGCTCGTTTCCCCGCGGATACGCCGTAAATCCACCCAAACTTCCCTATAATCCGCCCGCCGCTGGACCCCCGGGGCGGCCGATCGCTCCTTCTGCGTACCCTTAGGGCTTCATGCGGTATATACGTAATTTCTCCATCATCGCCCACGTCGACCATGGCAAATCGACCCTCGCGGATCGCCTAATCCAGCTTTGCGGCGGTCTCGCCGACCGCGAGATGCAGGCCCAGGTGCTTGATTCCATGGCGCTCGAGCGCGAGCGCGGCATCACCATCAAGGCCCAGAGCGTCACGTTGTACTACCTCAGTCCCAAGGACGGGCAGCGCTACCAGCTGAACATGATCGATACCCCCGGGCATGTGGACTTCTCCTACGAGGTCTCCCGCTCGCTCGCCGCCTGCGACGGGGCGCTGCTGGTGGTGGATGCCTCCCAGGGCGTCGAGGCCCAGAGCGTCGCCAACTGCTACACCGCGATCGAACAGGGCCTGGAAGTGCTCCCGGTCATCAACAAGATCGACTTGCCCTCGGCCGATGCCGACCGGGTGGAGAAGGAGATCGAGGAGATCATCGGCATCGATGCGACCGATGCGGTGCGCGTCAGCGCCAAGACGGGCGAGGGGGTGCCGGCGCTGCTCGAGGCGCTCATCCACAAGATCCCCGCTCCCACGGGAGATCCCGAGGCCCCGGTGCAGGCCCTGATCATCGACTCCTGGTTCGACAACTACGTCGGGGTCGTCTCCCTCGTGCGCGTGATGAACGGCACGCTCAGGACCGGCCAGAAGCTGCGCGTGGTCTCCACCGGACGCAGCCACCAGATCGACCGCCTCGGCCGCTTCACGCCCAAGGCGATCGTCGAGCAGGAGCTGGCCGCGGGGGACGTCGGCTTCGTGGTCGCGGGCATCAGGGAGATCGACGGCGCCCCGGTCGGCGACACCATCACGCTGGAGAACAATCCGGCGGCCGCGCCCCTAGCCGGATTCAAGCAGATCCAGCCGCGCGTCTTCGCGGGGCTCTTCCCGACCACGACCGACGATTACGAGAAATTCCGCGACGCGCTGGCGAAGCTGCGCCTGAATGACTCAGCCCTCCACTACGAGCCGGAGGTCTCCACCGCGCTCGGCTTCGGCTTCCGCTGCGGTTTCCTGGGCCTTTTGCACATGGACATCGTGCAGGAGCGCCTGGAGCGCGAATACGAGCTGACCCTCGTCACGAGCGCGCCGACAGTGGTCTACGAGATCCTGCGCGAGGACGGCAAGCTCGTGTACGTCGACAACCCCGCCAAGCTCCCCCCGGTGAACCAGATCGACGAGATCCGCGAGCCGATCATCATCGCCAACATCCTCGTGCCGCCGGACTACGTCGGCGCGGTCCTGAAGCTGTGCAACGACAAGCGGGGCGCGCAGAAGAAGATGCTGTACCTGGCCTCCCAGGTCTCGCTGCAGTACGAGCTGCCGCTGGCGGAAGTGGTGCTGGATTTCTTCGACAGGCTCAAGTCCTCCAGCCGCGGCTACGCCTCGTTCGACTACGAGTTCAGCCACTTCCGCGCCGGCCCGCTGGTGAAGCTCGACATCCTCATCAACGAGGAGCCCGTCGATGCCCTGTCCATCATCGTGCACCGCGATGCCGCCTACCAGCGCGGCCGCGAGCTCGTGGACAAGATGCAGGAGCTGATCCCCCGGCAGATGTTCGACGTGGCGGTGCAGGCGGCGATCGGCAGCACGGTCATCGCCCGCTCCAGCGTCAAGGCGCTGCGCAAGAACGTGCTGGCCAAGTGTTACGGCGGTGACATCAGCCGCAAGAAGAAGCTTTTGGAAAAGCAGAAGGAAGGGAAGAAGCGCATGAAGCAGGTGGGCCAAGTCGAGATTCCGCAAGAGGCCTTCCTCGCGGTCCTGCAGATCGGTCGCAAGGAATAGAGAAGAGCCATGCTACAGACCCTGATGCCGCTGATCGTCGTACTGTCCTGGCTGGCCCTGCCGGTGACCCTTGTCTGCATCGTCGACGACTGGTTCCTGCGTCCGCGTCGCGCGATCGATTCAGGTCCGCAGGTGGTGCGCGATGGCACCCTGATGACGCTGCTGTACACCGCCTTGCCGGTGCTGGTCATCGCCGCGGTGCTGCGCCTGCTGCTCGCCGAGCGCCTGGACTTCTCCGCGGTGCTGCTCGGCATCACCGTGATCACCGGCATCGTCTGGGGCCTCGATGCCTGGCTGCTGCGCCCCAGGCGCATCGCCGCGGCGCGCGCCGCGGGGCGCGATCCGGCGCAGGTGCAGGAGCCGGGCACGGTCGACTACGCGCGCAGCTTCTTTCCGGTGGCGCTCGTGGTGCTGGTGCTGCGCAGCTTCATCTTCGAGCCCTTCCGCATTCCCTCGGACTCGATGATGCCGACGCTGCTCGATGGGGATTTCATCGTCGTCAACAAGTACGCCTATGGCCTGCGCCTGCCGGTGATCAACCAGAAGATCGTCTCGATCGGGGAGCCCAGGCGGGGCGACGTGGTGGTGTTCCGCTGGCCGCCGGATCCATCCACCAACTTCATCAAGCGCCTGATCGGGCTGCCGGGTGATCACGTCGAGGTGCGCGACAACCACGTCTGGATCAACGGCCAGCCGCTGGAGTCGCAGCTGGCGCAGGCGCGCTTCAGCGACGGCTGCTACGTGAACTTCGCCCTCGCGCACGAACACCTGGGCGAGCACCAGCACGACGCCATGTACTGCCCGGTGGGGATCGACCGGGCGCCGGTACTGCCCGGCTGCAACCGCCGCGCGGTGCGCGGCTACGTGTGCGGGGAGGAGGATGCCCCGGCGAGCATGCGGGTGCCCCCGTACGATGGGGTCGTGCCGCCCGGGTACTATCTGATGATGGGGGACAACCGGGACAACAGCGACGACGGGCGCTCCTGGGGGTTCGTCCCGGAGGCGAATCTGGTCGGCAAGGCGACCCGGATCTGGTTCAATTGGGACCTGGGTCGCACTGGAGGCCCGATGTGGAGGCGTATCGGTTCGCCCATTCCGTGACGGGGCTCACCGCCCCGGGGCATGCGTTAAGTAACGCTGCGGTACCTGCGTAACCGACGCTTTCCTGGGATTTGTCCGATGCGTAACAAGCAATTGGGTGTGACCGCGCTGGGCTGGCTCATCCTGCTCACCCCGTTCGCCATCGTGGGTTACGCGGGCGTGCGCCTGCTGCCGCTTTACCTGAACTACATGAAGGTCACCCGCGCCATGGACCAGGCCGGAGGCGAACTCAAGATCAACGGGGGCGCCGGTGTCGTGGGTATCCGCGCGGCCATCGACAAACATTTTGAAATCGACATGGTCGATTACCCCACCATCAATGACTTCAAGATAACGCGCGACGGGACGGTCTGGGTGGTCGAGGTGAATTACGACGACGAGGCGCCGCTGTTCGGCAACATATCGCTGCACGTGAACTTCCATAAGCTCGTCAAAATGGGCGGCGGTGACTAGGCGCCCGCCGGTCACCCGCGCCGCGGCCGCCGCGCGGCGCGCATGACTGGCGCCGACTGGCCCGCGCGCTGGCTGCGCGACCGGCTTTCCTACGAGGCGCGTGACCTCTCGCTGTTCCGCGCCGCCCTCACCCACAGAAGCGCGACCGGCCCCAACAACGAGCGGCTGGAATTCCTCGGCGACGCGGTCATCAACTTGGCTATCGCCCAGGCTCTGTACGCGGCCTACCCGCACGCGGACGAGGGGGACCTGAGCCGCCTGCGCTCGAAGCTGGTCAGCGCCGAACCGCTGGCCGAGATCGCACTGGCCATCGGGCTCGGAGAGGCGCTGCGGATGGGCGCGGGGGAGCTCAAGACGGGCGGCTTCCGCCGCCAGTCGATCCTGGCCGACGGGCTGGAAGCGGTCTGCGGCGCCATCTTCCTCGACCAGGGCCTGGTCGCGGTGCAACCGATGATCGCGCGCCTGTTCGCCGGGCGCCTCGCCGCTCTGCCGGACCCCCTCACGCTCAAGGACGCCAAGACCCGCTTGCAGGAGTATCTGCAGTCGCGCAGTCTTCCCCTTCCCGGCTACCTGGTCCTGGAGGTGCGCGGCGAGGACCACGCGCAGACCTTCACGGTGAACTGTGAGGTCCCCGGGCTGGACTTGCGCACGCAGGGGGAGGGCTTGAGCCGCCGCCGCGCCGAGCAGCACGCCGCCGAGCGCATGCTCGCCGCGATCGAACTGAGGAAGACACCGGAAACACACGATTGAGCACGCCCGATCCCGCCTTTCGCGCCGGCTTCGCCGCCCTGGTCGGGCGCCCGAATGTCGGCAAGTCGACGCTGCTGAACACCCTCATCGGGCAGAAGGTCTCCATCGTCACCCCGCGCCCGCAGACCACCCGGCACCGCATCCTCGGTATCTACACCGACGCCCACGTCCAGATCGCCTTCGTCGACACCCCCGGCCTGCACCGCGAGGCCGCGCGCGCGCTCAACAAGGCGATGAACCGCACCGCGGGCGCGGCGCTGGAGGACGCCGACCTGGTCGTGTTCGTGGTCGAGGCGCCGCGCTGGTTCGGGGAGGATGAGCTCGTGCTCGAACGCATCGTGCGCTCGCAGCGCCCCGCGGTGCTCGCGGTGAACAAGGTCGACCTCGTGCACCCACGCGAGAATCTCCTGCCGTATCTGGCGCAGGTGTCCGCGCGCTACGAGTTCCGCGCCATCGTGCCGATCTCGGCGCTCAAGAAGGACAACATCGAGGACCTGCGCCGCGTGATCGGCGAGCTCATGCCGCTCGCGCCGCTGATGTTCCCGCTCGGGGAGATCACCGACCGCGACGTCAAGTTCCGCATCGCCGAGATGATCCGCGAGAAGCTCACCCTGGAGCTGAACCAGGAAGTTCCCTACGGCATCGCGGTGGAGGTCGAGCGCATGGCCGAGGAGGACGGGCAACTGGCCGTCAATGCCTGCATCTGGGTGGACCGCGAGGGCCAGAAGCCCATCGTCATCGGACCCAAGGGCGAGCGCCTGAAGCGCGTGGGCCGCTCGGCGCGGCTCACGCTCAATGAGATACTGGGCCAGCGGCTGCACCTCACGCTGTGGGTGAAGGTGCGCGAGAACTGGGCGGACAACGCCCGCGCCCTGAAGGAACTCGGACTGGAATGAGCGGTAGCACGCGTCGCGTAGAGCTTACCCTGGGGTACCTGCTGCACCACCGCCCGTGGCGCGACACGAGCCGGATCCTGGAGGTGCTCACCCGCGAGCACGGCCGCCTCACCCTTTTCGCCCGTGGCGTGCGCGGGCCCACCGCGAAGCTGGCCTCCGCGCTGCAGCCGTTCCAGCCGCTGCTGTTCTCCTGGGCGGGGCGCGGGGAAGCCCCGGCGCTGACGGGCGCCGAGCGGGCCGAGCCCGCCGCCACCGCGCTGCCGCCGCCGTGCCTGCTGCCGGCGTTCTACCTGAACGAGCTGCTGCTGAAGCTCACCACGCGGCATGACCCGCACCCGCAACTGTTCGACCACTACCACGCGGCCCTGGGCGGACTGCGCGCCGCGGGCGGCCTGGAGCCTTCGCTGCGCCTGTTCGAGAAGCGCCTGCTGGAGAGCTTGGGGTACGGGCTCGAGCTCACCACGCAGGCGCATTCCGGGGAGCCGCTGGATCGCGCCGGCTTCTACATCTTCCGCGTCAGCCAGGGCCTGGTGCCCGCGGCGCCCGGTGACGCGGGAGCGCTGGCGGGCTCCTCCCTGATTGACCTTGAGGCGGAGTGCCTCACGGATGCGCGCACGCTCGAGGACGCGCGGCACCTGCTGAAGGCCGCCATCGCGGCCTGCCTAGAGGGGCGCCCGCTCGCCACGCGTGACGTGGCGCGCTCGATGGCGCGCCGGGCGGCCTCATGAGCGCCGCCCTCGCCCTCGGGGTGAACATCGACCACGTGGCGACGCTGCGCCAGGCGCGCGGCGGCACGCACCCGGACCCGGTGCGCGCGGCGCTCATCGCCGAGGCCGCGGGCGCCGACAGCATCACGCTGCACCTGCGCGAGGACCGTCGCCACATCCAGGACCAGGACGTGGCGACGCTCGCGCCGCTCTTGAAGACCCACATGAACCTCGAGATGGCCATCACCGAGGAGATGATCGGCATCGCGCTCAAAGCCGGGCCCTCGGACGTGTGCTTCGTCCCCGAGCGGCGCGCGGAGGTGACGACCGAGGGTGGCCTTGATGCCGCCGGTCAGTCGGCGCGGGTGGCGCGGGCGGTGGCGCGCATGACCGCCGCGGGCATCCGCAGTTCTCTCTTCATCGATCCGGATCTCAGGCAGGTCGAGGCCGCCGCGGCCTTAAGCGCCCCGGTCATCGAGCTGCACACCGGGGCCTACGCGCGCGCGAGCGGACCTGCGCAGGTCGCCGAACTGGCGCGCCTGGTGGCCTGCGCGCGCCGCGGCGCCGAGCTTGGGTTGACGGTGAACGCGGGCCACGGGCTCAACTACGAGAACGTGCAGCCGGTCGCCTCCATCCCGCAGATCGTCGAGCTGAACATCGGTCATGCGCTCATCGGGCACGCGGTGTTCGTGGGCCTCGCCAACGCGGTCCGCGAGATGAAGGCGCTGATGCTCGCGGTGCGCCCGTGATCTACGGGATCGGGGTGGACGTGCTCGAGGCCAAGCGCATCAAGCGCACGCTGGAGCGCTTTGGCGATCGCTTCATCGAGCACCTGCTGCTGCCCGCGGAGGCCGCGCAGATGGCCCTCACCCAGCGCCGCGAGCGTTTCCTCGCCATGCGCTTCGCGGCCAAGGAGGCCATCGTCAAGGCGATGGGGACCGGCTTCGCGCATGGGGTGTGGATCCGCGACGTCGGGGTGGTGCAGAACGCCTGGGGGAAGCCTGAAGTGGTCTTTTCCGCGCGCGGCGAGCGCGTGCGCCAGGGCCTGGGGATCGGCGAGGGCCACGTGACGCTCACCGACGAGGGCGGGCTCGTGGTGGCGGTGGCGGTGCTGATGAAGGCCCAATGAACACCCTGGTGTTCGATGTGGAGACTGTGCCCGATATCGCGCTGGGGCGGCGGCGGTACGAGCTCGAGGGACTCGCGGACGCGCAGGTCGCGAAAGCCATGTTCGCGCTGCGCCGCCAGGTCACGGGCACAGACTTCCTCCCCCTCGAGCAGCAGCGGATCGTCGCCATCTCCTGCGTGCTGCGCTCGCGCGATGGGCTCAAGGTCTGGAGCCTGGGCGATGTGAGCACCGGCGAGGGCGAGCTCGTGCAGCGCTTCTTCGATGGCATCGACAAGTACTCCCCGGACCTTGTGTCCTGGAATGGCAGCGGATTCGACCTGCCGGTGCTCAACTACCGGGCGCTCCTGCACGGGGTGACGGCGCCCAGGTTCTGGGAGACCGGCGCGGCGGACTCCGCGTTCCGCTACAACAATTACCTCGGCCGCTACCACTGGCGGCACACCGACCTCATGGACGTCCTGTCCGGCTACCAGGCGCGCGGCCGCGTGTCGCTTGCCAACATGGCGACTCTGCTGGGCTTTCCCGGCAAGCTCGGCTTGGATGGGAGCAAGGTCTGGGATGCCTGGCAGGGCGGGGACATCGCCGGCATCCGCGCCTACTGCGAGACGGACGTGCTGAACACCTGGCTCATCTGGCTGCGCTTCGCGCAGCTGCGCGGCGAGCTGCCGCGCGCGGCGCACGCCGAGGAACTCGCGCGCGTGAAGGCCTGGCTCGCCGCCGCCGGCGAGCCGCACTTCGGGGAATTCCTGCGCGCCTGGGAGGCGTGCGCTTGAGGGGTTCCAGGAGCGGCGCCAACCGTGGCGCGCCGCCGCCGGAGGAGGTCGCCACCGTCGATGGCATCACCCACGAGGGCGAAGGCGTGGTGCACTCGGGCAAGACCGTGTTCGTGGCCGGCGCGCTGCCGGGTGAGCGCATCCGCTTCCAGCGCGGCCGCCCCCACCGCCAGCACGATGACGGCGTGCTGCTCGAGGTGCTCGAACCCTCCCCGCTGCGCGAGGCGCCGCGCTGCGCCCACTTCGGGGTCTGCGGCGGGTGCGCGCTGCAGCACCTGGCCCCCGCGGCGCAGCTGTCCGCCAAGCAGGCGGAACTGGAGGAGACGCTCACCCGCGTTGGGCAGGTGAGTCCGGCGCGCTGGCTCGCGCCCCTGGCGGGACCTGCGTGGGGCTACCGGCGGCGCGCCCGGCTCGGTGCTAAGTTCGTGCGCAAGAAGGGGCGCGTGGTCGTGGGCTTCCGCGAGCGCGCGGCCCCCTACGTCGCGGAACTCGCCCGCTGCGAGGTGTTGAGCGCGCCGGTCGGGAACCTCATCGCGCCGCTCGCGCTGTTGTTCGATGGCTTGAGCATCCGCGAGCAGCTGCCGCAGGTGGAGGTGGCGATCGCGGATAACGCGGTGGCCATGGTGCTGCGCGTGCTCAGCGCCCCGTCCGAGGCGGACCTGGGGTCGCTGCGCGCGTTCGGCCACGCGCACGGCGTGCGGTTTTACCTGCAGCCCGGCGGCATCCACAGCGTGGCGCCGCTGGATGCCGCGCTGCCGCCACTGCGCTACGGGTTGCCGGAATTTGATCTCACGCTCGAGTTCCTGCCCACCGACTTCATCCAGGTCAATGGCGCGGTGAACGCCGCGCTCGTCTCCCGCGCCGTCGAGCTTCTGGAGCTCGACGCCGCATCGCAGGCGCTCGATCTTTTCTGCGGACTAGGGAATTTCACGCTCGCGCTCGCCCGCCGCGCCGCGCTCGCGGTCGGCGTGGAGGGGGAGGCCACACTCATCGAGCGCGCGCGCGCGAACGCGACCCTGAACGGCATCGGCAACGCGCGCTTCCACGTGGTCAACCTCAGCGCCGCGCCCGCGCCCGAGGCGTCCTGGCTCGGGCATGACTTCAGCCACGTGCTGCTGGACCCGCCGCGCACCGGCGCGCGCGAAGTGCTCGGGGCCGTGGCCGCGCTTGCGCCCAGGCGGGTGCTGTATATTTCCTGCCATCCGGGAAGTCTCGCCCGGGACCTGGGAGTGTTGGTGAACGAGCACGGCATGGTCCTCGAGGCGGCAGGTGTGGTCGACATGTTTCCGCACACCACGCACGTGGAGTCGATCGCGCTCTTGAGCGTTCAACCCAAGCGCGCCCGAACCAAGCCGGCCCCCGCATGAGCTTAGGGCCCCTGATGATCGACCTCGAAGGCACCAGCGTCGCCGCCGAGGAACGGGAGCTGTTGCGCCACCCGCTGGTCGGGGGCGTGGTGCTCTTCAGCCGCAACTACGAGAACCCCGCGCAGCTGTCCGCCCTGGTCGCGGCGATCCACGAGGCGCGCTCCCCGCCCCTGATCGTCGCGGTCGACCAGGAGGGAGGCCGGGTGCAGCGGTTCCGCGAGGGTTTCACGCGGCTGCCGCCGGCGCGGCGCATCGGCCACCAGTTCGACATCGACCCGCGCGCCGGGGTCGCGCTCGCGCGTTCCATCGGCTGGCTGATGGCCGCGGAACTGCGCGCCCACGGGGTCGACATCTCCTTCGCCCCCGATGTGGACCTGGACCTGGGGGTAAGTGAGGTCATCGGCGATCGGGCCTTCCACCGCTCCGCCGATGCCGTGTCCCAGCTTGGCCTTGGCTGGATGGCCGGCATGCGCGAGGCCGGTATGGCGGCCACGGCCAAGCACTTCCCGGGGCACGGGGCGGTGGTAGCCGATTCCCACCTGACGCTGCCGGTGGACCGGCGTCCGCTGGTCGACCTGAGCGAGGAACTCACCCCCTACCGGCGCCTCATCGCCAACGGGCTGCCCGCGGTGATGGCGGCCCATGTGCTGTTTTCAGCGGTCGATCACGCCCCGGCGAGCCTCTCGGCCTTGTGGATTCGCGACGTGCTGCGCGGAGAGCTTATGTTTCAAGGGGTAGTGTTCGCGGATGATCTCTCCATGGGGGGGGCGGCCGCCGCGTACGGTGACATCGTGTCCCGGGCCCGGCAGGCGCTCACCGCGGGCTGCGACATGCTACCGGTCTGTAACAATCGACCCAGCGTCATCGAGCTTCTGGACACGCTGGACTTGGAACCAAGTCCAGCCTCCAGCATGCGGCTCGTGCGCCTGCACGGGCGCGCGCGACCTGCCACGCGCGCGGATCTGGAAGGCTCCCCCGAGTGGTTGCGCACCCGGGAGCGCCTCGTCCAGATCTCAGCCGCCCCGGCGCTGACCCTCGACCCCGGATCCTCCTTATGAAGAACTGGTCGGGTGAGGCTTGGCGTCGGGTGGTCGAGAGCTCCCCCGAGGGAATCGTGATCTGCGACGCCACCGTGCCTGACACACCGGTCGTGTTCGTGAACAACGCCTTCTCGCAGATGTGCGGCTTCCCGGCCGCGGCGTTGCTCGGCACCAACCTGCGCATCCTCCAGGGCACCGATCGTGACCAGGAAGCGCGTACGCGTATGGCCGAGGCGGTGCAACGCGGTGAACCGGCGCGCGTGCTGGTGCGCAACTACCGCCCCGACGGCACGCTCTTCTGGAATGAGACCGTGGTGCAGCCGGTGCGCTGCGCCAAGGGCGAGCTCACGCACTACCTTGGGTTCCACCGAGACGCGAGCGAGCGCCTGAAGAGCCCCGAGCGCGTGGCCACCGGACTTCCCTCCTGGCTGCGGGAGGACCGGCTCACCGGGTTGCATTCGCGCGCCTACTTCGAGGAACTGCTGGCGCGAGACTGGGCGCTCGCGCAGCGCGATTCGCACGAGATCGGACTGACACTCTTCGACATCGACGACCTCGCCGCCTACAACGACAAGTTCGATCGCGCCGCGGGCGATGCCTGCATCCGCCGCGTGTCGCGCGTTATCGGCGCCTCATACCGCCGTGGCGGGGACCTCGTGGGCCGCTGGCAGGGCGGCACCTTCGCCGTGCTCACGCAGGGCGATGCCGCCGAGCGCGCCTCGCAGTACGCCCATATCGTCTCGCAGCGGGTGCGCGATCTGCTGATGCACCACCCGACCGCGGGCGCCGGCCGCTACGTGACCGTGAGCGCCGGCATCGCAAGCCTCGTGCCCCCGCGCACGTTGGAACTGGAGGGCTTGCTCAAGGCCTGCCAGGGGGCGATGCGGCGCGCCAAGAAGAACGGCAAGGACGCGATCGTCACCGCGGAGGCGACCGACTTCGGCGCGTGAGAGGTTCTCACTCGCGGACCTGAGCGGCCCCCCGTGGCGGTCTCAACCCTATGTATTGACTGATATTTCACCGGATGACGGTGATGACCGGCGTCGCCCTGTCATCGCCAGTGGTTTGCACCTGAAACAATTGACTAGTATTATTGCCATTGAAATGAAGCTCTCGCCCCCCGCCAAGTCCGCTCACGTCGCCCATGCCGGCGCGGTGCTCTCACGCGCCACCCTCCGGGCGGCGCGTTGCCTCGCGCTCGCGCAGTCAGAGCTGGCGCCCGTCATCGGGGTCAGCGGGGCGACGCTGTCGCGACTTGCGCACGGGCAGAAGCGGTTGGAGCCTGGCTCCAAGCCCTGGCAGCTGGCGGCTTTGTTCGTGCGCCTGTTCCGTTCGCTCGATGCGATCGTCGGCTCGGACGATGTGGCCGCGCGCGCGTGGCTGCGCTGCGAGAACTCAGCCCTGGGCGGGGTGCCGCTCGCCCTCATTCGCGATCCCGCCGGACTGGTGCGCGCGGTTGACTACCTGGACGCCGCCCGCGCTCGCATCTGAGGCCCGTCCCTACGCGCAGCTGTTGTGGCGCGTGGTCGAGGCCCAGCACACCGCATCCACGATGCGCCTCACGGATTCGCTCGAGGAACAGGGCGCGCTTGAGGCGATCCTGGAAGCCAGCAAGCCCGCGCTGCCGCGCGAAGCGCTTGGGCTGCACTACCTGCTGGGAACGCCTTTTCGCTACCGCCCGCGCGCGGGCTCGCGCTTTCGTGGCGCCTTCGAGGCCGGTGTCTGGTACGGGGCGGAGGCGCTGCGCAGCGCGCTGGCGGAGAAGAGCTACTGGCGGCTGCGGTTCCTGACCGACTCACCCGGTACGCCTGAGTTGAAGGCCGTGCCGCACACCGCCTTCCGCGCCCAGGTGCGCACGCGCCTCGCGGTGGATCTCACGCGCGCGCCGCTGGCGAGGGAGCGCGCGGCATGGACTTCGAGGGTGAGCTACGAGCGCACGCAGGAGCTGGCGACGCTGGCGCGCGCGGCCGGCATCGAGGTCATCCGCTATGAATCCGCGCGCGATCCGCAGGGCGGCGTGTGCGCCGCGGTGCTGACGCCCGCGGTGTTCGGGGGCGGCCGCCCGCGCACGCCGCAGACCTGGTTCATCGCCGCGGGTCGCGAGCGCGTACGCTGCGCGCTCGACCAGCGCGGCGGTCCGACGTTCGAGTTCACCCGTGAGCAGCTCACGGGCGCGGCTTCCTGAAGGCCCTAGCGGCCCGCGGGCCGCGTACCCTGCGCGGGAGTCACCAGGGCGATGACCCCGAAGGCCGGATGGTCGAAGTAGCTGCGTTCGTAGAAGCGCACCCGCCGCGTCTCGTTGATGGTGAATACCGTGCCGGGGGCCGCCCCGAGCGATGCGGGCGGCGCCGCCATCGCGTAGTTGAGCGTCATGCCTAAGTGCAGGAACTGGCCGTGCTCAAGGAAGACCGTGCCGGAGAGGCCCTCGGCGCCCGCCCCTATCCGCGATAGCGGAAACCCGGCGCGCGTGCCCCAGGAACTGGCCGTCTGCGACCAGGCGACGTGGGCCACCGGCACGTAGGCGCCACTGGCACGAAGCTTGCCCTCCAGCTCCGAGAGCTGCCAGTCGGAGGAGGGCAACACGCCGATGAAGCGCCCGACCTGGGAGTTGCCGCTGGCCGACTCATCGCCTGCGATGTTGCGGGCGCTGCCGCCCTGCACGCTCCAGTTCTCGGCCGCCCCCGGCGCGCCGGTCGCGCGAAAGATGATCAACTCGATGTGATAGACCGTCGCGGGCGCAGGCGCGGGCACGGGCGCGTCCTGCGCGCGCATGGGCGGGGCGGCGCCTGCGAGCCATGCGGCCACCAGAGCCAGGGACGCTGATCGGACACGGGTGATATGCCGGTTCATCGCTTCATTCTAATTGAGACGTGGGGCTTCGCCGAGACGCTTGAGAAATTCGCCGGCGAACTCGAACCGGTTGGCCTCGGTGGGCAGGGTACGCGAGATGCGCAGCTTGAGTGGTCCCTCGAGGCGGTACTCGCGCGGGCTCTTCTGGATCAGCCGCACGAGCGTGGCCGGCTCAAGCGCCGAGCGCGGCTCGAACACCACCGAGCCGCCCTGGGCCCCCAGGTCCAGCCGTCGCACCCCGATGGCGCGCGCGCTGAGTTTGAGCTTGGCGATCCTGAGCAGGTTCTGCGCCACCGGGGGCAGTGGGCCGAAGCGGTCGTGCACCTCCGCGGTGAGTTCATCAAGGGCTTCCGCGCTGTCGGCCGCGGCGATGCGCTTGTAAAGCGACAGCCGCACGTGCACGTCGGCCACGTACACCTCGGGGAGGAAGGCGGGCAGGCGCAATTCCACCTCGGTGGCCGCGGCGAGGGGCTGGTCGAGGTCAGGCTCGCGGCCTTCCTTCAGGGCCTTCACCGCGTGGTCCAGCATGTCCAGGTACAAGGAGAGGCCGATCTCGGTGAGCTGGCCGCTCTGGCTCTCGCCGAGCAGCTCGCCGGCGCCCCGGATCTCGAGGTCGTGCGTCGCCAGCACGAAGCCTGCCCCCAGCTCCTCCATCGACTCGATCGCCTCCAGGCGCTTGGCGGCGTCGCGGCTGAGCGCCTGGCGGGGCGGGGCGATGAGGTAGGCGTAGGCGCGGTGGTGCGAGCGCCCGACGCGGCCGCGCAGCTGGTGCAACTGCGCAAGTCCCATGTGGTCGGCGCGGTTGATCATGATCGTGTTGGCCGTGGGCACATCGATGCCGCTCTCGATAATCGTGGTGCACACCAGGACGTCGAAGCGGCGGTGGTAGAAGTCGACCATCAGCTGCTCGAGATCGCGTTCGCGCATCTGGCCGTGGCCGACGCGCACGATCGCCTCGGGGATCAGCTCGCGCACTTCCTGGGCGATCTTCTCGATGCTGCGCACCTCGTTGTGCACGAAGTAGATCTGGCCGCCGCGGCGCAGTTCGCGCAGGGCGGCCTCGCGCAGGGTGCCAGCGTGCCATTCGATCAGGAAGGTCTTGATCGCAAGGCGCGCCGCCGGGGCGGTCGTGATGAGTGACAGGTCGCGAAGTCCCCCGAGCGCCATGTTGAGCGTGCGCGGGATCGGGGTCGCCGTGAGGGTGAGCACGTGCACATTGGCGCGCAGCGCCTGCAGGCGCTGCTTGTCGCGCACCCCGAAGCGATGCTCCTCGTCGATGATCAGCAAACCCAGGTCCTTGAACCGGGCGTTGGCGTGCAGCAGGCGGTGCGTGGCGATGACGATGTCGACCGCGCCGCTCTCCAGTCCCTCGAGCACCGCTTGTGTTTCCCGCGAGTTGCCAAAGCGCGAGAGCGCCTCCACGCGTACCGGCAGGTCCGCGAAGCGGTCGCGGAAGTTACCCAGGTGCTGCTGCACCAGCAGCGTGGTGGGAGCGAGCACGGCGACCTGCTTGCCGGCCTGGGCCGCGGCGAAGGCGGCGCGCATGGCGACCTCGGTCTTGCCGAAGCCTACGTCCCCGCACACGATCCGGTCCATCGGCCGCTCGCTGGCCAGATCGGCCAGCACCGCGCGAATCGCCTGCGCCTGGTCCTCGGTTTCCTCGAAGGGGAAGGCGCTGGCGAAGGCTTGGTAGTCAGCCGCGTTGACCGGCAGCGACAGTCCCTGCTGCGCCTTGCGCCGCGCGTAGAGGTCCAGCAGCTCCGCGGCGACGTCGCGGATCTTTTCCGCCGCGCGCTTGCGCGCCCGCGACCACTGGTCCGTGCCGAGCTTGTGCAGCGGGGCGTTCTCGGGGGCCGCCCCGGTGTAGCGGCTCACCAGGTGCAGCTGCTGCACCGGCACGTAGATGCGGTCGCCGTCCTGGTACTCGAGCACCAGGAATTCCCCGGGCGAGCCACCGATCTCCATCGGCATGAGGCCCAGGTAGCGCCCGACGCCATATTCCTCGTGAACGATCGGCGCGCCGGGATTGAGGTCCCGCAGATCCCGCAGGATCGCCTCAGGATCGGCCGCGCGCTTGCGACGGCGTTCCTGCCGCGCGCGCGCCCCGAACAGCTGCGCCTCTGAGATGACCGCGATGGCAGGGGAGGTGAGAGTCAGTCCCTCCAGGTCCGGCGCCACGGTGACCGCCAGGCGCGCGTTACCTTCGGTGAAGGCCCGCCAGCCGTGCACGAGGTTCACCTCGTGGTGGGCCGCGCGCAGCATGTCCTGCAGGACCTCGCGGCGCCCGGCGGAGTCCGCGGTCAGGAGCACGCGGCCATCGAACTCCCTGAGGAAGGCGTCCAGGGGCGCGAAGGGTTCCTGGGCGCGCGCATCCACGCGCAGCTCGCGTGGGGCGGTGGTGGGGAAGTTGCGCACCTCGGGCGCCGCGCCCAGCGGTTCAGTGTCGGCCTGCGAGGCATCCAGGGTCACCGAGGCGAACTTCCCCAGTGCCGCGGCGATCAGCGCCGGTTCCAGGAACAGTTCGTCGGGCGCGAGCACCGGGCGCTCGATGTCGTGGCGCCGGTCCTCGTAGCGGGACTCGATGGCGGTCCAGGCCCGGGCGAGGGCCAGGGGCAGCGCCGTGTCGTGCACAATGACTGAGTTGCGGGGCAGGTAATCGAAGAGTGTCGCGGTCGCCTCAAAGAACAGCGGCTGGTAGAACTCCACTCCCGCGGGCGCCAGCCCCTCGCTCACACCGCGGTAGATGGCCGCCTTCGTCGGGTCGCCCTCGAATCGCGTCCGGTAGCGACGCCGGAACTCCTTCACCGCCGGCGCATCGAGGGGCACCTCGCGCGCGGGCAGCAGCCGCACTTTATCCAGCGCATCGAGCGAGCGCTGCGTGTCCGGGTCGAAGCGCCGGATGGCCGCGATCTCATCATCGAACAGATCGATGCGCAGGGGCGTCGTGGCGCCCATCGGAAATACGTCCAGGAGCGAGCCGCGCACGGCGAACTCCCCCGGGCTTACCACCTGACTGACGCTCGCGTAGCCGGCCTCGGCGAGGTGCCGCCGAAACGGCTCCAGTGGCAGCTGCTGGCCTTTGCGCAGCTCGAACGCACGTCCCTGCACGTAGTTGCTGGGCGGCAGCCGCTGCAGCAGCGTGTCGGCGGCGACGATCAGGCAGCCGTGCGCGACACGGGGCAGCTCGAACAGAGTCTTGAGGCGTTCGGAGACGATGTCGGGGTGCGGTGAGAACACATCGTAAGGGAGCACCTCCCAGTCCGGCAGGCGCAGCGGCGCGAGCGAATCCCCCGCGAAGAAGCGTACCTCCGCGGTCAGGCGCTCAAGATCGCGCGCGGCATCCACGATCACCACGTACAGGCGTTTGTCGGCGCGCGTCGCCTCGGCGAGCGCAAGGGCCGCGGCGCTGCCGTGGAGCTGGTGCCAGCGCAGGCGCGGCAGGGCCGCGCTGGGGACCGGGGGTTGCAGGAGCGGGGTCATCTTCGATTGCCGGGAGGGGGTGCCAAAAAAGGCACGCAGCTTACCGCGCCGCGGCGCGGAAAGGGCGGCGAAGCCTGCTCAGGCCGCGGCGCGTCCCGTGCTGAGCTGCATGCGGCTTTCCAGCGGCACGCAGAAGATGTCGATCGGGTTCGAGCGACCGCGCAGCTGCAGGGGCGGCAGCGGCGTCGCCCCCACATCCATGCCGTGGGCGTCGAGGGAGTCCTTGAATGCGCTGGAGAAGAGCATCTCGCCGGCGCGCGCGCGCTGGCACAGCCGCGCGGCGATGTTCACCGTGTCGCCGATGATCGTGTAGTTCATGTAGGAGGCGGAGCCGATGTTGCCGGCCACGACCTCGCCCGCGTTGATGCCGATCCCCAGTCCCGCCTCGACCTGGTGGCGCTCCTTCCAGGAGGCGGCGAGCGCGGTGAAGCCGCTGAGCATCTCGCCAGCGGCGCGCACGGCGCGCTGGGCGCTATCGGGCTGCTCGAGCGGCACCCCGAAGGCGAGCATCAGGCAATCCCCCGCCATGTGGAACACGGTGCCCTCGTGGCGGAAGGTGATCTCGGTGAGCAGCGAGAAGAACTCGTTCAGCAGCGGCACGACGCGGTGCGCCTCGAGTTGCTCGGAAATGGCGGTGAAGCCACGCAGGTCTGCGAACAGCACCGTCACGTGCGCGCGCGAATCGGCGGTGGAGAGCAGGGTGTCGCGCAGCTGCGCGTCCTCCAGGATCTTGTCGGCGACCCGCGGGGACACATAGCGGCGGAACGTCTGGCGCAGTACCTCCTCGCGCCGGCGAATCTCAGCCTCCAGCTGCACGCCGGCGGTCTTGCGACGCACGGTTCCCGCGCGCACCAGAGCCTCGATATGGGCCCGGAGAGCCTCGTCAGCCGGCACCTGATCCCCAATGAAATTATTCTGTTAAGCGCGAGACTATCACATTGGCATTAAGTGCCCGCGACCGGCGCGGACGCGGGATCGCGAGCGGCGGGGGCGGCTGGCCGGGTCCTGAAGTCGCCGGGGATCCGGGGCGATCCGGTCCTGCGCGCTCCGGGCCCGTCCGCGGGAGCGGCGTGCTAGCCGCCTGTGACCACGGAATCGACGACGCGGTCGCCCTCGAAGACGACGGCGAAGCCGCTGTAGTCCCAGCGCGTGATCGGCGGCTGGCCGACGGTGGGGTGCTTGTCCGCGGGTGCGCCGAAGTGCTTCTCGACCTCGCTCATCGTCGTGCCGCGGCGGGGAGTGGCCATCGTCGAGTCGCGCACCTGGACCTTGTCGTTGACGACGACGGTGTCCGCCAGCGCGGTGCCGGTGAGCGCGCAACCCAGTGCCAACGCGGCGAGCATTCGGGTCTTCATACGACTCTCCTCAAGACTGCCCGGGACTATAACACCGGCTCTAATCTGTCAAAGCGCGCCGGGCCACCCGCGCGGTCCGATTTGTGACGCACGTCTGAAAATCATGTTAAGTGTGGTCAAATAGCGACGATGTTCCACCCCCTGTCGATCTACATGGGCCTGCGCTACGTGCGGGCCCGCTCGCACGAGTTTTTCGTCTCCTTCATCACCTGGGCATCCCTCATTGGTGTGTGTGTGGGCGTCGCCGCGCTCATCGTCATCCTGTCGGTGATGAACGGGTTCGAGAGCGAGCTGCGCGACCGGCTGCTGTCCTTGAGCGCCCAGGTGCGGGTGACCGAGGCGGCCGCGCCCGGCGCCGCGATCGCGACCCTGAGCGATTCCCAGTGGCGGCAGGCGACGGACACGGTGCTCGCAAGCCCGGGCGTTATCGATGTCTCACGCTACGCGGAGCTGCAGGCCCTCGCGGTGCGCCAGCCCGAGATGATCCCGGTGCTGCTGCGCGGGATCGAGCCGGATTCGGCTTCGAGCCGGGGCGAACTGGGCAAGGCGATCACCCAGGGCCACCTGGCGGATCTTACAAGCGCGTCGGCCCGCGTGATCGTGGGCGCGATCATCGCCGAGCGCCTGGGGCTGAATGTCGGCGACTCGCTCACCGTGCTCGTGCCGACGGTGAGCGAGGACGGGGCGCCGGCGCCGAAGCTGCGCGAGTTCACCGTGGCCGGCGTGTTCGAGGTGGGTCTGCAGGACCACGATGGCACGCTCGTGTTCGCCAACCTCGATGACGTGCGCGCGCTGGGCGCGGCGGGCACCGCGAGCGAGGGGCTGCGGGTGCGTGTGCGGGACGTGCTCGGCGCGCCGGTCGTCGCCGCGGCGCTGCGCAGGGCGCTGCCGGGGAGCCTCGAGGTCCGCGACTGGACCCAGGACAACGCCAACTACTTCCGCGCGATCCGCATCGAGAAGACGATGATGTCTCTGATCCTGCTGCTCATCGTCGCGGTCGCCGCCTTCAACATCGTGGCGATGCTCGTGATGGTGGTGACCGACAAGCGCACCGACATCGCCATCGTGCGCACCTTCGGGGCGGCTCCCCGGCGTGTCATGGGCATCTTCATCACGCAGGGGCTGGTGATCGGCTGGCTGGGCGTGCTCGCCGGCGTGGGGCTGGGGCTGCTGCTGGCGCTGAACGTCGACACCATCGTGCCCTTGCTCGAGCGCACCTTCCGCTTCCAGGTGATGGATTCCGACGTCTACTACATCACCGCGATCCCCTCCGAGGTGCGCTGGAGCAACATCCTCGCGATCTCGATCGCGGCCCTGTCGCTGACGGCCCTCGCCACGCTGTACCCCGCGGTGCGGGCTTCGCGCACCGCCCCGGCCGAGGCGCTGCGCTATGAGTGAGCCATGAGCGCCTACGAGTGGCTCATCGGCACGCGTCACCTGCGTTCCACCCACCGGCGCGGCTTCGTGTCCTTCGTGGCGCTGATGTCGGTGTGCGGGCTAATGCTCGGGGTCGCGACGCTGATCGTCGTGCTCTCGGTGATGAACGGCTTCGAGCGCGAGCTGCGCACGCGCATGCTCGCGGTGACCTCGCACGCGACCCTCATGGGACTGGATGGCGCGCTCGCCAACTGGCGCGACGTGCAGCGGCGCGTGCGTGGGCAGGCGGGCGTGCAGGCCGTGGTGCCGTACATCGAGAGCCAGGCGATGTTCGCCAACGGGCGGCGCATGGCCGGCGCGAGCGTGCGTGGCGTGCTGCCGGAGGAGGAGCGCACGGCCACCGGACTTGCCCAGCGGGTGATCGCCGGCAGCCTCGATGAGCTCACCGCGGGCGGTTACGGCACCGTCCTCGGCAGCGCGCTCGCGCATGAGCTGAACGTGCGCACCGGGGATTCGGTGGTGCTCATCGCCCCGGCCGGCACCGCGACCCCGACCGGGGTGGTGCCCAGGATGCGCCGCTTCCGCGTCGTGGGGATCTTCGAGTCGGGCATGTACGAGTTTGACCGCGGGCTTGCGCTGGTGAACATGACCGATGCCGCGCGCCTGTTCCGCAGCGGTGACGGCATCACCGGCCTCAGGCTCGCCTTCCGCAACCCGCTGCAGGCGCCGCGCCGCGTGCGCGAGGTGGCGCTGTCGCTCGGCGGGCCCGGCTTCTTCGTCAACGACTGGACGCAGGACCACGCGAATTTCTTTCGTTCGATCGAGATCACCAAGTCGATGATGTTCCTCATCCTGCTCATGATCGTCGCGGTGGCCGCCTTCAACATCGTCGCGACGCTGGTCATGATCGTGAAGGAGAAGCAGACCGATATCGCCATTCTGCGCACGCTCGGGGCCGCTCCGCGCAACGTGCTCGTGATGTTCGCCATCCAGGGTGTGCTCATCGGGCTCGCCGGCACGCTGCTGGGGGCACTGCTGGGCACGCTGCTGGCGCACAACCTGCAGGCTCTGGTCGCAGGCCTCGAGCACCTGCTCGGCACGCAATTCCTCGATGCGAAGGTGTATTACATGAGTGACCTGCCGGCGTTCGTCGAGTGGGGCGACGTGTTCAAGGTGTGCGCGGTGGCCTTCCTGCTGTGCGTGTTGGCGACCATCTATCCGGCGTGGCGCGCGGCGCGCACCGCCCCCGCGGAGGCCCTGCGCCATGAGTGACAACGTTCTGGAGGCACGCGACGTCCACAAGAGCTTTCGCCAGGGGCCGGAGCTCGTGCACGTGCTCGAGGGGGTGCGGCTGTCGATCGCGCGCGCGGAGCGTGTGGCGATCGTCGGCTCCTCCGGATCCGGCAAGACCACCCTGCTGCAGATCCTGGGGGGGCTGGACCGGCCGAGCACCGGCGCGGTGCTGGTCGACGGGCGCGACATCCATTCCCTGAGCGAGAACGAGCGTGGCAGCCTGCGCAACCACGCCTTGGGGTTCGTGTACCAGTTCCATCACCTGCTACCGGAGTTCTCGGCGCTGGAGAATGTCGCGATGCCGCTGCTGGTGAGGCGCGCCAAGGTGAGCGTGGCGCGCGCCGCGGCGCGCGCGCTGCTGCAGCGTGTGGGCCTTGGGGCGCGCCTGGAGCACCGGCCGCACCAGCTTTCCGGCGGTGAGCGCCAGCGCGCCGCGGTGGCGCGCGCGCTGGTCACCGAGCCGCGCATCGTGCTGGCCGATGAGCCGACCGGGAACCTCGACGGCGGCAACGCCGAGAGCGTGTTCGAGCTGATGCTGGAGTTGAACCGCGAGCGTGGCACGAGCCTGGTCGTGGTCACCCACGATCTCAGGCTCGCCAACCGCATGGAATCCGTTTACGAACTCCAGCGCGGCACGCTCGTCGCTCGCGCGATCCCGGGCGCCTAGCCGCCCTTGGCCTGGTGCCGCGTGCGGTAACGGCTCATGACCTGCCAGCGCCACACCAGCTCGAGCACGAGCCAGCCGACGAAGCCGGCGACAACGCCGCACACCAGGCAGCCGAGCACGAAGGGTCGCCATACGGGGGTGAGTTCATGGGTGAACCAGCGCAGGTGCGGCGCGAAGTGAAAGTGCTGCCTCGGGCTGTGCAGCAGGGCGGCACCCACGCGGTAGGCGAAGTAGTACACCGGCACGATGGTGAACGGGTTGACGAAGAAGGTCGTGCCGGCGGCCACCGGGATGTTCAGCCCGAAAGCGACGCCGAGCGCGCAGGCGAGCAGCAGGTGCACGGGCAGGGGTATGAAACTGATCGCAAGGCCCAGCCCGAACGCGTAGGTCACCCCGCGCCGGCTGAGCGTCCACAGCCTTGGATCCGCCAGACGCGTTCCAAACGGGCGCAGGAACCAGCGCCCCTGCAACATCTGGGGGTCCGGAGTGATTTTTTTCAGCAGCCGACGGGGCAACAAGCGGCCGACTCTAGCAGATGGCCCACCGGGGGCGCGCCGCCCGGGGCGCCACTGCGTGAACTGGCCGCCTTGAGCGGCGACGCCCCTCCGGTATGATGCCGCCTTCGCTCAATCACCGGTTCGTGGGGTCGCAAGAGTAATGTGGGAAATAGTGCGGGCCGGCGGCCCGCTGATGTGGCCGATCATCCTATGCTCGATCACCGCGGCGGCCATCATTCTCGAGCGCCTGTGGACGCTGCAGGACAAGCGCGTCCTGCCGGCCGACCTGCCCAAGCGGGTGTGGCAGCTGATCGAGTCCGACCAGGTGGACGGCAAGGTGATCACGGCGCTGGAGCAGAACTCCCCGCTGGGGCGGTTGCTGGCGACCGGGCTCGCCAACCGCCACCGCCCGCGCGAGATCCTCATGGAACGCCTCGAGGACACCGGTCGCCACGTCGTCTATGAGCTCGAACGCTTCCTCAACACACTAGGCACCATCGCCGGCGTCTCCCCGTTGCTCGGGTTGCTCGGCACCGTCACCGGCATCATCCGCGCGTTCAACGCCATCGAGGCCGGTGGCATGGGTGACCCGCGGGCGCTCTCCGGCGGCATCGCCGAGGCCCTGATCGCCACCGCCGCGGGCCTGTGCGTGGCCATCCCGGCGCTGATCTCTTATCGCTACCTGCGCGGACGGGTCGAGGGCATCGTCATGGAGATGGAGAAGCACGCCATCCGCATGGCCGACGCCCTGGAAGCGGCCCAGCTGCGCGGGCAGGCGAGTTAGCGGAAAACGCCGCCCCGTGATCTTCAAGCAACGCCGCCACGAGGAGCCGGAGATCAATGTCGTCTCGCTGATCGACGTGGTCCTGCTCCTGGTGGTGTTCTTCATCCTCTCGTCCAAGTTCTCCGACGAGGGGCGCCTGCGCGTGCACCTGCCGCACGCAAGCGCGGTTCCGGTCGAGAAGGCCGGCGGCGAGCCGCTGGTGGTGAGCGTCACCCAGGGCGGGACCTACCTCGTCAACCAGCACGAGCTGATCAACTCAAGCCCCGAGACCCTGCGCGCGGCGCTGCTCAAGGAAGTCGGCGCCAACCGCGGCATCCGCGTGACGCTGCGGGCGGATGCGCGCGCCACCCACCAGTCCGTGATCACGGCCATGGATGTCCTCGGGAGGCTCGGCTTCGCCGAGCTCAACATCGCCACAGTCAAGGACGAGCCGGCGGGCAAGCCGTGAACGGGGCGGCCGTTAAGGTCGAACCGCGCCAGGACAGTGGATTCACCGCGTACCGACGCCTGCTGGGCTACATCCGTCCGTACCGCGCCCAGTTCATCCTCGGGGTGCTGGGCGCGACCCTGTTCGCCGCCACCATGGCCAGCTTCGCGTTGTTCGCCAAGAAGTTCGGCGACGGCACCTTCGCCAACCGTGATCCGCGCACGATCGTGTGGGTGCCGTTGGGCCTGGTCGGGCTCTTCTTTCTGCGCGGCCTGGGTGACTTCACGCAAACCTATTTCATGGGCTACGTGGGGCGGCGGATCGTGAGCCAGATGCGGCGCGACGTGTTCCGGCGCATCCTCAACCTGCCCATCGGCTACTTCGACCGCCACGCCTCGGGGATGCTGCTCTCGCGGCTCACCTTCAACACCGAGCAGGTGGGGCAGGCCACCACCGACTCGATCGTCACCATCGTGCGCAGCGTGCTCACGATCATCGGCTGCATCGCGATCCTGTTGTGGATGAACCCGCGCCTGGCGGTCATCTCGCTGACGATGGGACCGCTCATCGGCTGGCTGGTCTCGATCATCAACAATCGCTTCCGCCGCTACAGCCGCCGCATCCAGGACTCGATGGGTGATGTCACGCGCGTCGCCAAGGAGAGCTTCGAGGCGCCGCGGCTGGTGAAGGTCTACAACGCCCAGGACCACGTCAGCCAGCAGTTCGACGCGGTGAACAACCACAACCTGCGCTCGAACATGCGGCTGATCCTCACCAAGGGGGTTTCCAATCCCACCGTGCAGATGGTGACCGCCATCGGACTCGCGCTCGTGCTGTGGGTCGCCATCGGCGACACCATCCACGGGCGCATGGGGATGGGGGACCTGATCGGCTTCATCACCGCGCTGGTGGGGATCGCGCAGCCGTTGCGCGAGGTGGTCGGCGTCGCCGGGCCTCTGCAGCAGGGTATCGCCGCGGGCCAGAGTCTGTTCGAACTGCTGGACGAGGCCGAGGAACCCCACGGCGGCGCGCTCTCGACGCTGCGGGTGCGCGGTGAGGTCGAATTCGATCACGTCTGCTTCGCCTACGCGGGTGGCGCGGGCGCCGAGCTGCCAGCCGGCGCGGGGCGCCGGGCGGCGGCGCTGTCGCATGTCTCGATCAAGGTCGCCGCCGGTGAGAGCCTGGCCATCGTCGGCCGCTCCGGCAGCGGCAAGTCAACGCTGGTGAACCTGCTGCCGCGTTTCTACGACGTGGTCAGCGGCTGCGTGCGCATCGACGGGGCGGACGTGCGTGAGTACGAGCTCAAGTGCCTGCGCGACCAGATCGCGGTGGTGAGCCAGGACGTCGTGCTCTTCAACGACACGATCCGCAACAACATCGCCTTCGGGCGCGACGTGCCGGATGCCGCCATCGAGCGGGCCGCGGAAGCCGCCCATGTGCTCGAGTTCGTCGCAAGCCAGTCCGGGGGGCTGAACGCGGTGGTGGGGGACCGGGGCGTGCTGCTTTCCGGCGGACAGCGCCAGCGCATCGCCATCGCCAGGGCGCTGTTGAAGGATGCGCCGATCCTCATCCTGGATGAGGCGACCTCAGCCCTCGACACCGAGGCGGAGCGGCACATCCAGGCGGCTCTCGCCCAGCTGGTGCGCAACCGCACCACGTTCATCATCGCGCACCGTCTTTCGACGGTGGAGCAGGCTGACCGCATCATCGTGCTCGACGGCGGCCGGCTCGCCGAGTGCGGCACGCACGCGCAGCTGCTGGCCAACGACGGGCTCTACGCGCAACTGCACCGCCTGCAGTTCTCCGACTGAACACGCAGCGCATGCGTCAGCGGCTCACCGAGCTGTGGTACGCGCCCGCGCGCTTCTCGTGGCTCGCGCCCGTGGGCTGGCTGTACGCCGCTGTGACGCGCACGCGCCGCGCCCTGTACGCGGCCGGCGTGTCGCGCACGCTGCGCGCCCAGCGCCCGGTGATCGTGGTGGGCAACCTCACGGTGGGTGGCACCGGCAAGACCCCGCTCACGCTGTGGCTCGCAGGCGTGCTGCGCACGCGCGGGCTCAAGGTGGGGATCCTCTCCCGCGGCTACGGGCGCGGCGATGGGCGCGTGCGGGCGGTCAGCGCTGAGTCCGACTGGCGCGCGGTGGGTGACGAGCCGTTGCTGCTCGCGCGGCGCAGTGGCTGCCCGACGGTGGTCGCGCGCGACCGCGCCGCCGGCGCCGCGGCGCTCATCCGGCTCGGGGTGGACGTGGTGGTGGCCGATGACGGACTGCAGCATCTGCGCCTGGGGCGTGAGTGCGAGATCGTGGTCGTCGATGGCGCGCGCGGTTTCGGCAACGGCCGGGTCCTGCCCGCGGGCCCGCTGCGTGAATCCCTCGCGCGCCTGGCGCACGCTGATCTCATCGTCGTGAACGGTGAGGCGGAACATCCGTCGCTGTCAGCGTTACCCCCCGAGCGGACCCTGACCATGCGCCTGGTGCCCGGGAATGCGCTGCGGGTCGATGGACAGGGTGGGGCGCGCACGCTTGGCGAGTTTCGTGGGCAGCGCGTGCACGCGGTCGCTGGAATCGGCAATCCGACGCGGTTCTTCCGCGCGCTGCGCGCCCAGGGCCTGGAGCTCCTCGAGCACCCGTTTCCCGACCACCACCCCTTCAGCGCGCCGGACCTGGCGTTCGGAGACGACGCGGCGGTGCTCATGACGGAGAAAGATGCCGTAAAATGCGCAGGCTTCGCCGATGCCCGGCTGTGGTACGTACCCGTCACGGCGCGCTTCAGCGACGCGGATGCGCAGCGGCTCCTGGGCCGTGTGCTTACCACGACAGACAGCCGCACGGCGGCCCGGAGTCACGACTGATGGATGCGCGCCTGCTCGAGATACTCGCCTGCCCGGTGTGCAAGGGCACCCTCATCTACCAGAAGAGCGCCCAGGTGCTGGTGTGTCGCATGGATCGCCTGGCCTACCCGATCCGCGACGAGGTGCCGGTGATGCTTGAGGAGGAGGCACGGCAGCTGATCGCGGACGACCCCCTGCTGGAGCGCTGAAGCGTCCGTGTTCCGCGTCGTCATTCCCGCGCGCTATGCCTCCACGCGCCTGCCCGGCAAGGCCCTGCGTGAGCTCGCTGGCAAGCCGATGGTGCAATGGGTGTACGAGCGCGCACGCGCCTCGGGCGCGCACGAGGTGCTGATCGCCACGGATGACGATCTGATCGTGCGTGCGGCGCATTCCTTCGGCGCGCCGGCGCAGATGACCGCGCGCGGGCACGCCTCGGGCACCGACCGGATCGCCGAAGTCGCGAGCGCCCGCGGCTGGGCGACGCAGGAGATCATCGTGAACGTGCAGGGCGACGAGCCACTCATCCCCGCGGGACTCATCGCCCAGGTGGCCGCGGTGCTCGAGGGCAGCGCGGGCGTGGACATCGCCACACTGGCGACTCCCATTGACTCGGTGGCGGAGCTGATGGAGCCGAGCATCGTGAAGGTCGTGACCGATGTCAGCGGCCGGGCCCTGTATTTCAGCCGCGCGCCGATTCCCTGGAATCGCGACAGCGCCGCGGGTTTCCTGGGCAGCCAGAAGGATTTCAGCGGGGCGCGTCGCCACATCGGCATTTACGCCTATCGTGTCGGGGCGCTGCTTAAGCTCTCGCGGCTGCCTGCGGGTGAGCTCGAGGCCCGGGAGAAGCTGGAGCAGCTGCGCGCGCTCGAGCACGGGATGAGCATCCAGGTCGCCGCTGCCTGCGCGCGGCCTGGGCCTGATGTGAACACCCTGGCGGACCTGGAGCGGGTTTCGGCGCTCATGGGCTTGCGAACCTGAGAAACGGCCTGCACTTAACCCCTTGATGCGTAATGTTAATATTCACAATTTACGGACAATCTCCGGGTGACGCCCCGGGCCGGAACTCGAAGGCGTCCCGGGGCGTCAAAGCGTGTAGGGGCGGGTGGATCCGAGCGTCAACCCGTGCCCCCCGTCGGGCGTTAATTCAGGGTGCGCAATGAGCCTGGACCGTAGTTCAATGAAGCAGGTTTCGAGTTTCCTCATCGCCGTGGTCGGTGCGATTTGCCTTGCCGGTTGCGTCGAGATTCCGGCGGCGCCCGCACCCCCGCCGGGCCCGCCCCCGGAGGTGCCCGCACCGGATACGACCGTGTACGCGTACCCCACCCACGGGCAGAGTCCGGAGCAGCAGGATCGTGATCGCTATGAGTGCAGCGGCTGGGCATCGCAGCAATCCGGCTTCAGCCCGAGCGCGCCCGGAGTCCAGGCGCAGACACGCGTGGTGTCGGCGCAGGCACGTCCTTCGGGCACGGGGACCGCGATCGGTGCGGTCACGGGCGCGATCCTGGGGGCTGCGATCTCTGATCCCTGGCAGGCGGCGACGGGGGCCCTTGCCGGGGCGATGGTCGGTGGCGCCATCGGCAACGCCGCCGATGCCGCTGATGCGCGGCAGACCCGCACAGTCTACGTCACCGACCGGCGCCAGGTGACTGTGCAGCAATCGCAGGCGAACAACTATCGCCGCGCGATGGGGGCGTGTCTGGATGCGCGCGGCTACAGCGTGAAATGAATACCGCCCACAAGATCCCCGCGGTGATCCTCGCCTGCGCCAGCGCGCTGATGACGATCGGCACCGCTCGCGCGCAGACCTTCGAGCATCCTGAACAGCCGCAGGCGCACGCGCAGACGCCCGTCCAGGGCTACAGCCAGCCGACGTTTCACACCAGGCTGTCGCACTCGTACCCGCCGCACGGCACCGCCGTGAGCACGCCGCCGCCGTCCGCGGTCGTCATCAATCGCCCTGACGGCCGCTATTACTATTCAGGTGGCGTCTGGTACGCCCCGCGCGGGCCAACGTACGTGGTCGTCTCGGCGCCGGTGGGCGTGTTTGTGCCCCTGCTGCCCCCGCGCTACTCGACCGTTTGGGTCGCGGGCGCTCCGTACTACTACGCCAACGACACCTACTACAGCTGGAGTCCGCAGCAGAACAGTTACGAGGTGGTGGCACCGCCCTCCGGTGACGGCATCCCGCCTCCCGAGAACCCGGAAGCGCCGCCACCGCCGCCTTCCCAGGGTGACGGCCTGTACGTGTACCCGCGCAACGGCCAGTCGGACCAGCAGCAGGCGAGCGATCGCTATGAGTGCCATCAGTGGGCCACGGCGCAGACGGGATTCGATCCGACCCACCCCGGTGGCGCCGCATCCCCGGACCAGCCGGGCGGCGATCCGGAAGGCTACCAGCGGGCGATGAAGGCCTGCCTCGAGGGCCGCAGCTACAGCGTGCGCTGAGCGCGGGCGTACTTACCCCGCGTAACTCGCGGCGCGCGCCGCGCGTTGTTACCCTTGGGACTGGTCTCGTTGGTGGGAAGCGGAAATGTCGGTGAAACAAGGTGCGGACGCGCGCATCAGGATCCTGTTCGTGTGCCTGGGGAATATCTGCCGCTCACCCACGGCCGAAGGCGTCACGCGGTCCCTCGCCAGCAAGGAAGCCCCGGAACTGACACTGGAGCTGGATTCGGCCGGAACGGCCGCCTACCACGCCGGGTCCGCACCGGATGCGCGCACCGTGGCCGCAGCCGCGCGGCGCGGCTATGAGCTTGGGCACCTGCGGGCGCGCGTTGTGAGCCCAGAAGATTTCGCGCTGTTCGACCTGATCCTCGCGATGGACCAGGAGAACCTCACGGTGCTGCGCAGGCGCGCTCCGGCTTCCGCCCAGCCGCGCTTGCGGCTGTTCCTGGAGTTCGCGCCGGAGCAGGAGCGCCGCGAGGTGCCTGATCCGTACTATGGCGGCGCCAACGGCTTCGAGGACGTTCTGGATCTCACCGAGGCGGCCGCGCGGGGACTCCTGGCGTACTTACGCCGGAGCGCCCGCGCGGTGTGACGACCGGCCTTACTCGCCCGAGTCGCGGCTGGGACCCTTGTCCGCGGGCGCCGACGACCAGACCACGTAAGGCTTTACCTCGCCGCCCGATGGCTCCACCCGCGGCGCCGGCTCGAAGTGAGCCAGCGGCAGGTTCGCCTGTGAGGACGAGGACTCGCGCGGCTCCGAATGGTACTCACGCGCGGGTGCCGGCTCGCGCTCGGCTGAGGGCGCGGAGCCCTCGTGCGAACTATTGTTCTCATAGCCACCGGACTCGGCGCCTGAGGAACCGCGCTCCTCGCCACCTTCCTGCGGTGCCATGCCAGCACCACCCTGGCGCGATCCACCACCACCTCGGCGGCCACGGCGGCGCCCACGACGGCCACGGCCACTGCGCTCACCGCGCGGCTCGCCTGAGGCGTTGTCCCCCGGGGATGCGACGTTGCCGTCGGCGTCCCCGTTGCCATTCACGTCTTGCGCGAACTGCTCACGAGGTTGCTCATCGCGCGACTGCTCATCGCGCGACTGCTCATCGCGCGACTGCTCATCGCGCGACTGCTCATCGCGTGGCTGGTGGTCACGTGGCTGGTGGTCACGTGGCTGCTGGTCACGCGGCTGCTGGTCACGTGGCTGCGGGTCACGTGGCTGCGGGTCACGTGGCTGCGGGTCACGCGGCTGCGGGTCACGTGGCTGCGGGTCACGCGGCTGCGGGTCACGTGGCTGCG
>JANYBG010000200.1 GCA_025360865.1 Pseudomonadota bacterium | reverse complement strand
CATCGATCCCGCGGTGCAGGAAGAACTCACCGAGATCATCGTCCAGACCACCGAGCCTAAGTATGTCTCGCCCACGCGGCGCGACCGCATCGGGCGCATCTGGGCGCCGGTCTTGATCGATGGCAAGGGCCCCTACCGCATGGTGCTGGATACGGGCGCCAATCACTCGGCCATCACGGCGCGCACCGCGCAGCTGATGGATTCCCCACTCACGCCGCAGAACCAAACGCGGGTCACCGGGTTCACCGGTTCCAGCATCGTCCCGACCGTGCACGTCAATCACATGGAAGTCGGCGAGCTCTACATGGGTGCCGCCGACCTGCCCGTGCTGGCCGATGTATTCGGCGGCGCGCAGGGCGTGCTCGGCATCGAGGGACTGTTCGACAAGCGCATCGTCGCGGACTTCGCCAATGACCAGCTGGTCATCACGCGCTCACACGGCCAGCCTGCGGCGCGCGGCTTCATCGCGGTGAAGCTGCGGCTGCTCAACGGGCTGCTGGTGGCCGACGTCCACGTCGGCCGCGTGCGCGCGAAAGCCATCATCGACACGGGCGCCCAGGGCACCGTCGGGAACCTCAAGCTGCGCGACGCGCTGATGAGCCGCTCAATGACCCGCGCCGAGCGGCAGGACATCATCGGCGTCACGCTGGATGTGCAAAGCGGGGACTACCTGCTGGCACCGGACATCGACTTCGGCAACCTGCAGCTGCGGGGGATGCGCGTCACCTTCGGCGACATGTACCTCTTCCAGCACTGGGGCCTGACGGATGAGCCGGCGCTGACGATCGGCATGGACATGCTCGGCAGCTTCGACGTGCTGATCATCGACTACAACCGCCAAGAACTGCAGATCCGCCCGAAGACCTACATCCTCTCCTCCAACGACGGCCGCTGAACGCCGCCGCGACACGCGCTCACATCGAGCTTGAGCGCTCCGCCTGTACCTTGTAGATCACGCGCTCCTCGCCGGCCTTCCTGAACGGGTACTTGTCCTGGCCGAGATAGCGCTTGGCCATGGCGTCAATGTGCTGCTCGGCGCCGGCCTTGGTGCGCTCCACGACCCGACCGCGCACTTCCAGGTACCGGTACGGGTTCTCAGGATCCGTCACCGAGAAGGCGATGCGCGGGTCGCGCTGCATGTTCTTGTCCTTCAGGCGGCCCTCGGCGGTGTTGATGAGGATGTGCTTGCCGTCATAGTCCACCCACACCGGCGTCGACTGCGGTTTGCCATCCGGCAGCAGTGTCACGAGGTGCGCGAACGCCTTCTTGGTCAGAAGGTCCACGTGTGATTGGGGAATGCCGCTCTGGGTCATGTCGTGCTCCTTATGATGCGCCGCGCCCGGGGGTTTCCAGGCGCAGGAACCGACGCCGCTCGTTCCACTGGTGGCGGGCGTGCAGTCGCTCTGATTGATTCGAGGTCTCCGGCGGCAATGCCTGCAGCGCGCGCAGGGCGGCGGCGTGCGCCATCGTGACCGCGGGATCGCTTTGCAGAAGTCCGCGGTAGTGATCGAGGAAGGCCTGCTCGGCCGGGACCGCCCCGCCGCTGAGTAGTTCGCGCGCGTGCGCGCCGATCGCCGCAACCTCCTCCACCGGCAGCTCCTGCGCCGAGGCGAGCGCGTGGTCGATGTCGGCGATCAGCCGGTACAGCGGTTGCAGCCACGCCCACTCCGGGCTCGTGGTGATCTGCCGCAGGCGCTCCAGGGGTGAGGCTGGCGGGGCGAAGTGGCGCTCGGCCTCGAGCACGGCGCTCAACACACCCTGCAGCGCCTCGCTGCCGGCGCGTAACTGCCCAAGCCATGGTCGCGGTGATGACATCTGCGGCGCGTGCCCTTAGTTGCGCGCCTTAGGGTACCTTCTGGGCGGGAGGCGCGCCAGAAAATGCCCCGGGATCAAGGCTGGCCAGCTGGGCCACGCTATCCAGCGCGATGTCGGCGGCCGGGTAGCGCGCGATCTCGGCCAGATCCCAGGCGTAGTGTCCCTGGCGGGGAAATACCGTGGTCACCGTTGCGCCCCAGATCGCCTTCACGGCGGCGAGGATTCGCACCTTATCATCCACCAGGACGTAGTGCGCGGCGGGGTAGCGCCGCGAAACCTCCTCGAGCATCCGTTCCTTGTTCACGTAGATGAGTACGCGCCCGCCAACGGCCTGCCACAGTCCCGCGGCGCGCACCTTCATAGGCTGGAAGACCGCGTCGCCGTCGGAGAGGATGACGGTGGATCCCAGCCGCGCGCAGCGCTCGAGCGCGGCCAGCGCGCCCGGATACAGCCGCGCGGCGAACGGGTAATCCAACAGGAAGAACGCGGCGCTCAGTAGCCGGGGATCACACAGACTCTCCAGGCGCAAACGCTCCAGCGCGCCGAAATAGTCGGCGTAACCGAGTTGTCCGCGCAATTCCTCGAACAACACCCAGTACCGAGCGCAGGTCGCGGCGCCGAAAGTGGTCTTGAGATAGGCGGTCAGCTGCGCCTGCAGCGCGTCGTTGTCGAACAACGTGTTGTCGACATCGAACAGGAACACCACCGGCTCGTTCGTCTTCACCTGAGGCTTCCTGTGCTGATCGTCCGGGGCGAGTGTACCCTTGGTGTGTGAACGCGAGGGGACCGCGACCCGTCAACCCTGCCACGTGGCGCGCGTTGCCGCGCCTTGAGCCGCCGGCCGCTACCCCCCGGAGCCACACGGTGACGAGTCGGCTTTTTGGGTGGCGCCCCGCGTCCCGGTCGCTCATGGGCGCCCGGTGTGACATCGCGGTGGCGGATGCGACCAGCGCGACGGTCCCGGTGCGCAGCGCCACGCGACCGCGGAGCTTCGTACAGGCTAGGCAGGCCGGCCAATAAAAAAGCGCGGGGTGTCGCCACCCCGCGCTTTTCATCGTCGCTGGTCGCTGAGGCTCAGCGCGCGCTGTAGCCGCGCGCATCGAGACAGGCGGTCATGGCGCGGCGATACTCCGCGACATTCCCAGACTGCGCAGCGCGCGTCGGGTCGTACCCGGTCTGGGTAACCGCCCAGCTGTGGCACTCGTACTTGTCGGTGTTGGTCTGCTGCTCGGTCTGGCCGTTGCGCGGGTACACGAACACCTCACCTCCGCCGCCGGCGCCAGCCCCATCCCCTGGCGCAGGCGCGGCGGTCACCGCGCCGTCAGGAGCCGCCGAGCCGTCATCACCGCCCGGGTTCTCGAACGTCGAGTTGCCGCCAGCGCCCCCTGCCGCGGGCGGGGGATCGGTCACGACGTAGCCGCCATCACCCTGGCTGTAGGTGTAGTAAAGGTTGTTGTAGTAGTAGTAGGGAAAGCCGCCCCACCAGAAGGTCGCGTAGCCCAGCGGCAGGACTGGGTAGAACCAGGCATAGCCGGGCGCGTAGTAACAGTACGGCCAGTAACCGCCATGCCAATAGCCGCCGCCCCAGTAGTGACTGCCGTTGAAGTAGGCGCTGCCGTGGTAAACCCCACCGTGGTAGTAGCCACCGCCGTGGTAGTACGTGGTCCCGGAGTGCGCGGCGGGATAGGAGCCGCCGCCGTGGTAATGCGTGCCGCCGTGGGAGTAGGTCCCCGGTCCGACGTGGCCACCGCCGTAGTGCGGCGCGCCCACCGCCCCATGCGGGAAACCGCCGGCATGGCCGCCGCCCATCGATACTCCCCCGCCCGGATGGCCGCCGCCCATCGATACGCCACCGCCGGGATGGCCGCCGCCCATCGATCCGCCACCGCCCGGATGGCCGCCCATGGAGGCGTGCTGGGCGTAAGCCGGCGCACACGCTACCGCAACGCCAAGAGCCAGGGCTCCGACGGTCCGAATAACAAGTCGCGCACTTAGGCTTTTCACAGGCTCCTCACTTCGGTTCAACCGTGTGTTTCCCACGAATCTCCCGTAACTCAATTAGACGCCTGGGGCCATCCACGTTCAAGGTTACACCCATTAAAACGCGGTAATCGCCGTACGGCTGACATAAGGATGGGGGCGGGAGGGTGATTTATCACCGCTTAACCCCTCCCTGAGGCCCTATTCACGAACAGTCCCGTTTCACAGGCAACGGAGGCGTTCCCGAGGGTCTCAGAACACGAGGTCAACGGCCACCGCCGGGGTGATGCTCGCCGACGTATTGCGGCCGATCTCGATGATCCGGACCCCCAGCAGCACCCCGGCCCGGGCGCTCCAGTTGTACTCGATCGCAGGGGCGAACCCGAGCGAGTACGAGGAACCGGCATCCGCGCTCAGTTCACCGCCAGGGGAACCTCCGTGCACATGGGTACTGGCGTTGTGCTGGTAGACGACATCCAGCGCCACCACCCATTCGCGGGTGACGCTGTATTCAGCCGAGGCATCGATGGTCGCGGAGTCCCCGGGGCTCGCATGCCCATGGAACCCCGCCGACGTGCCGTAGACACTCTGGTCGGCGAGCGAGACGGTGGACGAGACCGCGTAGGTGAGGTCGAGGCGGCCGCGCAGGATGCGTCCGTTGGGCATCCAGAAATATTCCTGCGAATACAGCGACAGGCCTGTGGTATACGCGCCGGCCCCGAAGCCGTCACTCGCGCGGTCCAGCCGGTCGTATCGGCCGGTGGGCAGCGTTTCATCCAGCACCAGCGCGATCGAGGGCGTGCGGTGATCGTCCTGGAATTGAGTCAGGCCGTAGCCCGCCTGCAGCGTGAGATCGCCCACGGCCACCCCGGAGCTCTCCGGCCCGCTGGCGGGTATCCCGTGGAAGAATCTCGGGATCATCCCCACCGTCACCCGGTCGGTCAGCCCGTAGAGCATGTAGGTGAGCGAGCCCGGGTCGTTCTCGGTGCCCACGTCATGGCGGTTGCCACCTGAATCGAAGCGACCGTGGGTGACGACATCGAACAGATAGGGTTCCACCAGCGCGTGGCCCCGCGGCAAGGTCGCGCCCGAGGCGGCCAGCATCGGGCCGGTCCACCAGGCGTCATCGCGCGACTGCGGGTCGCCCGCGTCCGCGGAAGCGCAGGCGAGCAGCGCGAGGAGCCCCGCCACATACCCCCGCGTCATTCTCAGCGTCTCACGCGACTGCATGGCGGACAATGATCCTCGAGCGGGCGACATGACTCATCCCGTTTCCTGCGCATCGTGCTTCAATTTCGGACTTTCGGCAGGCTGTGAACCCCATCACATTCTGCGCCGAGTGTGAAGATTTCGTCACGCGCGTCGGCGCGCGCGCCGCTGTGACGTTGTTACTTCCATGAGGCCGGCGCCCGCGGCCCAATACCCGCGATTTCGCGAGAGCAACAGCAGGAGAGATCGATGAGCAAGTCCGTCCGCACCCTTTTGAGCATCGCCGCCGTGTCCGCCGCCCTCACCGGCTTCTGCGCCTCGGCGCTGGCCGATGAGACGCAGTGGCAGAAGGACCATCCGCGCCGCACCGAGGTGAATAGCCGCCTGGCCAACCAGAACGCGCGCATCCACAACGAAGTGAAGAGCGGGGAGATCAGCAAGGGCCAGGCCCAGCAGCTGCGCGCCGAGGACCATCGGATCCGCCAGGAGGAGCGCACCATGGCCAGCACCAACGGTGGTCACATCACCAAGACCGAGAAGCGGGCGCTGAACCAGCAGGAGAACCAGGTCAGCAAGCAGATCGGCAAGTAGCGGTCAGCCGGGCCAACAAGGGCGGGGGCGCGGATGCGCTCCCGCCCTCCGCTCCCGCCTCAGGCCTTGAGGGAGAACGGCGTGAAGTTGGTATCGCGGTCGTAGTAGTCCTCGCGCTCCGCGCGCTTGAGGAACGCGACGACCCGATAGGTCAGGGGTGTCGCGATCACTTCCCAGCCTGACTTGAGCAGGTACTGCGTCAGCGTCGCGGCGACGAGCTTGTCCGTCGGCCAGATGCCGGCGAAGGCGATGCTCATGAATAGCCCCGAATCGACCAGTTCACCGCACAGCGTCGAGCCAATGATGCGGCTCCACAGCCAGCGGCCGCCCGTCCAGATCTTCATCTTCGCCAGCACGTAACTGTTGACGAAGGAGCCGCACCAGAAGGCGATGATCGAGGCGCAGATGATGCGCGGGGTATTGCCGAAGATCTCCTCGACGGCGGCCTGATGGCCGAGCCAGAAGTCCGCCGGCGGCAGGTGTACCACCACCGCCGCCATGATGGCGGCGAACACCAGCGCGGCGAAGCCGCTCCACACCACGCGCCGGTCGCGCGCGTAGCCATAGACTTCCGTGAGGATGTCACCGAAGAGATAGGAGATCGGGAAGAACAGCACTCCGGCGAGGAAGGTGACCGGGCCAATGAGCGGCACGTGCACGGTGGAGACCTTCGCGGGCCCTATGAGGTTGGCGCACAGGAGCACGCATACGTAGGCGCCGAGGATCAGGTCGTAATATCGGTAGGTCTTCACTCCATCGAGCCTATCAGGATGCGTCGGGCGGCACGGCGGGGAGCACCGTGCCCGCGGCCTCGCCGAAACCTATGCGGGCGAAGCCGGCGCGCGCGCACCAGCCACGCAGGATCACTCGATCCCCGTCCTCCAGGAAGGTCCGGGACTCGCCCCCGGGCAGCGCGATCGGCTGTGCGCCCGCCAGCGTGAGCTCGAGCAGCGAGCCGGCCTGGGAGGGCTCGGGCCCTGATTGCGTGCCCGTGCCCAGAAGATCCCCCGCGGCGAGATTGCAGCCGTTCACCGTGTGGTGCGCCAGCATCTGCCCGGGCGTCCACCACGAATCGCGGAAATTCGATCGCGAGAGCGCGTGCGCCGGGATGCCGGCCGCGCGCATCTTTTGGGTCTCGATCGCCGCCTCCAGGGTCACATCGATCGCCCCGCCCACCCGGTTGGACTCCCCGTCCAGATACGCCACGGGCGGCGGTTCATCGACCGGCCGCGACAGTGGCGCGCGAAATGGCGCCAGCGCCTCAAGCGTCACCACCCAGGGCGAGACGGTGGTGGCGAAGTTCTTCGCCAGGAACGGGCCGAGCGGCTGGTATTCCCAGCCCTGGATGTCGCGCGCCGACCAGTCATTGAGCAGACACAGGCCGAACACGTGGGCTTCCGCCTGCGCGAGGGACACGCTCGTGCCCAGTTCGTTCGGGCGGCCAACGAAAATTCCCACCTCCAGTTCGTAGTCGAGCCGGCGCGACGGCCCGAGGAAGGGCACTGTGACGCCCTTGGGCAGGAGCTGTCCGCGCGGCCGCCGGAAGGCGAACCCGGATACGCGCACCGATGAGGCGCGGCCGTGGTAGGCGATCGGGATCCATTTGTAGTTCGGAAGCAGCGGGTTGTCGGGCCTCATCAGCCTTCCCACCGCCGTCGCGTGGTGGATCGAGGCGTAGAAGTCGGTGAAGTCGCCGATGTCGGCGGGCACGCGATACTCGATCGCCGACCGCGGCACGAGCAGCGACCGCCACGCCCGCTCCTGCGCGGCGCCGGCGCGCAATCCCGCGGAAATCGTCGCGCGCAACGCCGATGCCGCGGCGGCGCCCTGCCCCATCAGCGCGTTCAGCGCGGGCGCCGCACAGGCGGCGAGCGCCTGCGCGGCGATGCCGGTGAAGGGTGCCAGCGTGTGCAGCGCCCCCAGATCGAGCACCTCGTCACCGATGGCGACGCCGCCGCGGAATGCCTCGCCGCTGCCGGCGCGGCGAATGGCGGCGAACGGCAGGTTCTGGATCGGGAAGTCAGTGCCAGCTGAATTGGCCGACGGAACCCAGCTGCGCAGGGCCGGATCGTGCGTGGCGTTGAGCGCGACCGTCTCGCTCACTTAGCGCGTCCGCGGCCCCGCGCGACCGGCGCGGACGGCGTGAAGTGACTCTTGAGTCCGCGCCACGCCGCATCGTAGTCCGCCTGCAGCAGGGGGCTCTTCAGCGCATGGCGCGTCGGACGGATCAGCGCGCGGGTCTCGAACATGAACGCCATCGTCTTCCCCACATACGCCGGCTTCGAGGTGTCCGCGAGAATCGCCTTCTCGAAGGTGGCCGCATCCGGTCCGTGCCCGCTCATGCAGTTGTGCAGCGAGGCGCCCCCGGGCTCGAAGCCCTCCGCCTTGGCGTCGTAGACTCCCTCGATCAGCCCCATGAACTCGCTGGCCACGTTGCGATGGAACCAGGGCGGCCGGAACGTGTCGCGCATCGAAAGCCAGCGCGGCGGGAAAATCACGAAATCGACGTTGTCCACGCCCGCGGTGTCACTCACGGACTGCAGCACCAGGAAGATCGAGGGATCCGGGTGGTCGAAGCTGACCGAGCCCATCGTGTTGAAGCGGGTGAGTTCGTACTTGTATGGCGCGTTGTTGCCGTGCCAGGCGACCACGTCCAGCGGCGAATGGTCGATGGGCGCCGCCCACAGGGCGCCGGCGAACTTCGCGACCAGCTCGAAGCGCCCCTTGCGATCCTCGTACCCGGCCACGGGGGTGAGGAAGTCGCGGGGATTGGCGAGTCCATTCGAGCCGATCGGCCCCAGGTCCGGCAGCCGAAACGGCGCCCCGAAATTCTCGCAAATGTAGCCCCGCGCGCCGGCGTCGGGCAGCTCGACCCGGAAGCGCAGCCCGCGCGGGATGACCGCGATCTCCAGTGGCGCGACTTCCAGCAGGCCAAGCTCGGTCGCGATCCGCAGCCGCCCGGACTGCGGCACGATCAGCAGTTCCCCGTCGGCGTCGTAGAAGAATCGCCCGCGCATCGAGCGGTTGGCGACATACCAGTGGATCGCGCAGCCGGTATTGGCATCCGGCGAACCGTTGCCGCCCACAGTGGCGAGCCCGTCGATGAAGTCGGTCGGCGCCCGCGGCAGCGGCGGCGCGCTCCAGCGCAGGCGATTGGGCGAGGGGTCCACCTCGTCGAAACGGGTTTCGAGCCGTCCGGCGCGCAGCTTGCGGAACTCACCGTGGGAGGCCGCTGGGCGGATCCGGTACAGCCAGCTGCGGCGGTTCGCGTGCCGGGGAGCGGTGAACGCCGTGCCGGAGAACTGCTCCGCGTACAGGCCGTAGGCGCAGCGCTGCGGCGAGTTGCGGCCCTCGGGCAGCGCGCCCGGTAGCGCCTCAGTGGCGAAATGATTGCCGAAGCCGCTGAGGTAGCGCGGCGTGGTATCGGCAGTCTGTTCGGCGGCGCTCTTCATCAGGCCGGTCTCCGACATGGGTGGGCGGCCATTATACGGCGCGCGAGATACCATCACCCTCGCCCGCCCGCGCCTCCGTCCGCTTTGAGAAATTCCGCCGGGCCGCTAAAGTGCCCCGCATGAAGCCCGATCGCCCCTGGATTCTCCTGTGCCTGCTCGTCGGCTCCATGGCCATCAGCGCGGACGAGGCGCCCCGGCGCGCCGCCGCGGAGATCGCCCGCTCCTCGCTCCTGACACTGAGCGGCGTGGCGGAACAGCCCAGTCTCACGCTGTGGGCGCGGCGCGGCGCGGAACAGGCGCCGCTGGTCATCACCGAGTTCGGCGCGGCGATCGATGGCAAGAGCGTGGCGGCCACGCGCGCGGCTGACGGCGGCTGGACGGTGCCCCTGGGCAACCTCGGCGCGGGCGACCACCACCTCGACGTCATCGTCGGCCATGACGGCATACGCGAACTGCTGGCAGGTAAGTTCGCCGCCAGCACCGCATCGGCACGTCCCGCCGCGGGAATCACCGGCCTGGGCGGCAATCACAAACAGCTGCTGTGGTGGATCCTGAACATCGGCATCGTGCTGGTCGCGGCCATCGCGATCTCCCGGCGCATGTCCTGAAAGCGGTCGCGGCGACGCACAAGCGCCGCCGCGACCCCCATCGGCCGGCCCTACGTCACTGCGACGTCAGCGCCTTCAGGTAGCGGTAGAAGAACTCGTTCCCGGTGTAGAACGAGGTCACGCGGATGCGCTCGTCGCGACCATGCGCGCGCACGTCATCGAAATCCACGGCAAGACCTGTGATGCCGTAGGAAGGCATGCCCGCCGCGGAGGTGTAGATGGAGTCAGACGCGCCCGCGTCCATGTACGGCACCACCTTGATGCCCGGCCACATCTGCGCGACCACCGTTTCCAGGGGTTTGAGTACCTCCGGATTCAGCGGCGGCGGCGCCAGGCTCCTGCGATCCGGGGTCGTCTCGGCGACTTTGCCGTCGTCAGCGACGTAGCGCACGGTCACCTCGGGATCGGCGATCACCTTGATCAGCTGCTGGCGGACCTCCTCGAGCGAATGCCCGGGCAGGATGCGGCAGTTGATGTTCGCCTGCGCGCGCTGCGGCAGGGCGTTGTTCGCGTGGCCACCCTCAAGCCGGGTCGCCACGCAGTTGGTACGCATCACGGAGTTGTCCGTCGTGCGCAGCGATAGGGACTGCACGGCCTTCTCGTCAGGCGGGATCTTGAGGATGCCCTTGATCTCAACCTGTCGCTCCCCATTCGCCTGCTCAACCGCGCGCTCAAAGTAGGCGCGCGTGACGTTGTTGAGCTCGAAAGGGAACTGGTATTTCTGGATGTTGGTCAGGGCGTGCGCGAGCTGGTAGATGGCGTTGTCCGCGCGCGGCTCAGAGCTGTGCCCGCCCTTGTTGGTGACGGTCAGCTGGTAGTCGCCGTACAGCTTCTCGGTCGCACCCAGGCGGAACATCTTCGGTACGCCGTTCTCGGTGTTCACCGACCAGCCGTCGGTGTTGATCACGAACGCCGCGTCCACGAGGTCACGGTGGTTCTTAATGAGCCACGCCGGGCCGTTACAGCAACCGCCCTCCTCGTCCGCGGTGAGCGCGAGGACGATATCGCGGTCTGGCGTATAGCCCTCTTTCTTCATGCGCAGCAACGTCGCCACCATGATGGCATCGTCCCCCTTCATGTCGGAGGTGCCCCGACCGTAGAAGTAGCCCTCCTTCTCGATGAGCTTGAAGGGGTCGAGGTTCCAGTCCTCACGACGGGCCTCGACGACGTCGATGTGGCCGATGAGCAGCACCGGCTTGTGCTTGCCCGCGCCGCGCAGGCGCACGACCACGTTCTTCTTCCGGGGATTCTCCGGCCCCAGCACGACGACATCGGCCGCCGGGAAGCCCGCGTCACGGAAACGCCTGGCCATCGCCTCAACCGCGGTGGTCACGTTGCCGGCGGGCGTGTCGGTCGTGTTGATCTCGATCAGTTCCTTGAAGATATCGTACGCGAGGGCGTCGGATGCCTTGTCGGTGGCGGCGGCGGCGCCCCAGCTGGCCGCCACGGCCAGGAGTGCCGCCGCGAATATCACCGGGGTACGTGTACTCATGAGGCTCGTCCTTCCAGGTTATCGGTCTGTTTTCTTGATGTCCGGCGCGACCACCAGCAGCCGGAACGTGCCGGGCAGGATGGTGGGTCGTGGGTGCGGGTGTTCAGTCGTCGGGGCGGGGGTGTCGCCGTCATCCGCGGTCACCAGGTAGATGCGATGAGTTACCTCGTCGAGGGTCATGGTGCGGGCCCCGCGCCGGGTCGGCACGCTCGACACGACCTGGGGCAAGCCGCCGGCGCCCTGCCGCACAACCGTAAGCGTTCCATCGCCGTTCGAGGCGAAGGCGAGCTGCGCGCCCGCGTCGTAGTCCGCGGCATCCGCGCCATCGCCAATCGGCGCGCTACCCAGGACACGGCCAGCCGCGACATCCACCGCGACCATCACGTGGTTGTCGCACACGGCGAACAGCTGCTTCGCGGCCGCGTTCAGCGCAAGGCCGGACGGTTCCTCGCAGCCGGTCAGCGGGATCACGGCCAGCACGACGAGGCTGCGCGCATCGATGACGGCGAGGCTGTTCTTGTCCTCGAGGTTCACGTACACACGCCCCGTACCGTCCGCGCGGGCGAACTCGGGCTTGGCATCGAGCGGGATCGAGCCCACGACCTCATTGCTAACCGCATCGATCACGGTGGCGTTGCGGCCGCGGCCGTTGAAGGCGAATACGCGCCGCGTCGCGCCGTCGTAGAGAATCGCGTCCGGGTTCTCACCGGTGCTCTTGATGTCCTTGATGCGCGCGAGCGTCTTAAGGTCGAACACCACGACGGCATTCGCGCGCCCGGCGCTGATGTAGCCGCGGCCCAGGTCCGCGGCGATGGCGATGCCATGCACACCCGGGGTGTCGCTGACCTCGCCCACTCGCGTGAGGCTGCCCGTGTCGATGACGTCGACACGGGTGCCGTGTGCGATGAAGAGCCGCTGGCTGGGGGCATCGACGGCAAGATAGTCCCAGCCGCCGTCCCCGGGCAGCGCCACAGTCTGCTCGAGGTGGTAACGCGGGTCCGCTTCCGCGGCCGCGCTGAGGACGAGCAACCCGGCGAACAATCCCGGCAGAGACCTGGAGGCTAGCATCGTGAACTCCTCGCCGGCTCGCGCGCGGCTGTAGTGGTCGTCAGTGCAGCAAGCGTGCGCACAGGTTGAGCAGAGGCCCGGGCAGCAGCCCGAGGGCGAGCGCCGCGGCGGCGTTGACCCCCAGCGCGAGGCGTACCCCCGGCGCCGGCGCCGGCGCGGGCAACCCGGCCGGCGCGTCATCGAAGTACATGAGCTTGATCACGCGCAGGTAGTAGTACGCACCCACCACGGACATGGCCGCGGCGATGATGACCAGCCACAGGTGGTGTGTCTCCCACAGCGCCTGGAAGATGCGCAGCTTGGCCCAGAACCCGACCAGCGGCGGCACGCCGGCGGTGGAGAACATGAGCAGCATCATCGCCAGCGCGAGCATCGGGTCGCGCTGGTGCAGGCCCTTGTAGTCATCCAGCTTGTCCGCCTCGAAGCCCTTGCGGCTGGCGAGCAGGATGACCCCGAAGGACCCCAGCGCCGCGAGCACGTACACCAGCGTGTAGTAGAGCGCCGCGGAGTAGCCATCCGCGGTCCCGGCGACGAACCCCAGTATGATGAAGCCGACGTTGGCGATGGTCGAGTAGGCCAGCATGCGCTTGAGGTTGGTCTGCACGATGGCCACGACGTTACCGACCACCAGCGTGAGCACGGCGAGCGGCGTGAGCATCTGGGTCCATTCGAGTGAGGCACCCGGCAGGCCCTGCGCGAGCAGCCGCAGCGCGAGCGCGAAATAGGCGATCTTGGGCACGGTGCCGATGAACAGCGTCACGCTGGTCGGAGCGCCTTCGTACACATCCGGCAACCACATGTGGAACGGCACCGCGCCAAGCTTGAAGGCGACCGCCACCACGATGAATGCGAGCCCCAGGATGACTCCGAGTGACATGGGGCCGCTCAGGCGCACAGCGATTTCGCCCAGGTCAAGCGTGCCCGTGAGCCCGTAGAGCAGCGACATGCCATAGAGCAGCGCGCCGGAGGCGATCGCCCCCAGCACGAAGTACTTCATCGCCGCCTCGGCGGACACGCCCGAGTCGCGGTCGAAGGCGACCAGCGCGTACACCGACAGCGCGAGCAGCTCCACGCCCAGGTACACGGTGAGCAGGTTGTTGGCCGAGATCAGCACGAAGATGCCCAGGAGCGCGCTGAGCGCCAGGACATAGTATTCACCGCGCAGGATGCCGCGCTCCTCCAGGTAGGAGCGCGAATACAGAAGCACCACCGCCACCACCAGGAATCCGACCAGCTTCAGCACGAACGCGAGCTGGTCCGCGACGTACATGCCCTGGAGGATCACGGTGCGCTCGGCCACGTGACTGAATTCGACGGTGAGCGCCGCGCACACCGCCACGGCCAGAAGGGTAAGCGTCGGGGTGAGCCCCCGGCGCGCGCCGGCGAACACATCCACCAGCAGCACGACGCAGATCGCCAGCGCGAGGCTGATCTCCGCGGTCGCGGGCGCCAGAGTCGACCAGGTCATGAGGTTGTCGGGCATTGGCGGGCTTGGAGACCTTACAGCTTGGTGGCGATCGCCTGGCTCACCAGGTGATGGATGGTGGGTTGCAGGACCCGAAGCAGCGGCTCGGGCCATACGCCCAGGCCGATGACCGCGAGCGCCAGGACGCCCAGTATCAGGAACTCACGCCCGTTCAGGTCCTTTAGCGCCGCGACGCGCGGGCTGGTCACCGGGCCGAAGACGACGCGCTTGACCATCCACAGCGTGTAGGCGGCCCCGAGCACCAGCGTCACCGCGGCCAGGAACGCGTACCAGAAGCTCGCGCGGAAACTGGCGATGATCACCAGGAACTCGCCGACGAACCCTGAGGTTCCGGGCAGTCCCGTGTTGGCGAGGCAGAACAGCACCAGGAAGCCCGCGAATACCGGCATCGTGTTGATCACGCCGCCATAGTCGGCGATTTGCCGGCTGTGCATACGGTCATAGAGCACCCCGACGCACAGGAACAGCGCTCCTGAGATGAGTCCGTGCGAGATCATCTGCACCATGGCCCCATCCAGGCCCATGCCCGCGCCCACCCCACCGCCGGTAGCGCGCACGATCTGGTACACGATGAAGGCGCCCAGGGTCACGAAGCCCATGTGGGCGATGGAGGAGTAGGCGATCAGCTTCTTCATGTCCTGCTGAACCAGCGCCACGAACCCGATGTACACCACCGCGATGAGCGAGAGCGAGATCACCAGCAGGTCAAGCTCGCGACAGGCATCCGGGGTGATCGGCAGGCTGAAGCGCAGGAAGCCGTACCCGCCCATCTTCAGCATCACGGCCGCCAGGATCACCGAGCCCCCGGTCGGGGCCTCCACGTGGGCGTCCGGCAGCCAGGTGTGGACCGGCCACATTGGCACCTTCACCGCGAAGGCGAGGAAGAAGGCGAAGAAGATCCAGCGCTGCTCCGTGAGGGTGAGCGGCAGGGCCTGCAGGTCGGCGATCGAGTAGCTGCCACCCTTCACGTACATGTAGATCAGCGCGGCGAGCATGAAGACCGAGCCCAGGAAGGTGTACAGGAAGAACTTGATGGTCGCGTAGACCCGGCGCTGGCCACCCCAGATGCCGATGATCAGGAACATCGGGATCAGCATCGCTTCCCAGAAAAAGTAGAACAGCAGCGCATCGGTGGCGGAGAACACCCCGATCATCAGGCCCTCCATGATCAGGAAGGCCGCGTAGTACTGCGCCGCGCGCTTCTCGATCACGGTCCAGGCCGCGATGATCACCGGCACCGTCATGAACGCGGTGAGCGCGATCAGCGGCAACGCGATGCCGTCGACACCGAGGCCGTAGTAGGCGTTGAAGCGGGCGATCCACGGAACTTTCTCGAGGAACTGCAGCGCGGAGGTGCTGGCGTCGAAGCCGCGCCACAGCGGCACCGACAGCGCGAGTGTCGCCAGCGAGGCGAGCAGCGCCAGCCAGCGGGCGATCACGATATTGCGGTCGCCGAGCACGAGGACGAGCACGCCCGCGGCGATGGGCAGCCAGATCAACAGGGACAGGAGGCCGTGCATTCTTGTGACTTCGTTCTCGTGTCAGGGAGGCGCTTGGAAGAGGAACCAGCCAAGCATGACCGCCAGACCGATCATCATCCAGAAGGCGTAGCTGTAGAGGTAACCGCTCTGCACGCGGCGCACCACGCCGCCGAACCAGCCGACCGTGGCGGCCGTGCCGTTCACCAGCGCGCCGTCGATGAGCCCCTGGTCCCCGCCCTTCCACAGGACCATCCCGATGCCGCGCGTCAGCCGCGCGATCACGTTCTCGTTGAACCAGTCGAAGTAATACTTGTGGTCCAGGAGGCTGCGCAGCCAGCCGAGGCGGCGGGCGGCCGCGTCAGCCAGCGCCGGCCGCCACAGGAAGAACACCCAGGCGGTGATCGCGCCGGCGAGGGCCAACGCGAACGGCAGCGTGAGAAAGCCGTGCAGCGCCGCGGGCAGCCAGTCGCCGAACTCCTCGCCCACCTTGGTGACGACATCGTTCGCGGGCAGCACGAAGATGGACTTGCCGAAGTAGTCGCCGAAGAGCACCGGCCCTACCGTGAGCGCGCCGATGACCACGGAAGGAATGGCCAGCGCGATCAGCGGCAGCGTCACCACCCAGGGACTTTCGTGCGGGATGCCCCCGTGTTCGTGCCCCGGCTCCTGGTGCGCGTCGTGGCCGTGAACATCGTCTGGCGCGGGAGCGTCACGGAAGCGCTCCGGACCATGGAAGGTCATGAACAGCATGCGGAAGGTGTAGAGCGCGGTGACGAACACGCCCGCGAGGACGCAGAAATGCGCGAACGGCGCGAACATGCGGTGCGACTCGCCGACCGCCTCGATGATCGCATCCTTGGAGTAGAAGCCGGCGAAGAACGGCGTGCCGATGAGGGCGAGCGCCCCGATCCAGCAGGTGATGGCGGTGATGGGCATGTACTTGGCCAGCCCGCCCATCCTGCGCATGTCCTGCTCGTGGTGCATCCCCATGATCACCGAGCCGGCCGCGAGGAACAGCAGCGCCTTGAAGAAGGCGTGCGTCATCAGGTGGAACATGGCGGCGCTGTAGGCCGAGACACCCAGCGCCACGGTCATGTAGCCCAGCTGCGAGAGCGTCGAATAGGCGATCACGCGCTTGATGTCGTTATTCACAACGCCCAGCAGCCCCATGAACAGCGCCGTGATGGACCCGATCAGCAGCACAAAGGACAGCGCGCCTTCGGAGTACTCGAACAGCGGTGACATGCGCGCCACCATGAAGATGCCCGCGGTGACCATGGTGGCCGCGTGGATCAGGGCCGAGATAGGCGTCGGGCCCTCCATCGAGTCCGGTAGCCAGACGTGCAATGGCACCTGGGCGGATTTGCCCATGGCGCCGATGAACAGGCACACGCAGATCAGGGTCAGCGCATTGACACTGGTGGCTGCAGCCAGGGGAATCAGCGCCTGGGCGATGTGCGGGGCCGCCGTGAAGGCGTCGGTGTAGTTGAGCGAATGGGTGAAGTAGGCGATTCCCGCGATCCCCAGCACGAAACCGAAGTCGCCGATGCGGTTCACGAGGAACGCCTTCAGGTTGGCGAATATCGCGCTTGGGCGCGTGTACCAGAACCCGATCAGCAGGTATGAGACGACGCCGACCGCTTCCCAGCCGAAGAACAGCTGCATGAAGTTGTTCGACATCACCAGCATGAGCATGGAGAAGGTGAACAGCGAGATGTAGCTGAAGAAGCGCGTGTAGCCGGGGTCATCGCGCATGTAGCCGATGGTGTAGACGTGCACGCACAGCGAGACGAAGGTCACCACCACCATCATGAGGGTGGTGAGCCGGTCGACGAGGAAGCCGACCTGCATGCGCATGCCATCGCTCACGAGCCAGGTATAGACCGTGCCGTCGAAGGCCGGCACGCCAGCGAAGTAGATCGCCTTCAGCACCCCGAGCGAGAGCACGCAGCTCACTGCGACCGCGGCGATCGTGACGAGGTGCGCGCCATGGCGCCCGACCCAGCGGCCGCCGAGGCCCGCGACGATGGCGGCCAGCAGCGGCAGCAGCGGTATCCAGATGAGCGTCGTCGGATTCATGCGCTTGACCGCCCTAGCCTTTCAGGGTGTTCAGGTCTTCGACGTTGATGCTGCGCCGCTCGCGGAACAGAACCACCAGGATCGCAAGGCCGATAGCCGCCTCCGCCGCGGCCACCGTGAGCACGAAGAACACGAACACCTGGCCCTGCAGGTCGCCGAGATACCGCGAGAAGGCGATGAAGTTGAAATTGGCGGCCAGCAGCAGCAGTTCCACGCACATGAGCAGCAGGATGACGTTCTTGCGGTTGAGGAAGATCCCCGCGACCGCCACGGAGAAAAGGATGGCCGAGAGCGTGAGCAGGTGCGCCAGGGTGATCATGGGCGCTTCTCCGCGTCCATCTTGACCATGCGCAGGCGGTCGGCGCTTTTCACCGCGACCTGCGCGTCCACGTCCTGTTTCTTAAGCCCGGCGCGGTGGCGCATGGTGAGCGCGATCGCGGCCACGATGGCCACCAGCAGCAGCATCGCGGCGAGTTCCAGCGGATACGCGTACTGGGTGTAGAGGATGCGCCCGAGCTCGAGCGTGTTGCTGTAGTCGGCCGCGTGCGGGGTCGCCGCGCGGTCGACGTCGATTCCCATGCCACCCTTGGCCCAGATGACGCCGGCGATCTCGACAATGACGGCGAGCGCCGTTACCCAGCCGAGCCAGGCGAAGCGGGTGAACCCCTGGCGCAATTCGGCCAAGTTGATATCGAGCATCATGACGACGAACAGGAACAGCACCATCACCGCGCCCACGTACACCAGCACCAGCACCACGGCGAGGAACTCCGCCTCGATGAGGAGCCAGATCGCCGCCGAGGTCACGAAGCACATGACCAGCGCCAGCGCCGAATACACCGGGTTGCGCGAGGTGATCACGGCGAGCGCTGCGATCACGAGGATCACGCTGAAGAGGTAGAACAGTGTCTGGACGAGCATTGGGGGGGGGTTCGCTTGCCGGGACGCTCAGCGGTACGGGGCGTCCGCGGCCTTGTCGGTGGCGATCATGGCCTCGTAGCGGTCGCCCACGGCGAGCAGCTTGTCCTTGCTCATGATGTTCTCGCCGCGCTTCTCCATGTGGTACTCGTGGATGCGCGTGAGCACGATGGCATCCACCGGGCAGGCCTCCTCGCAGAAGCCGCAGTAGATGCACTTGAAGAGATCGATGTCGTAGCGGCTCGTGCGCCGCGTGCCGTCCGCGGCCACTTCCGAATCGATCGTGATGCACACGGCCGGGCACACCGCCTCGCACAGCTTGCAGGCGATGCAGCGCTCCTGGCCGTTCGCGTAGCGGCGCAGGGCGTGCAGGCCGCGGAAGCGCGGAGACTGCGGGGTCTTCTCCTCCGGGTAGTTCAGCGTGTACTTGTGCGAAAAGAAGGTGCGCCCGGTGACGAACATGCCCTTGATCAGCTCGGGCAGGAGGAAGGTCTTGAGGAGGTTCAGCGCCATAGGTGCATCCGTTCAGTTAAACCAGGCGCGCGACCAGGGGCCAACGTGGTACGCCGACATCACCATCTCCAGCCCGAGCCACACGAGGGTGACCGGGATCAGCGCTTTCCAGCCCAGGCGCATGATCTGGTCGTAGCGGTAGCGCGGGAAGGTCGCGCGGAACCACAGGAAAAGGAAGAGCAGGCAGAACACCTTCAGCAGCAGCCAGCCGAAGCTCGGCGCGCCCAGGAAGGTATTGCCCAGCCCCAGCAAGGCGTAGCCCTCCGCGGGCCCCTGCCAGCCCCCGAAGAAAAACACCGCCGTGAGGGTCGCGATGAGGATCATGTTCGCGTATTCGGCGAGGAAGAACAGCGCGAAAGCGATACCAGAGTACTCGACGTGGAAGCCGGCGACGATCTCCGACTCCCCTTCCGCGACGTCGAAGGGCGCGCGGTTGGTCTCAGCGACACCTGAGATGAAGTACACGGCGAACAGCGGGAACAGCCAGAACCAGTTCCACGAGAGGAATCCGCCGCCCTGGGTCCGCACGATGGTGCCGAGGTTCATGCTTCCGGTCGCCATGAGGACCCCCACGAGCGCGAAGCCCATCGCGATCTCGTAGGCCACCATCTGCGCGGCCGAGCGCATGGCGCCGAGGAAGGCGTACTTCGAGTTCGAGGCCCAGCCGGCGATGATGACCCCGTAGACGCCCATCGAGGTCAGCGACAGCAGATACAGCAGTCCCGCGTCGGCCTTGGACAGCACCAGGTCCGGCGACAGCGGAATCACCGCCCAGGCCGCGAACGCGGGGACGAGGGTGATCATCGGGGCGAGGTGGAACAGGAACTTGTTCGACTTGGCCGGGACGATGACCTCCTTCATCAGCAGCTTGAACACGTCCGCGAACGGCTGCCCGATCCCGGGCAGCAGCCCGAAGATGCGCACACGGTTGGGACCCCGGCGCAGCTGCATCCAGCCGATGACCTTGCGCTCCCACAGCGTGAGCATCGCGACGCAGATGATCAGGGTCACGGTGATGAGGAGGATCCACACGGTCGAGCGCGCGTACTCCGGCAGCGCCGTCCAGTGGGTATTGAATGTCTGCGGCACGCTTAAGGACCTGGCTCTCTAATAGGCCACGGCGGGCGCGCGGCCTTCACGCGTGCGCTGCAGCGAGGGGGCGCGCCGCACCACCGCATCGCTCTGGTACATCGGCACGTCCACCAGGGCCGCCGCGGAATCCTCCCCGGCCACACCAACAGCGTGCGTGCCCTGGTAACCGGCCGGCACGACGGCGGCGCAGCGCTCGCGCACCTCGCTGAGCACATCCTCCGAGGACTGGTACTCGAAGCCCGGGAGGTTCAAGAGGTTCCCCAGCACGCGCAGGATCTTCCAGCCCGGACGCGCCTCGCCCACCGCCGCCGCCGCCCCGGTCTGGCTCTGCCAGGTGCCCGAGCAGTTCACGTAGCTACCGGAGGTCTCCGCGAAACTGCACATCGGCAGCATCACGTGCGCCACGGACTTGATCTCCGCGCTCGCGAAGGGGGTGATGGCGACCACGAACTCCGCCTTGCCCAGCGTGCGCAGGCTCTGAGGATCCAGAGCATCGATCGAAGGCTCGATGCCCCCGACCAGCAGATACGCGCGCAGCGTCTTCGCGAGCATCTCGCGGGCGTTGAGCCCCGGGCGCTCGACCGCCCGCACGCCCGCCTCGCGATGCGGGATCGCGCCGGCGAGGTAGGCGCCCGCGGCGTTGCCACCCTCCCCGATCCTGCCGAGCTGCGCGCCCGTGAGCGCCGCCAGCGTCGCGGCGAGCGAACGCAGGTCGGCGAACCGCGCGTGGCGGCCGGCGAGCGCGCCCAGCCACACCGCGCGCCTCTCCCCGCCCAGCAGGGACTGCGCGACCGCGCGGTGTTCGTCGGTGACGCTTGCGCCACTGATCGCCTGAGCCAGGTGCGCGGGCACGATCTTGCCCGTGGCCTGCGCGGCCGCGGAAACCACCGCGGCGAGCTCGCCCACCAGATCGGCCGCGGCCGCGACACGGTGGGACTGCACGGGGAACAGGTAGGGGTAGCGCGCCGGATTCAGCAAGCTCACCTGCGCTCCGCGCCCGGCGGCCTTGCGCAGGCGGTGCGCCAGGATCGGAGCCTCGCGGCGCAGGTGTGAGCCGACGATGAAGAGCGCATCGAGCGCATCGACATCGGCCACCGCCATGCCCAGACCCGGGAACACCGGATCCGCGGCCTGGTCGCGGAAGTCGCGCTGCCGCAGGCGGTGGTCGATATTGTTGGTGCCCAGTCCACGCGCCAGGCGCTGCGCGAGGTATAGCTCCTCGAGCGTGCCGGAGGGGCTGGCGAGCACGCCCAGTTCCGCCGCGCGCGACTTCAGTCCCTCGGCGACGGCCATGAGCGCGGTTTCCCAGTCCGCTTCCATCCACTCGGAACCGCGCCGCACCATCGGCTGCTTGAGGCGGTCCTCGCTGTAGATGCCCTCGTAGCTGAAGCGGTCGCGGTCGGCGATCCAGGTCTCGTTGATCGACTCGTTCTCGCGCGGGACGACCCGCATCAGCTTGCCGCGCAGTACGTGGCCGAAGAGGTTGGTGCCGACCGGATCGTGCGGGGACACGAGCGCGGTGGAAGTCATCTCCCAGGCGCGCGCGCTGAAGCGATACGGCTTGGAGACCAGGGCGCCGACCGGGCACAGGTCGATCACGTTGCCCGACAGCTCGTGATTAACCGTGCTCTCGAGGTACGTGCGCACCTTCATGTGCTCGCCGCGGCCGATCATGCCCAGCTCCTGGATGCCGGCGATCTCCTCGGTGAAGCGCACACAGCGGGTGCACTGGATGCAGCGGGTCATGTCGGTGGCGATGAGCGGTCCGAGGTTCTCGTCCTGGACCACGCGCTTGCGCTCGTCGTAACGCGAGGTGTCGCGGCCGAAGCCGACCGCCAGGTCCTGCAGCTCGCACTCCCCACCCTGGTCGCAGATCGGGCAGTCGAGCGGGTGATTGATCAGCAGGAACTCCATGGTCGCCCGCTGCGCCCCGATCGCGCGCGGGGACTTGGTGAAGACCTTCATGCCCTCGGCCACCGGGGTGGCGCAGGCGGGCATGGGCTTGGGGGCCTTCTCGATCTCGACCAGGCACATGCGGCAGTTGGCCGCGACCGAGAGCTTCTCGTGGTAGCAGAAGCGCGGCACGTAGGCCCCGGCCGCATCCGTGGCGCGAATGAGCATGTCGCCCTTCTTCGCCTTGACGGCCACGCCGTCGATCTCGATGTTGACCAGCTCATCGGCCATGTGCGTTTCCCGCCGCGTGGCCGATCATGCCGCGCGCGCTCCGAGTGTCTCGGTCACGAGGCTGCGGCCACCGTGGTCGATCATGTATTCGAATTCATGGCGGTAGTGCTTGAGGAAGCTCTGCACCGGCCACGCCGCGGCGTCACCGAAGGCGCAGATCGTGTGGCCCTCGATGCGGTTGGCGACGTCCAGCAGCAGCGCGAGTTCCTCGCGGCGGCCTTCGCCGGCGACGAAGCGCTTCAGCAGCCGGTTCATCCAGCCGGTGCCCTCGCGGCAGGGCGTGCACTGGCCGCACGATTCGGCGTAATAGAAACGCGAGATGCGCTCGAGCGCCCGCACCATGCAGGTGGTCTCGTCCATCACGATCGCCGCGCCGGTACCCAGGGCGGAGCCCGCGGCCTTGACCGAGTCGTAATCCATGTTTGTCCTCATCATGAGGTCCCCGGGCACCACCGGCACCGAGACGCCGCCGGGGATGACCGCCTTGATCTTGCGACCGCCCTTCATCCCACCGCATAACTCCAGCAGGTCCGCGAACGGCACGCCGAGCGGCAGCTCGATGTTGCGCGGCTTCTCCACGTGACCGGACATCGAGTAGATCATCGTGCCGCCGGAGTTGGCCGGCCCCAGCGCCGCGAACCAGGCCGGGCCCTTGCGCAGGATAGTGGGCACCGAGGCGAAGCTCAGCGTGTTGTTGATCGTCGTCGGCGCCCCGTAGACGCCGAAGTTCGCGGGGAACGGCGGCTTGAAGCGCGGCTTGCCGGGCTTGCCCTCGAGGGACTCGAGCAGCGCGGTCTCCTCGCCGCAGATGTAGGCGCCGGCGCCAACGAAGGTGTGCAGGTCGAAGTCGACCCCGCTGCCCTTGATGTTCTCGCCCAGCAGGCCCGCGGCGTAGGCCTCGGCGAGCGCGGCCTCGAAGCGCGGCACGGGTTCACCGAGGAACTCACCGCGAATGTAGTTGTAGGCGACCGTCGCGTTGGTGCAGTAGCCGGCGATCGCCAGCCCCTCGATCACCGAGTGCGGGTTGAAGCGCAGGATGTCGCGATCGTGGCAGGTGCCCGGCTCGCTCTCGTCCGAGTTGCACACCAGGTACTTCTGCACCGGCGAATTGCGCGGCATGAAGCTCCATTTCATACCGGTGGGAAAGCCCGCGCCGCCGCGGCCGCGCAGGCCCAAGGCCTTCACCTTGTCGATGAGTTCCTCG
>JANYBG010000142.1 GCA_025360865.1 Pseudomonadota bacterium | reverse complement strand
GTGGTGGGAATCGTGATCGACGATTCGCCTGCATTCCGCGCGGACATACTCACAGGAGATACGATCCTGAGCGTCGACGGCCTCCCGGTTTACGGCACTAAGAGCCTGGGTGACTTGATCAAAGCCCGCTACGGCAAACCTATCGATGTAGGGCTACTTCGCAACGGTCAAGTGTTGACCAAGACCGTCCAGCTGGGGCAATAGCCAACCCTGACGTTCCCGCACTTAAGCACCCTCAGGACATACAGGGTTCGATCGCGGGATACTGGATGGACGCACATGCCAGGGGTCATCTACAAGTAACGCCTGCTGTCTTGGTGAATTCACGGCGCGGAAAGCGATGGATAAGAGCGCTGATGCTAGACTCTGGCACACCATGGATGACGACGTTAAAACCGTTGCCGACCGCATGTACGCACTCGCTCGGGAGCAACGTGACCAGGCTCACCACGCTTCCGAGCGCGCGGCCAAGGACAGTACAAAGCTTTTGGGCACCCTGCATGCTGGGCTTGCAATAAGCTGCGCAACTTGGCTGCAGCGCATCTTTGAACGCTCGGACATCGGTGGCTTCCTGTCTCTGGCACGTTCACTGGATATCGCAATAGTCTGCGACATGCTCGGGCTCCTGGCAGTGGGGGCTGCGGCACTCTTCGATACCCGGACTCCGCACTACATTCAGGAGTCCTCCAAAATCACCGAAGTACGGGTGCTCCGACTACTGCATCCCGAGACCAAAGACCCCGACGGAGAGACCGACGCGATACTGGCGGCGCGCGGTGAGTCTTACGAGCAGAGGTACAACTTTTGGAACACCGTATCGACCTGGTTAGGTCACCTATCACTGATCTTTCTGGCAGTAGCGTTCGGCGCCGTGGCGGTGGGCGTTGCGGTTGATCTACACCACCTTTCCGCCCCGACTTGGCCGCCTTGAAGGCGCCCGCTGGCACGCTGCATACAATGTCGAAGCCCACGGCGCACTGAATGGACGGCGGCCTGTCTCGGCGGCAGCATGCTGGCCATGCCGAAGCTCACCGATTATGAGTTTGAAACTGCCGCCCGTGGCCGTCGAGCGCTCGCAGCTGTGCTATTCATGCTCGACCGCCTGAGGCGGCCGTCAGTTGCCGCGCTTCCCATGGGCTTCCGAATCCCCACCGCTTGCTGCGACTCGCGCCTTGGCGGCCGCCTGCGGATCTCCAGCGGCGTGGTCAATGGCCTGGCGCTGGCGAGCGGGGTTCCGCGCCCTGCGCTGGACGCGGGCGATTATTTAAAACTGCGGCGCGGGTCTGCTTGCGACCGCATGAGCAGGTAGCTGTCGAGGTCTGCCTGCGTCGCTTCCCCATCGGCGAACTCCAGGTACACGGTAAGCAGATCCCCGTCGAGGCGCTTCTTATCCAGCAGCTCCCTCGCGATAACCTGAACAGCTGACAGGTTGCGAGGTTCGCGCATGAGCAAGACCGCCTCCGCCTTCCAATCCTCTAGCGAGGGATTCAGCAGCCAGGATTCGATGAGATAGTTAACGTTATCAAAATCATCGTCGGCACCTAAGGTCGCTTCTGCCTCGGTGTACCCCGCCGCGACCAATGCCGCATACCCGGCACAATAGGCAAGCACCTGGGGCCTCGCCTGGCCAGCGTTGCAAACGTCATGGACGCCTTCGGCCTTCACCCCGCCCAGCGTGCGACCGCGCGGTTCTATCGTCGCAAAGTCTTGTTCAATGCCTAGCCGCTTATGCGCGACCGCATGGCCGGCCTCATGTATCGCCGTGGTCTTCAGGGTTATCTCAGCCACGGCGCTTCGTGGTCGTTGTAGTTGGGCGTCTGCGGATCACAGCCTTGGATGCCGCGTCGCGGGGGTTTAAAACACCGTGCTTGAGCAGCAGGTCATCGACCGCCTCACGCATGAGAACAGCGCGGGGGATGCGGGTCTTGGCCGCCAGGGCCTTCAGGAGCTCTAGCTTCTCCGGGTCCAGGTACGCACTCTCAACCGATCGCTTCGTGATGCCCATGATCCAAGTATTGGCCTAGGGGTAGCTACCGGTCAAAGTGACCATATCCACGTTGGAGCATCAGTGGAGCATTCTCGAGAATCTGATGCTTCCCGCAGTTCCAGATTGCTGACAAGTGGTTGATTTAATTGGTCGGGGTGACAGGATTTGAACCTGCGACTCCTACGTCCCGAACGTAGTGCTCTACCAGGCTGAGCTACACCCCGAGTCGGCGAACCCGGCGCCAAGGACTAAGGTAGCG
>JANYBG010000138.1 GCA_025360865.1 Pseudomonadota bacterium | reverse complement strand
CGAACGCCACGCGCACGCAATTCATGAACACCTCGTTGTGGCAGAACACCGCGTGGGACTACGCCGCCAATACGCGTGGCTACAGCGACGGCCTTGTGCTCAGCTACATCAGCCCGACGTGGGCGCTGCGGTACGCGGTCTTCAAGATGCCCCTGCTCGCCAATGGGCAGGCATTGGAGACGCTCGGCCGGGCGCGCGGTGAGAACCTCGAGCTCACCCTGAGTCCCGCCCAGGTCACGACCATCGTGCGGCTGCTGGTGTTCCGCAACACCGCGCACATGGGCGACTACCGGGAGGCGCTCGCGGCGGCCGCGGGTACCGGGAGGCCGCCGGTGGTAAGCGCGACGGGGCGTGACGGGCGCCACAAGTACGGCTTCGGCTTGAACGCCGAGCAGCCGCTGGCGGATGACGGGGACACGGGCCTGTTCCTGCGCCTGGGCTGGAACGACGCGGCGACGGAGGATTTCGCGTTCACCGAGGTCGACCGTGACGTCAGCTTTGGCGGCCAGGTATCCGGTGTGCACTGGCGCCGCGCCGAGGACCGGGTCGGCGTGGGGGTGTCGGCGGGCGGTATGTCTGATTCGCATCGCGAATACCTGGCCGCCGGCGGTAGCGGTTTCACCCTGGGTGACGGCCGCCTCAACTACGCCTACGAGGAGGTTCTGGAGGGCTATTACCGGGCGCAGTGGTCGTGGACCGCGTTCACGGCGCCCATACGGCTGCAGCTCAGCCCGGAATTCCAGTACATCCAGAACCCGGGATTCAATCGGGACCGGGGGCCGGTGCGCATTTATTCAGTGCGCCTGCACGTGGAATACTAAGCACGGCGGGCCCGTGTCCTGTTCAGGTCAGGCGCGTGGTGCCCCGTCCGCGAGCGGGCGGTGGAAAATCGCGGGCGAGGCCCGCGCTTGGAACGCGCGACGAAATCTTCCCACCTTGTTGATATGGCTGCCGGAGCGGTCCATTCGGCCGCGCGCCCGCCATGACGCTACAATGACAAGACAGGACCGGGGGACGCGAGAGTGCATGTCATGAACACGCGTGAGCGACTCGGTCGCGCCTTCCTGATCGTCATCGCCCTGGCGGGCTGGACGGGGATCATCCTGCAGCTCGTCGTGACCATCCGCGCCGGATCCCACGCGGGGGTACCGGCGCTGCGCTCCGCACTGCTGGTGCTGTCCTACTTCACCGTCCTCACGAATCTCCTCGTGACGATGATCGTCAGCGCGCGCGTCGCCCGCGTGAGCGCGCGCAACATCCTCTCCCGGCCGGGCACACTCGCCGCGGCGGCTGTCTACCTCCTGGTCGTGGGCATCATCTACAGCCTGCTGCTGCGCGCGCTGTGGTCGCCCACGGGGCTGCAGAAGGCCGCGGACGTCATTCTCCACGACCTGATGCCGGTGTTATATCTCACGTGGTGGCTCATGTTCGCCCCCAAGGGGGGCCTCACCTGGAGTGGCCCGTTCAAGTGGCTGGCGTACCCGCTCGCGTACTTCGCCATCTCGCTCGTCATGAGTCACCTGACCGGACGCTACCTCTATCCCTTCGCGGACGTCCCCGCGTTGGGTATCGCGGCGGTCGCGGGCAACGGCATCCTCCTCCTGCTGCTGTTCCTGGTGCTGGGGCTGATCGCCGTCGCCGCGACCCGAATGGGAGCCTCCGGCACCGCGCATTCTTGAGCGATGGGGTCACCGCGGCGGACCGGCCAGTGGGGCGTCCCGCGCGCGCGAGTTCTGGCGTTCGCGCCAGCGACTTCCGTGTCTAATGATCCCCGAGGCGGGAAGGGGAAGTGCTCGAGTCCGTGCGGAACATTCAGGCTCGTCACCGGTCGCCGCGACCACCCTGCGATGATGAGCCGTCGGCAGGAGGGCCCCGAGCGGCCTGTTACGCGCGGAATGCGCCCGGTGGCAACACGCGAGGGTCGGGACACGGCATGGGATCGAACAGCGGTGTGAGATCAATCAACGCTCACATCACAGTGCTATCCAACAACTATCCGACTCTATTGAAATCGATGAAGCCGCGCTGCACATCGGTGCGCGCCAATTGCACGCGGACGGTGTCGCCGACGTCGAGCCCTTCGAAACCCTTCACCAGGCGGCCTTCCGCGAGCGGCTCCGTGATTCGCACCCAGGTACCCTTGTCTGATGAGCCGGTCACGATCGCATCGAACTGCTGCCCGATCCGTGACTGCAGCAACATCGCCGCGGCCGACTTGCGCACCTGCCGCTCGACTTTGTTGCAATTGCGCTCCTGGTCGGTGCAATGCGCGGCGAGCGTTCGCAGGTCCTCATCCGCGTACGGCGCCGGCTGATTGGCGATTACCGCCTTCACCAACCGTTGCGTGATGATATCCGGGAAGCGGCGGTTGGGAGCCGTGGAGTGCGTGTAATCGGTGACCGCAAGCCCAAAGTGTCCTTCGGCGGCATCTCCCGGGCGCTTGAGCGCGTATTCACCGGCGCCCAGGAGCTTCACCACGGAAAGCGAGAGATCCGCGAAGCGCGCCGGGGCCGCGGCCTGTCGCTTCACGAGGAACTCGCTGAGTGCCTTGGCATCAGGCTGGGATGGCAGGCTCTCGCCCAAGCCCCTGGCCAGCTCCACGATTCGATTCCAGCGTTCCGGCGTGCGCAGCACGCGGCGCAGGGATGAGCGCTGGTGCCCTTCCAGGAACCGCGCCACGACGCCGTTGGCCGCGATCATGAAGTACTCGATCAGCTCCTTGGCGCGGTTGTCCTGGTCGGGCTTCAGGTCGGCGAGCTTGCCGCCCTCGTACACGGCCTGCGCCTCGAGTGTGGTAAGTCCGAGCGCGCCCTGGTCCTCGCGCACCCGCTTGAGCGACTGCGCCACCTTATCCTGGAGCCGCAACTGCTCATCCAAGCCTTTGACGGACGCCACGCGGGGCGGCGCCGGACCCTTGCCGTCCAACCACGCGGCCACGCTGTTGTAGGCGAGCTTGGCGCGGTTGACCACCGTGGCGCGGTAGATATCGGAGCCACTCACGGCCCCCGCATCGGTGATGGTCAGTTCAATGACGATACTCAGCCTTTCCTGGTCCTCGGCGAGACTGGTGAGGTCGGTCGAGAGCCGTTCCGGCAGCATTGGGAAGATCTGCGCGGCGGTGTACACGGAGGTGGTGTTGTGGCGCGCGTGGTCGTCGACCGGTGAGCCGAGCGCCACGGTCATGTCCACATCGGCGATGGCCACCAGGATGTTCACCGCCCCACCCGCCTGGGGCTGCGCAACCGAGAGCTGGTCGAGATCTCGTGAGTCGTCGTTGTCGATCGAGCACCACAGCAGTCGCCGCAGGTCGCGTATGTCCGTGCCGGCGGCCCTGGGCGCCTGCGCGATCTTTCTGACCTGGTCGACCACTTCCGGGGCGAAGTCAGGATCGAGGCCGTTGTCGAGCATCGCGCGGTGCGCGATGGCCTTCAGTTCTGTGAAACTGGTGGTGTCTTGTGACATCCGACCATCATAACCGTGAATCGGGCGCGAACGCTCACGCCCCTCACCCATGCGAAGGGCGCCGCGGGTTTCCCCGCGGCGCCCTTCCTTTGG
>JANYBG010000133.1 GCA_025360865.1 Pseudomonadota bacterium | reverse complement strand
GCGCGCTCGCGAGCGCTACCTGGAATACCTCGCAGTGTCCGAGCGGGTGATCCGCCCAGGTCGATGGCGTTCTTGGGTGCGGGCCGTTCGGGGCGCGCCGTGCGATCCGACCCGCGCTGATCCTATGGCGTGTCGCGGTAGTCGCGTGCCACCCGATAGAAATACTGTCCGATGATCCGGCCGTTATGCCGGATCGGGCCCTCCTGAACGGGCCCAAGCGCGGCCACGTGTGCGCTGAGTCTTCCGTCGTCCAGCTCCGGCGCATCAAGCGCCACCAGCAAGAGCGTGCGTCCGACCTGCGCCTTGTTGGGGAACCACTGCTCGTACATGAGACCGCTGGGCCCGAACAGGTGCTGGCTTGTGGTCGTCAAAGCCGCGCGCCTCGGGTCGTCCGCGTAGAAGGCGAGCTCGCTCGCGAGCGTGTAGCGATTCATTCCCACCACGAGCGGCGAGGCGCCGCTGGTTTCCTGTACCTCGCGGGCGAGCGCGTCGACCTGTCCGCCCAGGTCACGCCAGGCCACCGGTAACACCCGCAGGTCGTGGGAGTACGGGAGCTGCGGGGGTCCCAGGGTGAGGTAGTGCAGGAGGGCCCCGTATGCCACCAGCGAGCCGAGCGCCGTCGGAACCCACACGCCGCGCAGCCATCCGGGCATGCGCTCGGCCGCGGGCGCCGTGATGGCGTGCGCCAGGGCCGGTACCAGCGCGATCCACAGCACGCCGGTCCAGTCGAACTTGACCGTGTGGCGGAGGCTGAAGAATCCGAACACCGACAGCGGAACGAGCGTGAAAACACGCGCGAACCGGGCCCGGCGTGGTGCCGCCATCTCCCCGTGCGCGGGTGACCTCTCCCCGCCCCCGCGCAGCACGAACGGCAGTGCGATGAACGCCGTGGGACCTAACAGCGCGAAGGCGGACGCGATCAGCTTATGTAGCGAGAACCGTGGCGCCTCGGCGAGACGTTGCGAGGTCTGGAACGTGAAGGAGGCCCAGTCGTGGCGCGCGTTCCAGAGGATGACCGGGGAGAAGATCAGGAGGGCGAGCACGCCTGCGACGTACGGCGGCATGCGCGCCAGCCAGCGGCGCGAGAGGGGATCGATCAGCATGAAGACCAGCACCGCGGGTACCAGCAATCCGATGGTGTACTTGGAGAGGAGCCCGATGCCCAGTGCGATCCCGGCGCCCCACCAGGCGCGCGCCTCCCCGCTCAGCAGCGCGCGCTGCAGGAAATACAGGCACGTGGCCCACGCCGCCGCCAGCGGCGCATCGGGGGTCATGAACATACCGCAGAGGAAATACGCCGGCAGCAACTGCATCAGCGCCAGCGCGACGAGCGCGCTGGGCCTGCCGTACATCTCCCGCGCCGAACGATAGGCGAAGATCGAGGCAATCGCTGAGCACAACACCGCCCCGATGCGCACCCCGAACTCGCTGTCGCCAAAGACAATGGTGCCGCCACGAATCAGCCAGGCCACAATCGGGGGGTGGTCCAGGTAGCCGATGTCCAGGTGACGCCCGTAATTCCAGTAGTAGGCCTCTTCCGGAAACAGGTCCACGCACCCCAGGTACGCCAGCCGCAGCAGGACGGCGCACGCGCCCAGCGCGATGACGATGGCGCGCGCGCGGGCGCCGTCCGCTGGCCAGGCGGACGCTGGCGCGCACAGGCGGCGGCCTCGCTGGATGACGAGCGTGGAGGTGATGATCGCGCCCAGGATCGCAACCGGCGGTGGCACCGAGCACCGTGCGACCAGGAGGGCCAGAACACCGCCGCGCAGGAAAAGCGCGAGGAGGTTGACGGCCAGCAGCGCCACGCCCCGCCCGATTTCACGCCGCACGTCGGGGTGGCGGGGGAAAATCAATCCCGTGGCCAAGGCGCTGAGAATGCCGGCGATGGCGAAGCTTGTGATGTGCGCAAGCCCGTAGTGCCATCCCGCGCGCACCAGCCCCATGAACGCCGCGGCGTCGACGGCCGGGCCCAGCAACAGGTGCCAGGCGGGCGGGGCAGCGCGCTTCATGTGAACGCCAGGGTGGGGGTCAGCGATCGCCGGAGGGAGGGGAAACCGGGCATCAGGAGCGCGTTCGTCCCCAGGTGATGAACGTCGTGGCGACGTAGTTCCACACCGCCCCGACCAGGATCCCGCAGAGGGCGGCGAACGGCCATGCGTGATCGGCGCGATACAGGCTATCCGCCAGGCCAAGGTTTATGAGCGCCCCGACACCACAGGCCAGCATGAATGTGAGCCAGCCACCCACCCAGCGCACCCCGTGCAGGCGCCGGTCGCGATAGGTCAGCAGATTGTTCAGGGCGAAGTTGAAGGTCATCGCGGCCACGATGGCGATGGCCTGGCTGCGCAGGAACGGGCTGCCGAACAGCACTAGCAGCACGGTGAGCACCGCGAAGTGCACGCCCATGCCCAGGGTGCCAACGATCGAGAACGCGAGAAAGCGCATCGGCACCCAGCGCCCGACGAGCTTGTCCAGCACCAGCATGACGTAGTCCCACACCGATGCGGAATCGAACTTGCTCTCCCCGGCGTGGCGCGCGCCGAAACTGTAGCTGAGCTCCCGGAAGCGCGGCTGCCGTGGGCTCGAGGCGAACAGATCCGTGAGTATCTTAAAACCCAGATTCGAAAGGCGCGGTCGGGCCTGCGTGAAGACCTCGCGCCTCATCATGAAGAAGCCGCTCATCGGATCGGAAAGCTCCGCCGGGACGAGCGCGCGGCTGATGCGCGTGGCGAGTCGGCTGATGCGCGCGCGTTGCCTGTCAAAGTTCCCGACGTCGCCTCCGGCGGAGTAACGGCTGCCGATGACGATGTCGGTGTCGCCGCTCATAAGCGTATCAAGCATCCGTGGCAGCAGTCGCTCGTCGTGCTGCAGGTCGCCGTCGATCACCGCCAGGTAGTCCGCGGAGCTGGAGAGCATTCCCTCGACGCAGGCCGATGTCAGTCCCCGGCGACCGAATCGCTGTATGCAACGCACGCGGCTGTCCTCAGCGGCGAGCCCGCGCACCACGTCCGCGGTGCCGTCCGGCGAGTCGTCATCGACGAATATCACTTCCCACGAGGCGTTGGGCAGGCAGGCGCGCAAGCGCCGGACCAATTCCGCGACGTTGTCCCTTTCATTGAACGTCGGAACCACGATGGACAGATCCGGGGCTCCGGTTGGAGCCGCAGGGCGCGCGCCCCGGGGTTCAAGCCGCAGCGGGTCCCAGTGGCTTGCGGTCGCTACGTCCATCGCGCGTCGGCCCAGCTGCCATCGCCCGTGCGCCGGCTGTGAATTCTGTGAGGCGACATCGAGCTTGTTGTTAGTGCCTTGTACGCCCCAGCGGGCTTCGGCGTCTATTGCCACGCTTACTCTAGGATACAAGGTAGGTGCGCGCAATGCGCTGGCGCGCGATGAGAACGCTTCGCGTTTGGTCGGCGGTCCGGCACGGCGCGCTCGTCAGTGGTGTCACCGGTTCCGCCGCGCGGCATCCTCAGCCAGTTTTGACGGCGGTTCCTGGGCGGGTGCCGGCGCCCGCGTGCGGGGCACGCGCTCCGGCCGCGGATTCACCCGAAACGAAAAGCAGCGAGCACGTCGCGTTCTCGAGCACTTCCGCAGGCACGTGGCCGAAAAACAAGTGGTCCGCCGGCCGCGCGCTCACGCCCATCACGAGCAGCGTATGGGAACCTTCCTGTGCGTGGTTGACGATGGCGGCGGGCGCGCTGTCGACGAGGCGGATTTCCGTCTTCACGGCGACGCCGTAGTGCTCGCCGAATTCCTCGATCTCCCGCATCGTCGCCACGGCGCTATGCTGAGGAGCGAGCGCCCGCCCGAAGCGCTGGCGCCAACGGGCCGCGGGCTTCGCGACCGTGACGTACAAGGCTGTCACAGTGCCGCGTGAGGCCTGCGCCAGCGCGATGGCGAGTTCCGCTCCCTGCAGCGACACGCGCGTCCCGGTCACGGCCACCAGGATCTTCAGCTTCGGTTCGCTGGGCCGCTGGCGATGCACCCCGCGGGCGATCGCGATGGCGAACGGGCCGGCGAAGTCGGTGACGTTGCGGGTGATCCGGGGATCGAACGCCGCACCGACGGCGGCGGGCTCGCGTCCCAGCACCAGCAGGCCGTAACCCTTGCGCGCCTCGGTCTCGATCGCATCCTCCGAGTCGGTGTGGACCTCCGAACGGCTGAGGACGTCCGCCTTGTCCGCCGAGGTGACCGCCGACTCGTCCCCGGCGTCGACACCGGCCTTGAGCGTGGCGGTCGAACGCTGCGCTTCCCGGCGGGTGGCGTCGGAGTCCTTCGGCACGGTGCCGGCGACATGGAGGATGGTCGTCGGTATGCGGCGCACGCCCGCGGCGAGGCCCACCAGGTGGGAGGCGAAGAGACCGCTGGGGCTTGCGTCCACGGCCACGAGCAGCCGTTCCACCCGCGAGAGAAAGGACTGACTCTCGAGCTGTTCGCGCTCCAGGCGCGCCTGCTCCTCATGCCGCACGGGCAGGCGCTGGAGCGCCCATCGCAGCGTCGGGGGCATGGCCATGGTCGTGACGACCGCCATGGCGACGATCGCGGTGAACAGGTTCTGGTCCAGGGCGCCCATCGAAAGTCCGATCGTCGCCACGATGACCTCGGTGGAGCCACGGGCGTTCATCCCGCAGCCCACCGCCAAGGACTCCGCGTAACCGAGTCCCCCGATGCGCCCCCCGAGGAATGCGCCGGAGAACTTGCCGGCGCTCGCCAGGAGAATCAGGCCGGCGGTGAGGAGCAGCAGGTCCGGCTTCGCCAGCGCGGCCAGATCGGTGGCCACTCCGACGAGGGCGAAGAACACCGGCATGAAAAGGGCGACGATCAGCCCGCGCAGCTGCGCGTCGATCTGCCGGGTGAGAATCGGTGACTGCCCGATCAGGATGCCGGCGATGAAAGCGCCGAGGACGAAGTGCACGCCGATCGCCTCTGTCAGCAGCGCCAGCGCCCCACCGATCGCCAGGATCATCGAGATGGGCGCCATCTCGCTCTTGAGGTTATCGTTTGCCCAGCGGATCAGCCGGAACACCAGCCGGCGGCCGACGGTGAAGCTGAGCGTGAGGAAGAGGGCGGTCCCCAGCGCCGCGCGGCTCACGGTGGCGATGTCGATCTTGCCGGTGAGCGCGAGCCCGAAGATCACCGACATGATGATCCAGCCGATGGTGTCGTCCAGGATCGCCGCCGCGATGATCACCTGGCCCACGGTGCGACGCAGGAAGCCCAGGTCCCGCACCACCAGCGCCACGATCTTGACCGAGGACACCGAGAGCGCGGTGCCCAAAAAGAGGGCCGTGATCAGCCGGCCGCCAGAGCTTGGCAGCAGCGACTGCGGCAGCAGGTAGCCCAAGGCCAGGCCACAGGCGAAGGGTACGATGATCCCGGTGATCGATATGCTGATCGCCGGCCGCCGCGCCTGGCGGAACACCGAGAGGTCCGTTTCCATCCCCGTCAGGAGCAGCAGCAGGAAGATCCCCAGTTGCGCCACGGCATCGAGCATCGCCTTCTGCACGGGCGCCGCCGGAAAGAGGTGGTGCTGCAGGTCAGGGGCGAGGGCGCCGAGGACGGAAGGGCCCATGAGGACACCGGCGATGATCTGTCCGATCACCGGCGGCTGCCCGATGCGCTGCATGAGTTCGCCGGCGATGCGCCCCATGACCAGGAGGACGACGATCTGCGACAGGAAAACCGCTACGGAAGGCCCGTGTTCCATGCAGGTCCTTATAAAAGATAAACTCGCCCGCCAGGGCCTTTTTTGTTCAGTCGCGGCGTGGGCGCACGCGGCCCCGGGCACCGCCAGCATACAGAGTTGCGCGCGTGTAGAAGCCGGTGAAGACCGCCCGCCCCCCTCGCGAGGATGCGATGGAGCTCAAGTCGGAGCTTGGGAGCTGACACCGCGGGCTTGGGTATCCGCGCGGCCAGGGTCCCGCGCCGCCCGGAGGGGGTTGTGCGCGAGGCGTGGCTCAGCGCAATATTTTGGAGCGCGTCCGCCTCGGGGCGGCAGCGCGCGAACCAGGCAACCATGAACGCAGCCAACGGGAATAGGAATGTCGCGAGGGCCATCCGGGGCGGTGTGCGGGTCGCCGCAGGTGCGCGCGTCACGCGGCGGGCGACCTGGGCGCGCAACGCGTCGGTGCAGGACATCCACTGGAGCGGGCACCCGAATCTTGCCGCCGCGCAGCAGGTGAACGAGTGCCGCCGGGGCGGACATGCCGGTCAGGCCGAGGATCCGCCGCGCCAGGTGATCTGGGC
>JANYBG010000129.1 GCA_025360865.1 Pseudomonadota bacterium | reverse complement strand
CTCACGCCGGAAATTTTCGCGCTCCCGATCGCGAACGTGCCATCCATCTGCAGTGCTTTGAGCGTGTCTGTGGGCAGCTCCGCGGCCTTGTCGGTCGACCGCGGCGGCGTCTTGTCGGGACTGCGGTAGCGATCGACATCGATATGATCGAGTACGAGGTCGACGCTTATCGCCTTCGTGTCAAGATTGGTGATCGCCGCTTTCCCGCGCAGTGCGGAATCGTCGAGCTGTACGTCGAGTTTGGTGGCGCCCACCGCGTTGCCCCCATAGAAGAACTCGCCGCTCGCCGCGAGCTTGCCAAGCGCCTTGGCGTCGCGCGTGGGCGGTGGTGCCATGCCGAGCTGGCCCATGAACTCCCGCAGAGACATCGGCTCAAGCTTAAACGCTCCCATCAAACTGGGGGCGTCGACGATCTTGCTGCCGCGCGCATTGCCCGTGAGATGCGCGCCAGCGAGTTGCGCGGTGAAGGTGGGCGCACTCAGGGTTTGCGCGGCCAGATCGAGACTCAAGTCCGGCGCGGAAAAATTCCACGGCACCGTAGCCGCGCCTGACTTGGGGCTTGTCGTGCCACTGAGTTCCAGGGGCGCGAAACGGTACTGCTTCTTGGCCATGTCCAGCATCAGATCGAACTGACTGGCGAGCTCGATAGGCGGCGCACCGCGGCTCGTCGCGAGACTAAGCTTCAACTTCACGGGCACGGCGGCACCCGGCGCCACGTGCCCCACGTCAAGATTCAGGTGATCGGCGACTAGGTCCTGATAACTCACCCGGCTGTCTCTGATCACGATGCCGGCCAGATCACGCAGCGTTTCCGAGCCTGAGGCCGGGGACGCGGGCGCGGCATTCCTGGCCCCGAAATTCTCCCAGTTGCCCTTGCCTTGGGCGTTCCTGTGCAGACGCAGGTCCAATCCGTCTATCTGGATGCGGCCGATGTGCAACTGCCCACGAAGCAAGGGTAGCAATTTCACGCGCAAGCTAACGTGCTGTACCGCGGCGAACGGTTCGGCGCCGAACCCCGGCGGATTTCCAATGCTCGCTGGACCGAGCGCGAGCGCGATCCACGGGAACACCGAGAGCTTGATCTCGCCTGACATGGCGAGTTCGCGACCGGTGGAGTCCTTGACCGCCTTCTCGATGCGACCTTTGTAGTCGTTTGGATTGACGAACAGCCGGGCCGCCAGCAGCAGGACTACGATCACGGCGACGAGCCCGCCCAGCACGATCCCCACGAGTTTCAAGGCCCGCACGTCTACCACACCCCATTGAAAGCAAGCCGGTATTCTAGCTCACGCGGCCCGATGGGCAAAGGTGACATTCGTTGACACCGATTGGCAAGCACGCCCCGAACGCGTGCCGCCGCTCGCGCCGATGAACTCGCTTAGTTCACCGCTTCTCCTCGGCGGCGCCAAGCAGCGGCACGCCCTGTCCGGTATCGGCGGCAACGGCACGTGGGTGCCGCGCTCGGCAGGCGCAAGGTTGTCAAATATGCGCACTGCCGTTTCCGCACGCAGCGGCAAGCGTGAATGAATGCAGAAATTATCGGCCGCCAGCGCATGCAGTCCTGAAAGCGGATACCGGAGCGGCTGTTCAACACCACGGTGGCCGTCCAGGCGAGCAGCCTGTCCCGCACAAGTGCCCAGCTAAGCCCCGCGTTCAGAAGCCGGGCGGGTTCTGCTGCCAGACGTCGAACGACCGCTCCAATGCCATTCCCACCCGCGCCACGGTTCCCTCGTGAAACAGTCGGCCGATAAGCGTCACACCGTGTGGGACGCGCCGCGGTGGGTTGAATCGCGGCAGCGGCAGGCTCGGATCGGGTTCCCAGTCACTACGGGCCTCGGAAACTTCGACAAACCCGGCACGAAGCGTCAACGAAGGCAGCCCCGTGAAGTTGCCGATGGTGAGCATCTCATCACGCAGTGACGGCACCAACAGCAGATCCACCTCAGACAGAACCCTCTGCATCTCCTGTGCGACAGCGCGACGGAACCGGTCTGCCTGCACCAGGTCGACCGCGGAGATGAAACGCGATTGACGGAAGGTGTTCGGCCAGGCATCTGGCGTCTGCATCTTCAATTGGTCGATCTGACGACTGAGCGTCAACTCTTCGAACGCCGCCGCCGCCTCCGCAAGCAGAATGACATTCAAGCAATCATACGGCCAGTCTGGGATGGCAACCTCGACCGGCTCCATTCCAAGTTGTTCGAGACGCTTCAGTGCCTGGCGATCGACGTCAGTTGCGCCGGCATCGTTCATCCAGTGCGGGAAAAAGCCCACTCTCAAACCTCTAACGCTGTGCTGGGCGTCGAAATCGAGCGGCTGAGTGACGCTTGCCAAGTCACCCGGGTCTGCTCCCGAGATCGCATGCAGCACCAGCATCGTATCCTCGACGCTGCGCGCCAGCGGTCCGAGCTTATCCAACGACCAGGCCAAGGTCATCGAATTGGTACGTGGCACCCGCCCGAAAGTCGGTCGCAGTCCATTGACGCCACAGCGCATGCTGGGGGATACGATGCTGCCCTCGGTTTCACTCCCGATTGAGAAGCCCACTAACCCGGCCGCCGTGGCCGCCGCTGGGCCGGCGCTGGAACCGGAGGCTCCCTCTTCCGGCAACCACGGGTTCATGGTCTGGCCGCCGAACCAGATGTCGTTCAGGGCCAACGCGCCCAGACTTAGCTTGGCGACGAGAACCGCGCCCGCCTCGTGCAAGCGCTTCACGACCGCGGCGTCCTCATTGGGTATGCGGTCTCTGAAGGGCTCCGCGCCATACGTCGTGCGGATGCCGGCGGTGTCCAGCAGGTCCTTGCCACCCCAGGGCACTCCATGCAAGGCGCCGCGATATTTACCAGCGGCGATCTCGGCATCAGCGCGCTTAGCTTGCGCGTGCGCGAGATCCGCCGTAACCGTGATGGCACATCGAAGCTTCGGATCGAAACGGACTAGGCGGTCCAGATAAATCTGCGTCAGTCGTTCGGATGAGAGTTGCCGGCTCTCGATCCAGCGCGACAGCTTCCAGACCGGCGCAAACGCGATCTCAGCGTCAACGCCGGGCAGTTGCCCGGGATCCGTCTTACTGCGGGTAAAACGACCCGGCGATGGTAGTGGGTAATGACCGGGCAAGAGCGCACTACACTGCGAGTACGGCGCAAGATCGGTCCTCAGGGCGACCTTGCGCGGACCGACGCGACGCTCGTAGAGCGCCGCGATGCTCTGGCGCCAATTCTTAGCCGCTTGCGCTCGTTCCGACGGGGTCAATCGCACCTGCGCAAGCTTCTGCGCTTCGACAAATGTCGCATCGGTGACTTCCGGTCCGACGGGCGAGGCGGTTCCAAACACTGGCGGCGTCCCGGGAGGAGCGACCTGCTCGTCCGCTGAGGTGGCACGACTGACGGCACCAGCCAATGCTGCCGTAGACGTGGCCAGAAAAGCTCGACGCGAATTAAGCATCACTTCAACCCTCGAGTTTGCTCACAAGCCGATCTTCGCGCATCGGGTGTCCCAATCGCCGCGAATCGCGACCGGCCGCCATGAATACATTGCATAAATTCCGAAACACACTCGATAGCCATCCGGTCTGGCTCGCGGCGCACAGGGCCGTCACAGGCGACCGAGAAGCACACCACAAGTGGCCGGCGCCCTCGGTGGCCACGTGCATCCTCAGGCCATTCACCTCCAGCAGTTGCGTCTTCAGGTCGGCCATGACGACATGCTCAGCCCACCCGGTGGCGGCGTTCACCTGGCGCAGCTTCGCAACCGCCCGGCTAGGAGGCAAGAGCTCCCGCATCGGATCAAATCAAACTTGACCCGGGGCCTCAGACGCACGACGATCGAGCGGTTGTGGCGCTGAGTCCCTGGAGAACGCAAGATGAACAAGAAGAACCACAACCGACGCTCGATGTCGCAGGTTCTCTGGTACTCACTCGCCGGCTTCTTTCTCGCGACCAGCGCGAACCTGCCCGCCGACGAGACACCCCGCCCTCAGTACCCGCAATATCCGAGCGAGACACCAGCGCATTTCACGCCGGTCACGGCGAGCTTCGAGTACGCGCTGCGCGACGTCATGATCCCGATGCGCGACGGCGTGAAGCTGCATACCGTGATACTCGTGCCCAGGAACGCCACCCGCTCGGGCATGCTGCTGACGCGTACGCCTTACGACGCCAGGGAACTGACCAGCCACACGCACAGCGGTCACCTGGGTCCGATGCTGCACGGCTACGACAACGCCACCGATGTCATCCTCGAGGATGGGTATATCCGCGTCGTCCAGGACATCCGCGGCAAGTACGGGTCAGAGGGTGACTACATCATGAACCGGCCGCTGCATGGCCCGCAGAACCCGACCCCGGTGGATGAC
>JANYBG010000128.1 GCA_025360865.1 Pseudomonadota bacterium | reverse complement strand
TGTCGCCCACGCCCCGCGCGACCATCTCACGCAAGCCCTCGAGCCCGGTCTCCAGGTAGTAGGCCGGCCCCTCCATATGCGAACCCAGGAGCTGCCCGCTCTCATCGATCAGCACGAACGCGGTGTTGCTGCCGCCACCGTCGACGCCGAGGAATGTCCTCATGGGCGCGCACCCGGCGGGTAGATGGTCACTCCCTGGACCACACGGCTCACGGTGCCGCTGGCACTGGGTGTGTCGGCGCGTATCCCGAGCGACAGCGAGCGCAGCAGCGCCAGCACCTGCGCGAAAACCGCGTACGGAAGCGCCAGCGCGAGGTCGGGCGGCTGTGCCGAGCGCTCCGCCCCCCTGAGTGTGAGGTCATCGGCGTGCGGGCCGCCGGCCCCGGCGCTGAGCGTGAGCACGCGACGGGCGACGGCATCGCGTCGCAGCTCACCCACGAGGTCGTCCTCGTATTGACGCGTGTATGGATCGCCGCTGCGGAAGACGACCACCAGGGTCGCGGCGTTCAGGATCGTCTTGGGACCGTGCCGGAAGCCGAGCGGGGAGTCGGCGATGGCCACCACGCGGCCGTCGGTGAGCTCGAGCATCTTCAGCGCCGCCTCGCGCGCCAGTCCCTTGAGCTCGTTGCTGCCCAGGAACACCGCGCGCTCGAAGCCATCGCGCACCAGTTCCCTGACCAGGCTCAGGTGGGAATTCCAGGCGCGCGAGGCCATGCGGCCCAGCAGCGCCACTTCGCCGGCGTCAGGCGCGAGCGCGCCCAGGGCGAGCGCGCCGGCGAGCGTCATGCCAGTGAAACTCGACGTCATCGCGAAACCGCGGTCGTGGCTTGCCTCAGGCAGCAGGATCACGTGGGCGTTCGGCAGTTCGCGTCCGCGGCGGTGGAGCGCACCCTGCTCGTTGCAGGTGACGACGAGGTGCCAGCACGAGCGCACCTGGGACTCGGCGATCTCAAGCGCGGCAAGGCTCTCCGGACTGTTGCCCGAGCGGGCGAAGCTCACCAGGAGCGTCGGTGCCTGTGTTTCCAGCCATGCCGAGGGTCCGGCCACGAGGTCGGTCGTGGCGATCGCCTCGACGCGCCGCCCCAAGCGGCGTGTCAGCGCCGGCGCGAGGCATTGGCCGACGAACGCGGAAGTGCCAGCTCCGGTGAGAACGATGCGCAGGTCGGCGCGCGCCAGCGGCGGGCGCAGGAATCGCGCGACGGCGGAGTCATCGGCCGCCACGATTTCGTCCCAGACCTGGGGCTGCTGGAGAATCTCGCGCGCGGTCCAGTGCGCGCCGGCCGCATCGATCTGCTCTTCATTGAAGCCAAGATTCGCCATCCGTCAGCCTGCCACGCCGGGGGTGGCGCCGGCACCGCACGCGAGAGCGTACGGACGCAGGGCGCGACGGATCACATCCAGCAGCAGCGAGCGCGGGTCAGCGCCGAGCGCGCCAGAGCGCGCCGCGGCGTACTGTCCCGGAAGGTACTGGCTCAGCAGCGCCGGCGGAATGGGCTGGCGCGCGAGGTTCGCGAGCAGCGCCGCGCTCGCTTCCCGCACCTGCGGGACCGACCAGTAGTAGCGAATGCGATCACTCAGGCTGAACTGCAACTCGTACTCAAGCGTCGGCTTGCGGGTGTACCAGTCTCGCCAGTACCGCGGATCGTGCCGCATCGCGGACAGCACCACCGCGGTCAGCGGCGCCTCGGGGGCGATGCCCAGCTCGCGCTCGATCCCCACCAGGGCCCACAGGCCTTCACGCAGGGCGAACGTGGCGCCCGGACCCACTTTGAGGATCGCGAAATGGTCCCGTACCAGGGCCTTGAGGGCACCAGGTGTCTGGTAGTCGGTCGAATGCGCCTCGTAGACCAGCCCCGGCTCCCGCTCAATCCGCAGCGACAGCTGGCGCGCCTGCTCCGGGCGATAGTCGACGACCTTTTCATTGTCGAACTCGACCCCCGGCTGAACCACCATCGCGATGACGCGGGACCACGCCTTCTCAAGGCCCTGGGCGGCGAAGGCACGCCGGTGCGCCTCTAGCGTGACGCTGACGGCCGCGGGTGTCGTGACCCGCAGATGACCCAGCTCTTCCGCCGCGCCGCCGGGAGCGGGCACCTCGGTGCCGATCACGTACACCGGCGCCTCGCCACCGCTGGCTTGCCGGCCGCGCTCGGCGGCCCGGCACAACTGCGCCGCGCGCGCGGCGACGATCTCATCACCCAGCGTGGCCGGGTCACCGGCGCAACTCATCGAGCAGTCGAGATGGATCTTGCGGAATCCCGCCACGACGTACGCTTCCACCATGACGGCCGCGTGCTCCATCGCCACGGCGGCCGGTTCGCCGCGCCAGGTATTCGGCCCTAGGTGGTCCCCGCCGAGCATCGCGGTGCCGACCGGCACGCCGGCGCTTGCCGCGATGCCGCCGACGTATTCCCGGAACCGAGCCGGATTCATGCCGGTGTAGCCGCCTGACTGATTCACCTGATTCGAGGTCGCCTCGATTAGAATCGACTGCCCCTGGGCCTGCGCCTCGCGCAGCGCCGCCTCGATGACCAGCGGATGCGCGGAGCACACCGAGGGGATGCCCACCGCATCCCCCGCCTTATGCCGGGCTATCAGCTCGCTAAGTGCCTTCATCTGGAGGATCGTCCCTTCACTCAGGTTGCAGCGACAGCAGCAGCGCCCCCGCCAGGGCGAGCGCGATACCTGCGACCTTGAAGGGGCCCGGCAGGGAGCCGGCGACCGCCAGCGCGATCAGCGAGGTGAGCAGCGGCGCGCCCGCGTTCACCATCGGCGCGACCACGATCGCCTTGCCGTAGCGGAACGCGTACACGAGCAGCAGCGCCCCGACCGCGTTCAGCAACTGTATCCCGGTGGCGAGCCACGGGCCGTGGAAGCCGAGGTTCACCGGCTTCGAGAAGTCGGTCAGCGCCCAGGCCACCGGGATGAACAGCAGCCCCGAGAGCATCATGAACGTGAAGATGCTTTGCGCCGTCATCGTCGCGTTGGCGAGCTTGATGAAGTACGCCTGCACGCCCCAGGCGACCATGATCGCAAGCGCGAGGATGAACCAGGTTCCCAGCTGCGTGTGGCCTTCCGGGGAATAGTCGAACAGGGGCAGTGAGAGGACCGCCAGGACGATGCCCGCGATGCCCATCTTGCCGGTGCGCTCCTTGAGCAGCGCGAGGCTCAGGAGGACCGTGATGACCGGCGAGAGCGAGATGATGGGGAATATGAGGTAGGTCGGCCCCAGGGTCACGGCGTGGAACAGCAGGATCTGTCCGCCCGCGCCCAGTAGCCCGATCGCAAGACCCAGCGTGATGGATCGCCCATCGCGCTGCAGCTTCCCTCCCGAACGGCGCAGCACCCACGCGGCCGGGAGGATCATGGTGAGGGCCCAGACGATGTAAGTCAGCGTGTCCGGGAATCCATGCTCGCTCGGCACGCCGGTGAACGCCCCCCACACGCCCCACATGAGCATTGTGGCGAGTGCATAGCCGAGCCATGCGCTCACCCGCCCGCCCGGGCTTGCGCAGCCGCGCGGCGATCCAGGGCACCCGGCGTCGCGGGCATCAGAAGCGGTAGCTCACGCCTACCGTGTAGGAACGGCCGTAGGCGACATAGCCTCCCTGAACACTGCTGCCGGTGCCCACGGCACCGGAGGCCCATACCGCGTCCGCGCGATTGGCCAGGTAGCCGCGCTGAATCGCATTGGAGAGATTCTTGCCCTCCGCGTACAAACGGAACCCCGGCAGCAGCTCGAACGACAACTGCGCCGTCACCCACGAGAAGCTGTCGTTGTACGCCTTCCAGCCCGTGATCTCGGTGAAGGTCTGCGCCACCGAGGGTCCCTGGTAGTCCCAGTTGACGTTCGCGCTCAGACGCTTCGTCTCGTAGAGCAGGCCCAACGAGCCGCTGTTGGAGGAAACGCCTTCGAGCTCGCCCACGTACTGGCCGCCGACGTAGGCCTTGCTCCAGGTGTGGGTGTACTGGCCATGGATGCCGAAGCCGCTGGGCAGGATGTGCGTGAACCCCAACTCGAGGCCCTCCACATAGCCCTTGTCGCCGTTGATCGGCTGCTGGACGGTGTACAGGACCGGAACCGGCGTCGTGCTGCCGTTGAAATAGCCCTGGACACCCAGATCCACGCCAGTGACGACCTGGGGGGTGATGAAGTCCTTGATGTCCTTGCCGAAGGCGGCAAGCGTCAGCGCCGACTTGGGCTGGTAGTACCACTCCAGCGAGAGGTCCAGGGAATAGGCGCGGATGGGCTTGAGCTGCGAGTTACCTGAATAGTCGATCCGGTAGTCCTGGTTGAGTGAGTTGTCGGTGCGCGTGGGGGCGAGCTGGTTCAGCTCCGGCCGGGCCATGGTCTCGGCGGCGCCGAACCGCAGCTGCAGGTCCGGCCTGAACCGGTAGTTGAAGTTCAGCGACGGCAGTACCTGGGTGTAAGCGCTGCTGGTGGAGGTGGGCGCGGCCTTGCTGTACACGACGTAAGCCGGGGCGGTCGAGTTCGACGTGTCCGCGACGGTGACCGATTTGATCTCGTTCACCGCGGTGCTCGCGGAAGTTCGGGTGTGCACCACGCGCACGCCGACGTTGCCATACCAGTTGCTACCGGAGAAATCCGCCTGCAGGTAGGCGGCGCCGGTGTCCTCGCTGACCTTGTAGGAGTTCACGGCATTGAATTGCGGCAGCGACAGCGCGAAGTCAAAGACGCCGGAGCCGGTGGTGCCGTAGAGGTTCGGCTGGCCATTGAGGCTTTGCAGCGCGCTCAGCAGGGTCTGGATATTGAACAGCGCGACGGTCCTGGGGAATTGCCCTCCCGAGCCCTGCAGGTAGTGGGGCAAAGTGGTGGTCGAGACCACGTTGTACCCCAGCGATCCGTAGGTGATCGGGTTGGCGCCGGCCGGGGTCGTATAGAAGTCGTACTGGCTCGAGCCACCGGTCCAGTCGTTGTCGTAGTCCTCGCGCTTCTTGTCGCGCCGGGTCTCGGCGATGCCGAAGCGCAGCAGGGTGAGCGGGCCTGAGTCCATCTTGAGACGGCCGTCGACGGTCGCTCCGGTCACCTTGTCGTGGATCGAGTTGCCGCTCAGACCCGTGTAGTGCGCCGTCCAGCGATTGTTGGTCAGCTCGCCGTTCGCCAGCGCCTGAGCGTAGTCCTCGCCATTGGGTAGCGTGACCGCGATGTCGGGCAGCCCGCCGTTGTTGTTTTTCCAGGTGATCGTGTTCTGGTTCGAAGAAGTCGGGGATTCCAGCCCGGAGGTGACGAAGGCATCGTTTCCGCCCTCGGGCCGGTTGGCCTTCGAGCCGTACAGATCGCCGGAGAAGGTGAGGCGGTCGGTCGCGTTCCACTCGACGTTCAGGCCGACGACCGAGGTGGTGACCTTGCGGTCGATCGTCTGGTTCACGATCTCGGGAGTGAACGTATTGCCCACAAACGAAGTGATGAGTCCGTTCTTGATGACGACGTTCGACCATTCCGGGTTACCGTTCTGGTCATAGGTGAAATTCGGATAGTAGGACTGGTTGTACGCCACCTGCGGATCGTCGAGCTTGGCGTACAGGCCGTCGAGGGTGAAATGCAGGGCATCGCTCGGCCGCCACTCGATGGCGCCGGATATCGCCGCGCGCTTCTTCTCATCGATCACCGAACCAAAGGAGATGCAGCACTCGCCCACCACCGGCACGCTGCCGGGAGGCGGCACGCCGCCGGGAACAGGCGGCGGCGGCCAGAAACCAGGATTGTTCTGATCGTAGGTGTTGTAGTTGAGCGCGTCCGTGCGTGTCTTGTTGTCAGCCGCCACCAAGCCGAGCAGGACGCCCCAGGTGCCTGCGGAATTCGTGCCGCTGATGAACGCCGAGGCCTTCTTGCCCCAATATTCGGACATGTCGTTGTAGTCGCCCTCGATGCGCGCCGCCGCGTGCAGGCCGGGGTTGTCGAAGGGTCGCGCCGAGCGCATGTTGACCGTGCCGCCGATGCTGCCCTCCAGGGCCGCGGCCTGGGAGGTCTTGAGTACATCCGCGCCGGAAATCACGTCCGCGGGCAGGAGGTCGAAGGCGAGCGCGCGGCCGTCGTCATCGGTGGCCACGATGCGGTTGTTGAGTGTGACAATGTTGTACTGGTTGCCCAGGCCGCGGATGCCGACGTACTGGCCGTCACCTCCGGTGGTGCGGGTGAGGCTCACGCCGGTGATGTGGCGCAGGGAGTCCGCGACGTCGTCATCCGGAAAGCGTCCCAGTTCCAGCGCATTGATGGAATCCAGGACGATGGCGGCGTTCTGCTTGATCTCCAGGGACTTCGCGAGGCTTGCGCGAATGCCGGTCACGACGACCGTCTGCAACTGGCTGCCATCCCCGGCGGTCGTCGGCACCGCCGGGTCGGCGGGGGCGTCCGCGGCTTCAGAAGGACCCAGCCCGGCGGCCCAGAGCGTGAGGATCGCGGCTATGGCCCCAATGGATCGACTTCTTGGCATGGTGCGCTCCCAATCTAAAGACGTAAACGAAAGTAAAAGAAAATAAAAAATCGCTATTGCTTGCGATTTATTTTGTTTAATATTTCGAATATCTCCGTTTGTGTCAAGAGAAAGCGAAGGTCCGTTAGCGAGACTGATGAATACGACGTGAAAAGCACCACCACCAGCCGGCGTCGATTCATCCAGCTTGCCGGGGCCAGCGCGGCCGCCGGCGGCGGCCTGGTCGGCCCTGCCGCCCGGGCCATCCCCTCCGCGGCCGGCGCGGCGGGTATTACCCTGGCCGATGACCGCATCCGCGTCGATTTCGATGGGCGCATGCGCTGGCGGGTCTGGCTGCTCGACGGCGAGCAGCCCGTCCTTCTCACGGACTGGACCCCCCCGGATACCCTGCGGATTTCCGGCCGCCCGCCTTTCGATGTCTTTTCGCTGCGGGAGCACACCCGCGAGTCCGCGGACACCGCGCACGGTCCCGGCACGCGCGTCCGCCTGCGCGGCAGCGCTGACGGACAGCTGGAGAAGACCCTTGAGATCGAGCTCTACGCACGCCATCCCGGGCTTGCGGCCGCGCGTGTCAGCTTCCGCAACACCTCGGGGACGCCCCTGCCAGTGCTGGGCTGGAGCCAGAGTGCGGTGCGGCTGACTTCCCCTGCGGCGGGCGCATTTCAGGAGTCCGCGTTCTGGAGTTACAGCGGCAGCACCCACGCCGACCGGCGTGACTGGGTGCACCCACTGGGCCTGGGGTACGAGCAGGACAACTTCATGGGCATGACCTCGTCCGACTACGGCGGCGGCACGCCCATCGCCGATGTGTGGCGCCGTGACGGCGGGCTCGCCGTGGGCCACCTGGAGCTGGTCCCGCTGGAGGTGTCGCTGCCGGTGAGCCGCGGCGCCGAGGGAGTGAACATGGCGGTGAGCGCGGTGACCGAGCGCGTGCTGGGACCGGGGGAAACGCTCGCCACGGCGCAGACCTTCGTCTGCGCCCATCGCGGCGACCACTTCGCGACGCTCACCCGGTACCGGGAGATCATGGCCGACCGGGGTATGTGCTCCCCGCCGGCTCCGCCGTCCGCGTTCGAGCCGATCTGGTGCGCCTGGGGATACGAGCAGCAGGCCACGCTCGATCTGATCCGGGGCACGCTGCCGAAGGTCCAGGAACTCGGCTTGCGCTGGGCCGTGATCGATGACGGCTGGCAGACCAACGTCGGTGACTGGCGGCTGAAACCCGCCGCGTACCCGAACGGCGTCGCGGACATGAAGGAGCTGGTGGCGTCGATCCGCGCCCACGAGCTGAAGCCCCGCCTGTGGTTCGCGCCACTGGCCGCGGCGCCCGGCTCGGACGTGCTGCACGACCATACCGACATGCTGCTGCTGGACAAGGATGGGGCGCCGCAGCTTGTTTCGTACTGGAACTGCTTCTACCTGTGCCCGGCCTATGCCAAGACGGCCGAGTACACAAATGCCCTCGTGCGCCGCTTCATCGGCGAGTGGGGCTTCGATGGCCTCAAGATCGACGGCCAGCACCTCAACGGCGTGGCGCGGTGCTACAACCCGGCGCACCAGCACGCCAGCCCCACCGACTCGCAGACCCAGCTGCAGGACTTCATGTTCGGTATCTATCAGAGCGCCATCGCGAGCAACCCGCAGGCCGTGGTCGAGCTGTGTCCCTGCGGCACCGCGTACTCGTTCTTCAACTTCCGCGCCTTCAACCAGGGACCCGCCTCGGATCCTGAATCCTCCTGGCAGGTGCGCCACAAGGGCAAGACGCTGAAGGGACTCATGGGCCCCGGGGCGAGCTTCGCCGGTGATCACGTCGAGCTGAGCCAGGGGGGCGATGACTTCGCCTCAACGGTCGGCGTCGGCGCGGTGGTCTCCACCAAGTTCACCTGGCCGCGGGACCCGAAGCCCAAGGACTCCTTCCTGCTCACGCCCCAGAAGGAGAAGCTCTGGCGGCACTGGATCGCGCTCTACAACGAGCGCCGGCTCTCGCAGGGCACGTACCGCGGTGAACTCTACGATATCGGCTTCGACAAGCCCGAGACGCATGCGATCGAGAAGGATGGGCGGCTCTACTACGCCTTCTACGCCCCTGAGTTCACAGGCCCGGTGACGCTGCGCGGCCTCGGTCAGCGCCGCTATCGCGTGCGCGACTACTTCGCCGACCGCGACCTCGGCGAGGTCTCCCCCGGTCACGATAGCCTGCGGGTTGCCTTCAGGAGGTTCCTGGTGATCGAGGCGATACCGGCGTGATGCAGGCCGCTGCCGAACAGGGACTCCTGGCCGAGGAACGCCGCCGGCGCATCTGCACCCTGGTGCGCGAGCAGGGGCGTGTCACCGTCGGCTCACTGGCGACGCGCTTCGGCATCTCGCAGGTCACGATCCGTGGCGATCTCTCGGTGCTCGAGTCCGCCGGTGCCCTGGTGCGCACCCACGGCGGCGCGCTGCCGCACACCGAGGAGGCCGACCAGCCCCTCGACGTGAAGCAGCTGCTGCATCATGCCGAGAAGGTCCGCATCGGGCAGGCCGCGGCTGCCCTGATCCGCGACGGGGAGACCCTGATCCTCGACTCCGGCTCGACCACGGCCGAGATCGCGCGCGCCATCCGGCGCCTGGACCTCCGGTCGGTCAATGTCATCACGAACGCGCTGAACGTGGCCGCGCTGCTGATCGATGCGCCAGCGGTGCGCCTCATCATTCCCGGCGGCATCCTGCGGCGCGAATCCAATTCGCTCGCCGGTCCGATGGCCGAGGCCGCCCTGTCCAACCTGCAGGCGGACCGGCTCTATCTCGGTGCCGATGGCATCGACCCGGAGATCGGCGTCATGACCCCCCACCTGCCCGAGGCCGAGCTCAACGCGCAGATGATCCGCATCGCGCGACAAGTGGTCGTGGTGGCGGACTCCTCGAAGCTGCTCAGGCGCAACGTGTCACTGATCGCCCGCGTCGAGCAGCTGCACATGCTGATCACCGACCGCGCCGCGACGCCGGAACCGGTTGAAGAGCTGCGGCGCCGGGGCATCGAAGTACGCCTGGTCTGAGAGGCCAGCGTGCACGGACGAGCGGCGCTTCTCCTCCTGTTCCTATGTGGCGCGGCCGCGAAGTGCGCTGCTGGGTCGGGGTATTACGGCGGCGACGACTTCGCGCGGGTTGAGAAGATCGATGCCCACGTGCACGTGCATGGTCCGGCCGATCACCTCATGGCGCAGGCGGCGCGGGATCACTTCCGCCTGCTCACCATCAACGTCGACTACCCGGACTTCCCGCCATTGGCCCGGCAGCGCGCGGACGCGATCTCATTGCGCGAGCGCTATCCGGGACGCGTGGCGTTCGCCGGTACGTTCTCCGTGCAGGGCTTCCCGTCGCAGGCCTGGGAGCAGGCGGCGCGCGCTGACATCGAAACCGCCCAGGCGCGGGGCGCCGTCGGGATCAAGATCTGGAAGAACATCGGCATGAGCCTCCAAGACGCCGCCGGAAACTACGTGATGCCCGATGATCCTCGCCTTGCGCCCATCGTCGATCTGATTGAGGCGCGTCACCTGGTGTTGCTGGGCCACCAGGCGGAGCCGCTGAACTGCTGGCTGCCGCCCCAGCGCATGACCGTGCGCTCGGACCGCGAGTACTTCGCCGAGCACCCGCGGTACTACATGTACGGGCATCCGGAAATGCCCTCGCACGCGTCCATCCTCGCCGCGCGCGACCGGATGCTGCGGGCGCACCCCGGGCTTCACTTCGATGCCGTGCACCTCGCCTCCCTGGAATGGGACGTGGACAGGGTCGCGGGGTTTCTCGACCGATTCCCCAAGGCCCGGGTTGATCTGGCCGCGCGCATGGCGCACCTGGAATACCAGGCGGCGCGCGATCCTGCGCGGGTCCGCGGGTTCCTGATCCGCTACCAGGACCGTGTCCTCTACGGCAGCGACGACGCCTACGGACCGGATGACTCCGACCCCCAGGCCGTCGCGCAGGTGCATCGCGACTGGCGGGCCGACTGGGACTTCCTCACCAGCCAGCGGCGGCTGCGCTCGGAAGAATTCGCGCGGTCGTTCCAGGGGCTGCGGCTGCCCCGGGCGGTGGTCGACAAGATCTACCGACGCAACGCCGAGGCGCTTTTCGCCGGCGCGTGGGTCGCCCCGGGCGCCAGCGAGCCTACGGGCGCTGCAGGCGCTGGAGCAGACGCTCGCTGAGCGCGGGCCATTCGCTGGCGAGGATGCTGTAGCGGGCGGAGTCGCGCGGCCTGAAGTCCGACGACAACCGATGCGCGCGCAGGATGCCTTCAAAGCTCGCCCCGATTCTAAGCAGCGCATCGCGGGAGCGCTCGTTGCGCGCATCGGTGTGGAAGCAGACCCGGTGCGCACCCCACCCGTCGAAGGCGTGGCGCAGCATCAGGTGCTTGGCCTCGGTGTTGATCGCCGTGCGGATCGCGGACGCATTCAGCCATGTGTAGCCGATCTCGCAGCCATCCGGCGCGGCGCGCCCGTCCCGCGGATGCCCCGTGGGCCAGGACCAGCGCTCTAAGAGGAAGAAGCGCGTGCAGCCGACCACCAGGCCATCGCTCCGGCGCACGGTGGCGAATGGCGCGGCGTCCCCCTGCTCCTTCGAGCGCAGCGCGGCCTCGACATAGGCGCGCATGCCGGCGAGGGTGTCCGGGACGCTGGTCCAGCGGAATAATTCCCGCCCGCCCTGCGCCGCGACGAGCAGCCCCGGCAGGTGCGAGAGGTCCAGCGGCTCAAGCCGCGCGTGCGATCCTTCCAGCACTGGTGTCTCGGGCATGAGGACTCAGCGCTTGCGCGGCGCGAACGTGCCTGTGCCGTACACCTGCCTGCCGCCGACGACGGTCAGCAGCACCTTCACCTGGGCGAGTTCCTCGGGAGCCGCCTCGAAGACATTGCGGTCGAGCACGATGAGGTCCGCGAACTTGCCTGCCTCAAGGGAGCCCACCGTGCTCTCGACGTGCAGTTCGTAGGCGGAATTCGCGGTGATCGCCCGAATCACCTGCGGCACCGTGAGTCCTGGATCCGTGCCCAGCCGGCCGGCGAACTTAGCCCCCGCGTCCGGGTCGTTCTCCCGCGTCGCGCCCACCTTCAGGGCGAACCACTCGTTCAACGGGTCCACTGGCCAGTCACTGCCGTAGGCGATGCGCGCCCCGGCGGCGGCGAGGTAGCCCGACGGCTCGAGGTACGGGTAGCGCTTCGGTCCCATGTAGTCCTCGGCGCCATCCACGGTGTCCGGCGCGCGCTTGCCCCACTGGAACGAGATGACGGGTACCGCGCCAACCTTCGCGAAGCGCGGGAAGTCGGACGGCTCGACGATCTCATCGTGCGCGATGGCCGCGCGGATCTTCTCCCGCGGAAATTCCTTGCGCAGCGCCTCGACCCCATCGAGCGCCGCGTGCACGGCCGCATCGCCATCGGCATGCATGTGGGGCTCGAAGCCGGCCCGCGCCGCGGCCAGCAGTAGCGGCCCCAGGATCGAGACCGGAAAATAGACGTCCGGCCCCCGGTTGGTACCCGGCACCCAGCGTGGCTGGTCCGCCGTGCCGGCGTTGACGTAGTAAGGCTCGAGCATCGCCCCGGTGAGGGCCGGAGCCGCGATCACCCCGTCCAGGAAGAGCTTGATGTTGCGCACGGACAGGCTGGGCCGCGGCATCGGCTCACCCTGGTCGTAGCGGTCGGCCAGCGCGCGCACGGCGGCCACCGCCACCTGTGGGTCGCGCCCGGCCTGCACCGGGGTGATCGCCACCGCGAAGTGCGGTCGGGCGGTAATTTGAAAAAAGGGTGCCGTCCATTCAGAAAGACTATGAATGGTGGGTAAATTGGTGTCTGGAAAGGAAACACAAATACAATCCGGTACTTGATAGTTACAGAAATTTGGGGGAATGTGTAAATCCATACTATTTCATGGAGCAACTTGCTCTTCAATTGAGCCCAGGATCTACTGTCGTTACAGGTGATGCCACTGCCTGTATCGCTTACTTCCAGGCAGGCAAAATTAAAAAAGGTAGTCGGGTTATCTGGAATTCCGGTTGCGCCAGCATGGGTTATGATTTGCCGGCAGCCATTGGAGCCTGCGTGGCATCAGGACAGGATGTCATCTGCCTTGCGGGTGATGGGAGTTTGCAGATGAATATTCAGGAATTGATGACGGTTTCATATCTTCAGTTGCCCGTAAAACTTTTCTATCTGAACAATGACGGGTACATATCGATGAAGCAAACCCAGGATAATTTCTTAGGAAGAAGAATTGGCGCCAATAAAGATTCGGGAGTGGGATTTCC
>JANYBG010000111.1 GCA_025360865.1 Pseudomonadota bacterium | reverse complement strand
CCAGGCCGGCGCCTTCGTGCGCAGCCGCCCCGGACTGTCCGCGCCGAACCTGCACATCTACTTCAATCCCGCCAGCTACAGCACCACGACGCTCGGCTCGAAGCGGCGCCTGATGAACCCGGACCCCTATCCGGGCTTCCTCATGTCCTTCAACACCTGCCGCCCGACCAGCCGTGGCTCGACCCACATCCGCTCCGCGGATCCGGCCCTGTCACCCTTCATCGCGCCCAACTCGCTTGCCACCCCGGCCGACGTGCAGGACGTGTTCGACGGGGCGCGCCTGCTGCGCGAGCTCGCAGGCGCCGGACCGCTGTCCGCGGTGACCGAGAGCGAACGCGAACCAGGCCGTGAGGTCAGGTCCGACGCCGACGTGCTGGCGGATTTCCGGGCGCGCGCGGGCACGGTATTCCACGCCTGCGGCTCCTGCGCCATGGGAGCGGACCCGCGCACCTCGGTGCTCGATGCCCGCCTGCGCGTGCGTGGCGTGACGGGGCTGCGCGTTGTCGATGCCTCGGCGTTCCCCAACGTCACATCGGGTAACACCAGCGCACCGACCATGATGCTCGCGGAGAAGGCGGCGGACCTGATTCTTCAGGACAGCCGCGCCCCGCGGGCGTAACCTGCCTAGATGACTTCAAGCGAGGCCGCATGAGCGAAGCGCGATCGAGCACAGCCGACGAGCCCACGAGCCTCAACGCGCGACCGGCGCAGTCCGCCAGCTTCGCGATGCGCTGGTATGTCCTGGTGATGATGTGCCTCGTCTACACCCTGAGCATCGCCGATCGCTACGTCGTCTCCACCGTCCTTGATCCGATCCGCGAGGACCTGCATCTCACCAACGCCGGCGTCGCCTGGCTCACCGCCTGGCCCCTGGCGCTGTTCTATGTGTTCATGGGATTCCCGCTCTCGTGGGCGATCGACCGTTACAGCCGCCGCAAGATCATCGCCCTGTGCCTGGTGGTCTGGTCCGTGATGACGACGCTGTGCGGACTCGCGCACAGTACCCTGCAGTTCTTCTTCACGCGCGTCGGCGTCGGCATTGGCGAGGCCGGCGGCACGCCCGGCGCGAGCTCGTTGCTATCCGATTACTTCCCGGCCAGCCGCCGCGCCATGGCGCTCACGGTGTTCTCGCTCGGGGCACCGATCGGGGCCTGGGTGGGCTATAGCGTCGCGGGCACCATCAATGACCACTACGGCTGGCGCGCGGTGTTCTTCGCGCTCGGCGCGCCGGGGGTCCTCGCCGGCATCGCCATCTGGGCGACCGTGCGCGAACCAAAGCGCGGCTGCCTCGACAGCGGCGACGACGAACAGACACCCTCCTTCAAGCGCACGCTCAAGTTCTGGTGGTCGCAGCGCTCGGCGGTGCACCTCATGATCGGCAGCGCGGTGTGCGCGTTGTGGGGCTGGGGACTGATGTACTGGACGCAGGTGTTCGTGCAGCGCACCTATCACATGAGTCCCGGGGAAGCCGGCGACGTGACCGCCTACGCGCACCTGTTCGGCGGCTCCGCCGCCACCGTCGCCACCGGCTGGCTGATGGCGCGCCCGGTGATGGCCGACTCGCGGCGCATCATGTGGTTGCTCGCCGCGGGCACCGCGATCGCGACCTTCGCCTCCGGCGTCGCCTACTACACGCGCGACCTGGCGCTGGCGAAGGCGATGTTCTGGATTTTCATCCCGGCCATATACTTCTACATTGGCCCCTGCTTCGGCCTGCTCAATAACCTTGCGCAGTGCCGCATGCGCGCGATGTTCTGCGCCATGACGCTGTTCCTGGCCAACGTCGGCAACCTCCTCATCACCCCGCCACTGATCGGCACGCTCAATGACTGGTTTGTGCGCATGAATCACTCGCAGGCGGACGCCTTGCGACTGGCCATGCTGTGCATCGTGCCGACCGGCTTGTGGGCCACGGTGCACTATCTGATCGCCGCGCGCGATATCCGCAAGGATGAACTGCGCGCGCGCAGCTTTCCCTTCTAGCGGGGCGGATCCCGCGCCCGCTCGCCTCGTTCGCGCGCGCCTGGGCGCCGCCACGATCTTCTCGCTCGCTCGCGCACACGCGTGGACACGGCGAGGCGCACCCAGTGGCGGGCAACGCCACCCCAGGATGGCCGCCGAAGACCCGGCGCATAGCGCTGCGCGTCCTCGGGAAGTAACGCGCCGCCCCACCCGGTCGCTGGGCCGATCCGGGGTCAGCCGGCCGGGCCGGCTGCGGCCGCGGCCGGCGCGGGAACGAGCACGTCCGCCTTGAGCGTGGTGCCCCCTGGGGTGAGTTGGTGCGGAACGCACGTCGAGCGATATTCGATCGCACGCGTGGTGAACAGCGGGAGGATGCTCGCCTTGACCTGCTCGGTGAGTTCGCAGTCACCGGCCGCCGCCAGCGACTGAGGCCGCGACACATCGACGTTGCGCCACACACTCGCCAACGGCTCGGTGCCCTGCGGGGTCGCCGCGTTCAGGGGCTCGAGCACGCTCATCTTGACGGCGACACCCGGGAAGGGCGTGGCGCGCCCGAAGCCGTTGCTGCAGCCGGTCGGTGTCACTTGGAGGTCCTGCTTGCGGGCCCCCAGCAAAAGCAGAACAGCCCTGACCCGATCGCTCAGTCCATCGCAGGAGTAACGTGCGGTGAAACCCTGGTAAGTGAAGCGGAACTCGCGCGGCGCCCAACTGGCCTGCACCGTGGCCTCATCCGCGAGTGCGGCCCCGCAGGCGGCCAGCGCCAGTCCCACCATGAGCGCCCTGCCCCTCGATGCGCTGAAAGTCTCCATGATCCCCTCCGCGATATTCAGCCAAGATCACCGCTGGTTTGAGTACGCAGGTGGGGCGATGTTCCCGCAGATGCCCCGCGCTTCGAACCTTGATGAAATTGTATCCCCGCCGTCGCGCGTGCACGCGTCCAGGAACGCTCCGAAGCTCATGACGCCGCCGGCGCCTGCGCTATCCCTTGGCTTGGCCACCCGCCCGTGCGCGGGTCACACACGACCGGGACGCGCGCGCGGCTCAGGCCATGGACGCGGTTCGCGACATCGCGACCGCAAGCCCGCTCAGGATGGCGAACAGGCCGAGCGGCGTGCATTTCCGGCGCCATGGGCGAATTCAGCCAGAAAGAGGGCGCTTGGCGAGCGTACGCGCCTGCGCCCTTGACACTCCCCGGACACAGCCTCAGTCTGCGCGCCGCCGCGCACCCGCTAAATCCACCCGCCACGCACCGCCATGAAGACCCCCAAGGACCTGCAGCCCCTGATCGATGACGGCGTCATTGACGAGGTCCTGCGCTCCCTGAAGAGCGGCAAGGAGGCGACCGTCTATCTGGTGCGCTCCGGGGACCGCACGCGCTGCGCCAAGGTCTACCGCAACATGGCCCAGCGCAGCTTCCAGCGACGCGCCCAGTACCAGGAGGGTCGCAAGGTGCGCGGCAGCCGCCAGGCGCGCGCCATGGCCAAGAGCACTCGCTACGGCAAGAAAGAGCAGGAGGCCGCGTGGAAGAACGCCGAGGTCGACGCGCTGTACGCCCTCACCGCGGCGGGCGTAAGGGTGCCGCGCCCGTTTGGCTACTTCAACGACGTGCTAGTCATGGAACTGGTGACCGATGAGCAGGGTGAGCCCGCCCCGCGCCTGAGCGAGGTCGACCTCTCCCCCGAGGTCGCGCGCGAATATCACGCGCGGCTGATGCGGGAGGTCGTGCGTATGCTCAGCATCGGCCTGATCCACGGGGATCTGTCCGAGTTCAACGTCCTGATCGCCCCCGATGGGCCGGTGATCATCGATCTGCCGCAGGTGGTGAATGCCGCGGGTAACAACGGCGCCTTCGCGATGCTCGAGCGCGATGTGAACAATATCCGCGGCACACTGGGTCGCTTCGCCCCTGAGCTGCTTACGAGCGAATTCGCCCGCGAGATGTGGACGCTGTTCGAGGCGGGGAACCTGCACCCCGATACCCCGCTGACCGGTGTGCACATGCGCGCGGAAACCATCGCGGACGCCGCAGGCGTCATGGTCGCCATTGAGGACGCGCGCGAGGAGGCGCTGCGGCGCAAGCTGGCGCAGGAAAGCCAGGACGAGTAGTCCCGGATCAGGGTGACGACTCCTCTCCCGCGCGCACTGACTACCCGAAATTTCGCTCACACACCACTGGTCACGCAGCCCCGCGGTAAACTGCCCCCCGTCACTTCCCTGTTTGACTCGCATAAGAGCCCTTAGGAGCGATACTTCAATGGCACGCCTGTCCCTGATCTCCGTCCTCACAGTGGTGGCGCTGTGCGCCTGCTCCACGACCTCGTTCACCTCCACCTGGAAAGATCCCGAGGTGCGGGCCGGGGCGCTGCGCGGCAAGACCGTCGCGGCGATATTCGTGTCGAAGGACATCAGCCTGCGGCGCTCGGCTGAGGTGTACATCGCCAACGACCTGACCAATCGGGGCGCCAAGGGCATCACCGCCTACACGCTGCTAGCGGACAATCACGGTGACGGCGACGCCGCGCGCGCAGCGCTCAAGGCCGCCGGCGTCGATGCCGCCCTCATCATGCGCATCACCGGCAAGGACCAGAAGGTGACCTACACGCCCGGGACCACGGCGCCCTATTACCGTGGCTTTGGCCCCTACTTCACCTATGGCTACTCGACGATCCACACCTCCGGGGCGGTTTCGACCGACACGGTGGTCTCGGTCGAGACGCTGATCTACCGCCTGTCGGACGACAAGCTGATGTGGGCGAGCACCAGCCGCACCACGAACCCGGACAATCTCTCGACGCTGATCGATGAGACCGCTGACGCGATCGTCAAGCAGGTCGCCAAGTAGCAGGCACCGCCTGCGCGCGGGTGCCGCCGCGATGGCGCCCGCGCCGTTTTCCGCCCCAGGCACGGCAACCAGTGACCCGCTAATCCGCTCCACTCCGCACCCAGGCCCATGCGCATGTGGCCCAGCACGCGGCGCGCAGAACCGCCGCGCGTGCGAAGATCGCGGTAGTTTTGCACACCCCTGAACTCGCGGAGGCCCGCGTTGGTCGTTCATCTAGTCGACGGGACGTACGAGCTCTACCGGCACTTCTACGGGCTGCGACGCTTCAACAAGGGTGTCGACCGGCCCTTCGGCGCCGTCGTTGGCGTGCTCAACACCGTGCTGCAGATGATCGAGGAAGGCGCGACGTACATTGGCGTCGCTACGGACCATGTCATCGAGTCGTTCCGCAACGACATGTGGGCGGGGTACAAGACAGGTGAGGGCATCGATCCTGCGCTCTGGGCGCAGTTCCACCCGCTTGAGGATGCGCTGCGGGCGATGGGGATCACCGTATGGGCGATGACGGACCTGGAGGCCGATGATGGACTCGCCTCCGCCGCCCACCTCGCGGCCGCCGACTCGCAGGTCCAGAAGGTATGCATCTGGACGCCAGACAAAGACCTGGCGCAATGCGTCCGGTCAGACCGCGTCGTGCAGGTGGGTCGACGCTCCAAGGAGATACGGGATGCGGACGGCGTCCGACGCAGATTCGGGGTTGACCCGGAACTGATCCCGGACTTTCTCGCGTTAGTCGGGGACGCCGCCGACGGCTATCCGGGCATCGCGGGCATTGGCCAGGTGGGCGCCGCCCGGCTCATTCGGACCCATGGTCGCCTGGAGGCGTTCCCCGCGGGCCTTCTGGGCGAGAACCTGCCGATGGCCCTCCTATTCAAGCGCCTCGCGACCCTGAAGACCGACGCGCAAGTTTTCACCGACGTCAGGCAGCTGGCATGGGGTGGCCCCACCGATAGGTTCGCCGGGTTCACCCAGCGATTCGCTGATTCCAAGCTGCTTCCGCGATCCCAGAAAGCCGCGCCGACTTAACTTTAATTCCGGACTGAACCCGTCGTGCAGGCCTCCGCTGACAGGATTTCGGGCCCCTTCCCGATGCTCGCGCCCCTGCTTCCGGCCGATCATCTGCTTCATGTAAACCGGCGGAAGTGCCCCATGGATGCGAACATTCTTCATTGGTCCGGAGCATTGCTGATGCTGCTCGCAATGGTCTGTGCGATGCGCCTGGACGGGCGCCCGATAGACCTCAGCAGCGGGCGGTAACGCCAGGTCAGGCGCAAGGGACGTCAGCCGCAAGGGATAGTGCGCCGCAGCGTCTTGTACTTCCGCCCGTAGCTCGCACTGACGCGGACTCGAGCGATGCCCTGGCGCCTCATGCGACGCGCAACTTCGTCCGACGGCGACCTGGAAAGCAGCCTCGGGTGCTGGGCGCGCTCATCGCGGTCGTCGCCCCCACGTTGGGGAGGACATGGAGCGCGCGACCCGAGTGTCACGAGGAAACCCTTGCTCGCCGCGATTCGATGAGTTCAGTGACGACACGGATACGAGTCTCCCACGCCCTCGCCCGCCACGGCTTTGAGGACGGACCGCGGACTGATCGCCCACACCGGGCCGCGCGCCCATATTGACGCGGCAGGCGGGGCGTAGAACACTTCTCCGCCGCCCGCATCCATTCGAATTCCCAACCTGCAGCTTCGGCACGGCGATTGCCCCACGAGTTCGAACAACAGGCCCAACCACGACGCCCCCGCGCGCTCCAAGGCTTAACCAACATGTCAGCAAAACCCACGCTTCCGTCGCGTCGCCGATTCCTCGCCACAACTAGTGCCATCGCCGCGGCCGGGGCGACGATGGCGGTGTTGCCGCCCACTGCGTACACGGCGACGCCCGCCTCCGGCGAGATGAAAAAAGGAAACCAGTCGATGGACACGATGACGACGAACGATGGTGTAACGCTTTACTACAAGGACTGGGGCCGCGGGCAACCGATCGTGTTCAGTCACGGCTGGCCGCTCTCAGCTGACGACTGGGACAACCAGATGATGTTCTTCGTGAACCATGGATATCGCGTGATCGCGCACGACCGCCGGGGACATGGCCGTTCCACGCAGACGGCCGATGGGCATGACATGGATCACTATGCCGACGATCTCGCCGCCCTCACCACGCACCTTGACCTGAAGACCGCCGTGCACGTCGGACATTCGACCGGCGGTGGAGAGGTCGCGCGCTACATTGGTCGCCACGGCGAGAGCCGTGTCGCGAAGGCCGTGCTGATCAGCGCGGTGCCGCCGCTCATGCTCAAGACCGCCGCCAACCCGGGCGGCCTGCCCAAGGAGGTTTTCGACGGGCTGCAGGCGCAGACCGCCGCCAATCGCGCCCAGTTCTACCGCGACCTGCCGGCCGGCCCGTTTTATGGCTTCAACCGACCCGGCGCCAAGGTAGTCGAAGGCGTCATCCAGAACTGGTGGCGGCAGGGCATGATGGGCGGCGTCAAGGCGCACTATGACGGCATCGTCGCCTTCTCCCAGACTGACTTCACCCCGGACCTGAAGAAGATCACCGTGCCGACGCTGGTCATGCACGGCGACGACGACCAAGTGGTCCCCTACGCCGACTCCGGGCCACTCACCGCGAAGCTGGTCAAGAACGGAACCTTGAAGACCTACAAGGGCTTCCCGCACGGCATGTGCACCACGCAAGCCGATACCATCAACGCGGATCTCCTCGCCTTCATCCGCAGCTGATGTGAAGCGCCCCGGCGGCACGCGCCCATCCGGAGCGTGCCGCCGATCGCCGCGCGCGAACCCGCGCCGGACCCCGACCCTAATGAACGGAGAAACCCCTTGGACTTGTCACTCGAAGGACGGCGCGCCCTGGTCGCCGGAGCATCCCGCGGATTGGGCGCGGCGATCGCGACCGCTCTCGCGGCCGAGGGAACGAAGGTCGTGGCCGTGGCGCGTAATCTCGAGCGCCTGAACGAACTCGCGGCGTCAGCCGCCGCGGGCTCCATTACCGCGCACGCCTGTGACCTCACTGACGCCGCGGCGATCGAGAACCTCACGGACGTGCTAGGTCAGATCGACATTCTGGTGCTTAACACCGGCGGCCCACCCCCCGGACCGGTGGCGGAAACCCCGGACGCCTTGTGGAAGTCGCAGTTCGAATCGATGTTCATGAGCGCCGTTCGCCTGACGCGCCTCGCGTTGCCCGGCATGCGCGCGCGCGGCTACGGTCGAATCATCTCAGTAGTCTCCTCCGGCGTGATCCAGCCGATCCCGAACCTAGGAATCTCCAATGCTGTGCGCCTGGCGGTCGTGGGCTGGGCCAAGACTTTGGCGAGCGAGGTCGCCGCGCACGGCGTTACCGTCAACTGCATCGCCCCAGGGCGCATCTCCACCAATCGAATAGCCGAGCTCGATCGGGCCCGGTCAGCGCGCGAGGGCATATCGCTGGAAGAAGTGGAGCGACAGTCACGCGCTGCCATTCCGGCGGGCCGCAATGGCGAGCCGGCCGAATTCGCCGCCATCGCGGTATTCCTGGCGAGCCCGCGCGCGTCCTACATGACGGGTGGCGTCATCCGCGTCGACGGTGGCATGGTCCGCAGCCTCTAGCCGCGGCGGTGCGCGCTCAGGACCCGGGGTGGTGGGCGATCCAGTGCCGCGCGATCGCCTCACGTGTGCACAGCCAGACTCTCTCGTGCCCCTGCACGTGATCGAGCAGGCGTAGCAGCGCGCCGATCCGCCCCGGCCGGCCGATGATTCGCCCATGCAGCCCAATGGAGAGCATGCGCGGCCTGCCTTCGCCACCGATCCGGTAGAGCCAATCGAAGGCGTCACGGCAGTAACTGAAGAATTCATCCCCGGTACCGAAGTCCCCGCCCCGCTGCATCCGGCTGTCATTGGTATCGAGGCTGTAGGGGACGACTAGATGAGGCCGGGCCGCGACCGGGACCCAGTACGGCAGGTCGTCGTTGTAGGCGTCGCTGTCGTAGAGGAAGCCGCCGATCTGCGTGACCAGCCGACGCGTGTTGGGGCCGGGGCGCCCTGTGTACCACCCCACCGGCCGACGGCCGATCATGCGGGTGATGGTCTCGGCGTTTCGCAGCATGTGCGCGCGCTCGATGTCCTCGGGCACGAACTGGTAATCGATCCAGCGCTCGCCGTGGCAGGCGACCTCGTAGCCGCTACGCGCCATCTCGGTGGCGGCTTCCGGGTTTCGCTCCAGGGCCATGCCGACGGCGTAGATCGTCGCCTCCAAGCCACGGGCGCGCAGGACCCGCATGATCTCCCAGAACCCGACGCGACTGCCGTATTCAAAGTTGGATTCGACGTTGAGGTCGCGCGCGTTTGACAGCGCCTCGACCGCGCCCAGATCGGTGAGCACGGCCTCCGACCGCGCATCCCCGTGCAGCACGCAGGACTCGCCCCCTTCCTCATAGTTCAGGACCAGGGATACCGCGATGCGGGCGCCGTTTGGCCACCGCGGGTCCGGTGGTTGGGGGCCATAGCCGACGAGATCGCGCGGATACGGTCCGCCGGTATTCATTTCGCCGTCTCCTCGCTCAAGTGCCAGCGTCGCGCTGGGCGACGATCCAATCCATATACGCCAGCATGGCTTCGCGCATGGGGCGTGGCTTCCAGCCGGTCTCGCACGAAATGCGCGATATGTCGTAGGCGCCCCACATGCCGTCTTTGAGGCCCGGATCCTGCAGGATATCGGCCTCTTCAGGCGAGGTGACCTCGGCGGCGAACCCGGGCACCTTTTCCGCGGCCCAAGCGACTATTTCGCGAATGCTCACGGCTTGGCCGTAGGAGATGTTGTAGGCGCTGTAGCGCAGGCGCGGCGCGCGCAGCAACGCGATGATACCGTGCGCCAGATCCTCGACGTGCAGGTAGTCGCCGATGGCATCGAGCGTGTTGACCCGCACGCGCCTGGCACCATCCAGGGCTATGTGCGCGATGCGGTTCGGCACGTGCCGGAAGTTCCGGCTCGCGGTCACCCGGTCCATCGTTCCATAGACCGACGAAGGCCGCACCGACGCGGTGGAGATGCCGAACAGGTCCCCGTACCGCTCGGTGATCAGTTCCGATGCCAGTTTTGAGATGCCGTAGAGCCGGCGTGGCATCACGTACCCATCCTCCGGCAGGGGCTCACCCGGGCGGTCTGGCCCATTGTGCTTGTACACCGCGCCTGAACTCACGTAGAGGAACCGCCGCAGACTCGGTTGCGTGCGTGCCCACTCGAGCACGGCGACCGTGCCCATCACGTTGACGTCGATGATTCGCGCTGGGTTCTCCGCCTCCGGCTCCCGCTTCGCCTCCGCCGCGGTACCACGCGACAGCGGCGTGACAGTGGCGCCATGGACGATATAGCGGATGTCACTCCCGGCGAGAGCCCCCTGCCAGGTCTGCGGCCGCGTCACGTCGGCCACGACGACGGTCGTGCGGCTCATGACCGGGGCGAAATAGCTCAGCGCCGCGGCATCCAGGGGTGCTGAATCGAGTATCACCAGGCGTGCGGCGGGATCCGCCTCCAGCCATTCTCGCCCGAGCACGCTCATCACGAAGCCCGTGGCCCCGGTCACCAGCAACGTCATGCCGCGCTCCCGCGTGATTCCCCGAGGATCAAAAGGGGAAGTCCATGAGCAGGCCCATCAGCGCGCGCGCACCGACCCCGAAATCCTCGATCGACATCGCTTCGTCCGCGTTGTGGCTGCCATGATCGTTACGCACGAAGACCATGGCCGTCGGGATCCCCTGGGTGGCGAAGACCGCGGCATCGTGGCCGGCGCCACTGGCCATCTCGAATGGACGCTCCAGCAGACCAGACAGTCGCGAGCGCAGCTGGCCATTCATGATCGCCGCCGGCGAGTCGCTGGTACCACCCAGCTCCATGCTGACCCGATACTCCCCGCCGATGCGCGCCGCGGCCGTGCGCGCCTCGTCAGCGACGGCCTCCATGGTGGCATCACTCAGGCTGCGCAGGTCAAGCACGAAGCGGGTGTCGCCGGCGATCTTGCTCGGCCCATGCAGGGCCGGGTCGGTGAACAACTCCCCGGCGGTGAGCACGAGGTCGGCGCCCGCGGCCTCCTCCCGCACCCAGACGCTCTCCATGTGATGCAGGAACGAGACGGTCGCGGCGACCGCATCGTGTCGGTACGGGCGGGCTACGGCGCCCGAATGGGCGTACTCCCCCGTACAGCGCGCGTTGCGGAACCGTTTGCACCCCCTGATGCCCGTCACGACCGCCGCTGGCAGCCGCTTTTCGACCAGCGTCGGGCCCTGCTCGATGTGCAGCTCCAGGTACGCGCGGATCGAGGCGGGATCGAGCAGGCGGCGGCGTTCGCGGATCGCCCGAGGATCGAAGCCCTGCTCGATGAGTGTCGACTCGAGGGTCCGCCCGTTGTCGGAGCGCCGGATCGACAGGCAGGCCGGGTCAAGCAATCCAAACGCGCCGCCGCTGCCAAGATAGGCGATGTCGAACCAGGCGGATTCCTCGGCGCGGATACCCATCACCGCGACATCACACGGCGGAACGACGCCTGCCTTGCGCAGGCCTGCGACAATGGACAGGCCGGCGACCACGCCAGCGGCGCCGTCGAAATTGCCTCCCTGCGGAACGCTGTCCAGGTGCGAGCCCATGAGGATGCGTCGGGCGCCGCGGTCCCGCCCGGGCAGCGTCATGGTGAGGTTACCGATGGCATCGACCGCGACCTCAAGCCCGATGACGTCGGCCACCGACCGGACAATGGTGTGCGCCGCCTGCTCACCAGGACCGTAACTGTCGCGGACGATCCCGCGACCGCGGCGCGTGGCTTGACTTAGCGCCTCGAACATTGAAGCGGCCAGGTCGAGGTCGGGTTGGATCAAGCCGGACATCGGAATATCCTTCGGGGATACCCGCTAGCGTACTGTTCGTGTACACCCCCTGTCATCCCGTTGTACGAGGCGAATGCCCGGATCCAAAACAATGCCGCATCCGCTTGATGGAAAGGTCGCGATCGTCACCGGCGCCAGTTCGGGCATCGGCCGGGCGATCGCCACGAGCTTCGCCGCGGAAGGCGCGACTGTCGTCATCGCCGACCTCACCACCGAGCCAGTCGAGGGTGGCGAGTCGACGATGGGGATCATCACGCGCGCAGGCGGCACCGCGTCGTTTGTCAAGACCGATGTCGGGCGCTGGGAGGAGATCGACGCGCTGATCACCCAGACTGTCGAGCGTCACGGGCGGCTGGATGTCATGGTCAACAACGCCGCGACCTACTCAGGCACCGGGTTGCTCGAGACCTCCGGCGCCCAATGGGACGAGGTCCTGCGCGTCAACCTCACCGGCATGTTCAACGGCTGCAAGCGCGCGGTACAGCAGATGCTCACGCAGGAACCCCGCAACGAGGCCAGGGGGCGACTGATCAACCTCGGATCCCAGCAGGGAATCGTCACGTGCCCGGGTGACACGCCGTACGGGGTCAGCAAGGCGGGCGCTATCTACATCACCCGGCAGATCGCGGTGGACTACGCGAAGGATCTCATCGTCTGCAACTGCATCTCGCCCGGCAAGATCGTCACCGGAGCCGCGGGGCTGGCGCAGGATCCGGCGCGCCTCGAGAACGCGCGCCGGCGCACCCCGTGGCCACGCTTCGGCCGGCCCGAGGATGTCGCCAACGCCGCGGTGTTCCTGGCGAGTGACCGGGCGACTTTCATCACCGGCTCCAACCTGGTCGTGGATGGGGGCTGGCTGGCCGGCTGATCCGCCGGGCGCGCACCGTCCGGTCAGCGGCTCGGTATCGAGTAGATCTTGCCCTGGTAAGGTGACTTGTCGAGCTGGTCGACTGACGCCACGTACAGGGTGCCTTCATCGGGGCTGAAAGCGAAATTCGGCACACCCGGGGATGGCAGCTTAAGAGAGCGCAGCAGCTCCCCCGCGGCATTGACGACGAAGATCGTGCCGGCCAGCGGCGCCTGCGGGTCGCGGGGGTTCTGGCCGATATAGATCTCGCCCTTCGAACTGATCTTCACGCCATCCGGATACAGGTGCGTCACGTTCCTCGTCAGGTCGTCCAGATTCACGAATACCCGTCGGTCCGACAATGCGCCGTCGGGCTCGATCCTGAACTGGATCAGGCGGTGGACCTCCGTCTCGATGACATACAGGACCTTCCCGTCATTCGACACTGCGATGCCGTTCGCGCTGTGCACGTTGACGGCTCTTTGCGAAATGGCGCCGTCCGCGGCGAGGTAGAAGACCTTGCCATCGATAGTCGGACCCGGCGCCGTGCCGGAGCACGTGAAATAGATGCCGCCGTGGTGATCGGGCGCGAAGTCGTTCGGGCCGATCAATGCGTTCCCGTCCTTGTCGTGCGTATAAGGCGGCAGGTCCTTCCCATCCGCCGCGATGCGGCCGATCCTGTTGCTGTCATAGCAGGTGACCAGGAACTCCCCGTGAGCCGCGGGGATCACGGCCGAGGGACCGCAGCCCTTCTGCATCCAGAAAATGGAGTTCCTCTGGCCGTCCCAGGTATCGACCGAGTTACGATCGTATTCGACGTAGTAGAGCTTGCCCTGGTGCCAGACCGGCCCCTCGGCGAAGTGCACGTCGTCATTGATGACCCTGACGCCATCGGCGTGCGCGTAGGCCGCCAGGCTCAATGCCACCAGAAGTCCCAGCAGTCTGCTCATACTCTAAAGTCTCCTGTGACGCCTGCCGCGCGCCGTGGCGCCTTCACGCGGGGACGTAGCCCACGGCGCGCTCCTGATCCGCGGCCACGGTCCGTTCCGCCAGGATGAAGTGCCAGGTCGCCCAGAACCCGGTGGGCGCGAGCACCAGCAGCGCCAGCCGCAGCGATGCGGCGTCTGATCCGCGCGCGCCAGCGAACCAGTCACTGAGAAGCCCCACGACCTGCGGTGCGACGATCAGATTGAAGATATTCCCCACCAGACCAGAGACCGCGGTGAACATCGAGCGCATGTTGCTCGGCGCAAGATTGAGCACCAGGGCCATGCAGGGCCCGATGAAGAAGTAGATGGCGGGGATGTACAGCCAGAACATCAGCTTCGCGACGGCCAGGGACTGCGTCCAGTAGGCGAAAAGTGAAGGAATGGTCGCGAGCCCGATGACCCACGCCAGGGTCCGCAGGATACGGCGCGGGTCGCGCATGGAGGCACGCCCCATGAACCAGGCGGTCGCCGCCGTGGCGATGATGCCACCCACCAGGTGGATGCTTCCGGTGACCTCCCCGGCCTGTGCGACGTTGAGTCCGTAGGCACGCAGCAGGTAGGTCGGCGTCCACCAGACCAGCCCCCAGCCCCACAAGCAGCACACGCCACTGGCCATGATGACGTGGAAGGCGGCCTTCTGACGCCACAGGAACCCCAGCGACTGGACAAAGGAAGGCTTGTCCTCGGCGTCGACGGCGTCAAGCCGTCCGCGCTTGGGCTCGCGTATCGTCAGGAATACGAGCACCCCCAGCAGTAGCCCCGGTATGCCCAGTGCGAAAAAAGCCGCACGCCAGCCGTGCGCCTGGGCAACCCGGCCCGCGAGGTCAGAGCCGATCCACGCCCCGATCGGCGCCCCCAGCGCGAAGATGCTCAGGGCCATGGGCCGGCGTTCCGCCGGGAAGCAGTCCGAGACGAGGGATGCGGACGGCGGCGTGGCGCCCGCCTCGCCGAAGCCCACGCCGACACGCCCCATCAGCAGGTGCCAATACGAGTGCGCCATGCCGCAGAAGGCGGTGAATCCAGACCAGATGATCAGCGCCGCCGCCACGATGTTCCGGCGGTTCGAACGGTCCGCGAGCCATGCGATCGGGATCATGAAGCAGACGTAGAACAAGGCCAGCGGAACACCGGTGAGAAAGGCCGCGCCGGCATCGGTGAGCGCCAGTTCGAGACGAATCGGTTCAAAAACCGTGGTGACCACGTAGCGTGCGGCGATATTGATCGCATAGACCAGGCACATCACGATGAGGACGTACCAGCGCTCGAAAACCGTCGCAAGCTGGGATCGCGGTGTCGCGATCGCGTCACTGGCCGAGGCTGGCAGACCCGGAATGTTGGGAACTGGCCCTGAAACGCGCTTCGCCGACGGTGCGGCGGAGCGGCGCGAATCTTCAACCACCTCGATGTGCTCTGATCAAGACGTCAGGGTTCGGCGCGCGCGTCATCGGCACGAGTATTGACCGAAATCGCGCCATTATGGTAGTAGTAATTAGTTGTCCAGTTACCAATTGCACAGGCTTTCCTCGCTGATTTGATGTCGCGTCCACGCAATTGATCGCATCGCTCCGACGGGGATCGCGAGCGGCGCCGGCATACTTAACTAAAAGAATGGGGTGTCCGCGAATGAAGATTAACCAGAAGTGCGCTCGTGCCGTGTCCGCGATTCTGGGTGCTCACGCGGGTGCCGCCGCCTACGCCGCCGCCCCGGCGACCGAGGCCCAGGTCGCCGGTGACAGTATCCAGGAAATCGTCGTCACCGCGCAGCGACGTTCCGAGAACTCGCAGGACGTGCCGATCGCCATGCAGGCGTTCACCGGCGAGAGCCTCGCGCAACTGAACGTCACGACGTTCGATGACTTCATCAAGTACCTGCCCAGCGTGACGGCCTCCTCCTCTGGGCCGGGGCAGGCCAACATCTTCATGCGCGGCCTGAGCGTCGGTGACCAGGGCACCCAGTCAGGGGGCTCGATCAATGGTTTCCCGAACGTCGCCATTTACTTGGATGATCAATCCGGGCAGCTGCCGGGGCGTAACCTGGATGTGTACGCCGCGGACCTGGAGCGGGTCGAAGTCCTGGAAGGCCCGCAGGGAACCTTGTTCGGCGCCGGCGCCCAGGCGGGCGTCATCCGCTACATCACGAACAAGCCGAAGATGAACATCTCGGAGGGCTACGTCACGGCCGCCTACGGCGTAACGGGCGGCGGTGATCCCAACGCCGATGTGACGGCGGTCCTCAACCTGCCGCTGATCCCTGACACCCTGGCGATGCGCGGCGTGGTTTACAGCGACCGTCGCGGCGGTTACATCAACAACGTGGCGGCCACCTTCACCCGCCAGAGCACCGATCTTGGCATCCACTACGCCAACTACCCGACCGGCTGCGTTCCAAGCCAGTCCGCGGGACCAGGAGCCACCGTCTGCCAGCCGCCGCCAGGGGGGTCGAGCATCAACAACGCCGGCACGACCGGGCGCGCGATCAACCCGGTGACCTACGAGGGCGCACGACTCTCGGCCCTCTGGGACATCAACGCGGACTGGAACGCCCTCATCACCCAGAGTTACCAGGACATCGACGCTCAGGGGGTGTTCTACCAGATGCCGTACGGATCTGACGGTGAGGTCTTGCCAAAGCAGACCGTCACGCTCTTCAATCCGTCGTACAGCAAGGACAGGTTCGAGAACACGGCCTGGGCGCTGAATGGCAGGTTCGGCGAACTTCGGGCCGTGTACACCGGGTCTTACCTCGTCCGCAACGTGAACCAGGTACAGGACTACACCAACTACTCGCGGGGCTTGTACGCCGACTACTACCAGTGCCACGGCGCGGAGCCGAAAAACAACCTGCAGTCGACCTGCTTTTCACCCAGTTCCACCTGGAACGAAACCGAGCGTGCGAAACACCAGAGCCACGAATTCCGGCTCAGCACCCCAGACGACTGGCGCCTGCGCGGGATTTTCGGGGCCTTCTGGGAAGAGCTCAAGCTGGAGGATCAGCTGAACTGGCAGTACAAGACGCTGCCGCCCTGCACCGCCACGGTGACCGTGGGCTGTCTCACCGACATCGGCACCGTACCAGGGTCGAGCGTGAACAACCCGGGCACGCGCGGCGACAACGTCTCTTTCTTTAACGACGTGCGGCGCGGCTACAAGCAGCTGGCGTTTTTCACGTCGGTGGATCTCGACCTGATCCCCAAAGTGCTGACGCTCACCGGCGGCACGCGCTACTACCATTTCGACAACACCGAAAAGGGAACCGTCGCCGGCAGCTTCCACTGCTACGAGGCGGGACCCGCTCCCTGTCTCGGATCCGCCACGAACATCGACGCGGAAAACCTGCGCACGAACTACCATGGCTTCAAGAGTCGCGCGAACATCACCTGGCGCTTCACGCCGGATGCGTTGGTTTACTACACCTGGTCGCAGGGATTCCGTCCGGGCGCCTTCAATCGCAGCGCCGGCTGCTATATCGGCAATGCCCAGGGCATCCCTCTTTACTGTTCGCCACTCGCGTTCGAGTCCGACAACCTGACCAACAATGAACTTGGCTGGAAAACGGAATTCCTCAACCACCGATTGCAGTGGAACGGCGCTGTCTACCAGGAAGACTGGAGGAACGTGCAGGTCGCGTTCTTCGACCCGGGCGTGCTGGGGAACGTGGGCTTCGGAACCAATGGACCAAATTACCGGATCCGGGGCATCGAGACTTCGATCATCGCCGTGCTGGCCCCGGGCCTGACGGCGCAGGGCGCGTCCTCCTGGAACAGCAGCCAGCAGACCAATTCTCCCTACCTGATCGCGAATAATCCGGCCCTGCAAAATGGAAACGCGACAAGCAAGGCGGAATATGGCCAGCCTATCCTCAGCGTGCAAAACCCGTACGGCGCCCCGGGAGGCCCCAGCGCCAACTCGCCCCCGCTGCAATTCAACCTGCGCCTGCGATACCAGTGGGCGATCAACGCCTACAACGCCTTCGTTCAGGCCGGGGTCACCCACACCTCGCACTCATACACGCAGTCCAGCGCCGACCCGCAGCTTTCGCAGGGCGGCAGAGTGAGCACCACGCTGCTCAGGTTCGAGAATCCCGCCTACTCGCAGTACGACGCGTCCTGCGGTGTCGCCAAGGATGCCTGGACCGCGGAGCTCTACGCGCAGAACCTCACGGATGTGAACAAGAGCACGTATACCTCGACGAACCAGTTCGTGATCGCGCAGAACATCCTGCGGCCGCGTGTGATCGCGGTGCGGCTTGGATACAAATTCTGATCCTCGCTCACGCCTTGCGCGGCGGCCGCCTCACCCGCGGCGTCGACTGAGTACCGCGTGACCGCGATGACGTGCGGCGAGGCGGTGATGCAACTGCTCGCGGACTATGAGGTCGATACGGTGTTCGGCATGGCCGGCACGATGACCGTCGAGATCTATCGCGGAATCGGACGCGCGGGAATCCGCCACGTGCAGTGCCGCAATGAACAGGGCGCGAGCCTCATGGCTGACGGCTATGCGCGCGCGACCGGCAAGCCTGGTGTCTGCACGATCATCGCCGGACCGGGCGTCACCAATGCCGCGACCGGCATCGCGCAGGCCTATTGCGACTCCCAGCCCATGCTGGTGCTGTCCGGAGCATGCATCACGCGCACCCACGGAAAGGGCTGGGGGGCGATCCACGAACTCGCCGACCAGACCGCTGTCACGGCCGGGTTCACCGGCTTCAGCGCCATGGTCCGATATCCGGAGGAAATTCCGGAGCTGATCGCGCGTGCCTACGGGATATTTCGCGGCAGTCGACCTCGGCCTGTGCACTTGTCGCTGCCACGGGATGTGCTTCCGGAGCCGGTCGCCGCCCCGTGGAAGACCCGTCGCTCCCCTTCCCTGCCGATGCCAGATCCCGCGGCCATCGAGGAGGCGGCGCTGCGCCTCACGCGGTCTACTCGACCCCTGATTCTGGTCGGCGGCGGCGCGTGCGGCACGCGCGAAGCGCTGACGCAAATCGCCGAACGGCTCGGTGCTCCGGTTCTTTCCACCAATGCCGGAAAGGGCATTCTTCCCGAATCCCACCCCCTGTCGCTGGGGTGCTCGACCGTGCAGAAGCCGAGCCAGCAAGCCCTGGCGCAGGCCGACGTGGTGCTTCTCGTTGGCTCGCAGGTCGCTCCCGGCGACCATTTTTTGCATGAGCTTGAAATTCCCGGCGATATCATCCGCATCGATATCGACCCAAACGAGCTGACGTCCCGCTACCGGGCCGCCGTGCCCATCCAGTCCGATGCCCGCGCGGCCATGCGGGCACTGTCGGCCGCCCTCGCCGCCCAGGCTGCCCCGGCGCGGCGCCCAGAAGGTGAACTTTGGGCGCGCGGCATCGCCACCGCCAATGCGGCGAGCCTGACCGACCTGGAAAAGACGCATGCGCGAGTGTGGAAGATACTGCGCGGCTGCCTGCCCGCGAATACGATCATCATGGGCGATGCCACCCAGATCGTGTATACCGGCAGCTTCGCGATGCCCATGGAGATGGAGCGCTGCTGGTACTACTCGGGCACGTATTGTGCGCTGGGGGTCGCGCTACCGATGGCTATCGGCGCGAAGCTCGGCGCACCGCACCGACCGGTGGTCGCCGTGGCGGGCGACGGCGGCTTCATGTTCACGGTCAACGAGCTGGCGACGGCGGTGGAAGAGCGCCTCGCCCTCCCCGTCATCATCTGGAACAACGATGCCCTGATGGCGATCGTGGAACAGATGGACCAGAGGCACATTCCGCGAATCGGCGTGGAGCCGAAGAGCCCGGACTTCATCGGACTGGCGCGGAGTCTGGGATGCCATGCCACGCGTGCCACGAGCGCGGAGCACCTGGCACAGGCCGTGCGGGATGCGCTGGGCGCGGATCGGCCCACCCTGATCGAGGTTCGCCAGGACAGCCCCTGGATTGCGCCTTAGCGCCCGTCGGCGCCGCGCTTGGCTCAGTCACGGTGCAGCGCACGGGGGCGCCGCAACGGTTGCTGGTCGTTGATTTCATCCCGCGGGCGGTACGGCTGCTCGAGGTACGCCCGCTCCGCGCCATCAAGACGCAGCCCCAGGGATGCGACCGCGGCATCGATCTGCGCCACCCGTGAAGCACCCACGATCGGCACGTTCTGGTTCGCGTTTCCCGCTACCCATGACATCGCGACCTGCCCAGCGGCCACGCCGCGGCGTCCGGCCACTTCGTGTACACGCCGGATGATCTCCCGATCTATCTCATCTCCGTACAACCCCTGGAAAGCGTCAAGGGTGGTACGGGCCGTATCCGCGCTGCGCGCTAGCGCGCCGCGCGCGAGGGGACTGAAGGTCGTCACGGCGATGCCCTGGTCGCGGCAATAGGGAAACATCTCCCTTTCCTCCTCGCGATACAGCACGTTGTACTGGCACTGCATGTTCACGAAGGGCGTCCAGCCGTTCATCAGGGCCATGCAGTTCATCCGCGCGAACTGCCAGGCGTACATCGTGGATGCCCCGAGATGGCGCACCTTGCCAGCCCGGACGGTGTCATGCAGCGCCTCCATGGTCTCCTCGATGCGTGTGTCGGCATCGAAGGCATGGATCACGTAGAGATCGACGTAATCGGTCCCGAGCCGTCTCAGTGAACAGTCGATCGAGTTCGCGATGTGCGCGCGCGAAAGCCCGCGATCCCCCGGATCCTCACTCATCGGGTAGAACACCTTGGTGGCAAGGACGAGTGCCGCTCGGGGGCTCATCCTGAGCAGGTTACGGCCCACCACCTCCTCGTTGCGGCCGAGGGAATACCAGTCAGCCATGTCGAAGAAGTTGATGCCAGCCTCGAGCGCGTGGCGCAGGATCGGGACCGACTGAGCCTCGTCCAGTACCCAGCCCTTCCAGGCGGAGCTACCCATCGACATCGTTCCCAGGCACAGTCGCGAGACATTGAGGCGGGTCTGGCCGAGACGGACGTAATCCATGCGAGAGGCGCTCCGGTGCAGTGGCGTGGCCGCACGTCATTCTGGCATGGGTCACAGCAACAGCGCACTTCACTTGGCGCGCCGGCGCGCCTCTCGCGTTGCAGGGCGAGGGCCCACCGTGCATACTTTTCCCGCCCCTAACCATCGAAGCGTCGCCGCAGAGTCTGCGTATCCGCACGGCGCGAGAACCAGCCAGTGCATCAGTCACCGATCGCCTCGATGTCCCGCGCGACATTCTGCGCCGTTATCCTGCTCCTGGCGGGGGAAAGCGCGCTGGGCCAGCAGACAGGCATCGTCGATCCAGATGCGCACTACCCCGAAGGTCCGGTGTGGCGCGACGGCAAGCTCTTCTACGTCGAATACTCAGCGGGCACGATCAAGGCCTGGGACGGCGCGCACAGCGTGGTCTTCTGGCGCAAGGACGGCTGCGGGCCCAGCGGATTGATCGCCCGCGGCGCGCATCTGCTCGTCGCCTGCTATGACGGCAACTACCTGGCGGAGCTTGATGCTTCCGGTCATGAAGTGCGGACGCTGCGCTCGGACAGCGGCGGCCAGCCCTTTGTCGGTCCGAACGATTTCGCGGCGGATGACCAAGGCGGAATTTATTTCTCCGCATCCGGCGTGTATGACCTGAAGGCGCCGATCACCGGAGCGGTGCTTTACCTCAGCGCCGACGGTAACACGATCACGCAGGTGGCCAACACGGTGCACTATCCCAACGGACTCACGCTGACCAAGGACCGCCGCCACCTGCTCGTGGCCGAGATGCTCGCAGGACGCCTCATCTCGTTTCCGATAGACGCCAGCCGCAGGCTGGGAGCGCGAACCGTGTGGGCCCGTATGCGGGATCTCGCGCCGCCCACGCCACACGAAGACGCTTACAACGGCCCTGACGGACTCAAGCTCGGCCCGGACGGCAACTATTACGTCGCACAGAACGGCTCAGGCCGCGTCCTCGTCGTGGACGAGGAAGGGAAGCTGGTGAGAATGATCGGCGTGCCAACTCCCTACGTGACCAACATGGCCTTCGATCCGCGCGAGCCGGGCGCTGTGTTTGTCACGGGCGTATTCGATGAATGGAAGGCCCCATTTCCTGGCGCGGTCTATCACCGTGCGCCCTGAGAGTACGCGGCTGAATTCAGGCATCATGGGCCCATGACCAGAGACTCTGAAGCGGTCGGGACCGCACCGCCGGCAACCCCAGCCACCCCGCGCAAGGTCGCGCTGGTGGCCAACTGTCTCCTGAACCAGAATGCCAAGGTCTGCGAGGGTGCGCGCTATCGCGGGGTGGTCAGCCCGGTAGTGGAGGCGCTGCGCAGGCGTGGCTATGAGATGCTGCAGCTGCCCTGCCCCGAACTGGCCTTCGCCGGCGCGCGACGCTGGTGGGCGGTCTACGAGCAATACGACACCCCTGTCTACCGGGCCCACTGCCGCCGTCTCGCCCTGGCGATCGCGCCCCTCATCGAGGGACACCTGCGCAACGGCGACGACCTGATCCTGATCGGACTCGATGGCAGTCCCTCCAGCGGCGTACGCTTCACCTCGAGCAAGCCTGCGTGGGGTGGCCGACCCGATCGACCGACCGATGACTGGGAGATCGTGCCGCGACCGGGCATCTGGATCGAGGAACTGGAGGCGGAACTGGCACGCCGCGGCCTGCCACCCGTGCCGGCGACGGGATGGGCGCTGGACATGGGTCGGTTCGATGAAGCCGGCTCGCGCCGCGACCTGGAGGAGTTCCTCGATAGCCGCGAGCGCCCGCCCCCCCCGGCGTGCGACGAGCCGAACACATGACCGGCGATGCACGCGGCTGGCGGATCGCGCTCGTGGCCAGCTCCCTGCTTAATCCACCGCAGCAGGCCAAAGCCGCACTGCGCGAAGCGACGAACGCGCTTGAGGCGAGCGGCTACGGCGTGCTCCAGCTGCCACCACCGGGCGAGCATCGCCTGCTCCTCGCGGTGATCGCGGATCAGGTCGCCGAGTACACGCACCACGGCTACGCGGTCGTAGCGGTCGGCTTGCGTGGCGAGGCCGCCGACGGCCTGCACTGGCGCCAAATGGCGCCCCTGCTGCGACATCGGGGAACGGCCCTGCCGCCACGCCATATGGTCCGCGTGGATGGCGATGCGACGTTGGAACGCGGCCGGCTCGCCGAATTCCTGGCCGCTTACGATCTGCCGCTCGAAGTCCAACGCCGCTGGCGCGTGTAATCCGCGCGTCCGCGAAGGCGAGAATAGTGGCCCTCGCGACCGTCACCCACCGCACGCCGAAGTTGCCTCTGATCTCGAGTCAGGCGATACGAAGCAGCGCAAGGCCGATGAGAACCAGGGCAAGACCTGCCCAGCCGTGGACCGGTACCGACTCCTTCAGCACGGCGCGCGCGAGCAATACCGTCACCGCGCTGGCGAGAGCGCTGAGCAGCGTCGTGGTCGCGACCTGGCCGGTCACCTGTCCCGCGGCCAGTGCAAGCGAGCCCAGGCATGCGAAGGCTGAAGTCAGCACCGCCAGTCGAAGCTGCGAAAACGAGAGCATCCCCCACTCGCGGCGACTGATCCGACCCCATGCCAGTGCGGAAACGCTTCCCATCCCATAGTAGGACCAAGTGGGAACCAGTACACCCAGCTTCGGCACGACGAACTCACCCTGCAGCCAGAACCCGACGCCGTAGAGCAGTGCCGCCGCAGCGGCTAACTGCGCGCCTGAAGCGCTCGACGCCCCTTCGACGGCACCCCGGCGGGGCGTGGCGGCCAGCAGTCCCCCGCTGAACGTCGCCGCCAGGCCAGCCCAACTCATGGGAGAAAAGATCTCTCCGGACAGCAGACTCAGGAGCGCTGAGACACCTCCGTACGTGGCGGTGACCGGGGAGACGACGCTAAGTCGTCCAATCGTCAACGCGCGGTAAAGAAGAACGGTCGCGCCAAAGGACAGCACATTGGCGATGAACAGGACGAGCCAGACTGACGCGCAAGCCTCTGGAATCCCCTCGAACAGCACGACCGCGCCCGTGGTGATCGCCGCAGCCGAATGACCATAAAATATAGAGCGGATGACGCCCACACGGCGCCCCGCGAAGCGCGCGAGAATATCGGACGCCCCGAACAGGACGGCGGAGAGCAGCCCGAAGATAATCGCCAGACTCAAGCAATCGCCTTAGCCAGCGAGCCGCTGCGCCGCCGCCTTCATTGATCCCTCCGCCAGGGAAAGAAAGAATGCATCTCGTGCGGCACGCGACTTACCAACTGCGCGAGTCGCTTCTCCAGCTCACCAGCTCGTTTAATAAGCTCTCTCACTGCTGGGCACGCGGATTTCCTGGACTCCTCAAGCTGGACCCGCCGCGCCGCGGCGGTGCGCGACAGTGACCATCCGGCCGCCTTCGCAGCCGGAGCTTGTTGGCTCACGGACACGACCATCCGCGCTAGTGAACTTGAGGCGTTAGGCCCTGACCCAGCGGCGCCGCTCACCCGGACGAGACCACGCGCGCGCCACGCATTGACGCGGGTGACTCGGGACCGATGGCGCGCAGGTACCAGGCAATGAAGTTCTGCGTGGGCGCCTCCATCGGCGTATAGGGCCCGGGCTCGTAGTAGCGCGAGTTAACGCCTTGTTGGTTCACCTCGATGATGCGTTTGTCCGCGATGCTCGTGAGCTTCCACAGCCATGTGAGGCGCTCGAGGTCATAGTCGATGCCCGCGCGAGCGGTGCCCTTGACCAGCCAGATGATTTCCATCTCGCTGGTATCAACGGTTTTTGGGATGAAGCGGTAGATCACGCCATAGTCCGGGTAGGCCAAGAATGTGCTGGTGGGGCCGACGTCGAAGAAGGTGGTCCCGCCGATGTAGTCACGGAATTTCCCCATAAGAGGCGCCGCCGGCCTTCCGTCCTCGGTACCAGTCACCGCCCCTTCCGCGAGCGCCGAACTGTAACTGTCCGCCCCTTCCTGGCCGGGCAACGCATGCACGCCCCAGTGGTCGACGTTGGTGAGCTCAATCTCAAGGTCCCGCGCGCGCGCACGCATGCGCTCGTCGGCATCGCGGTTCAACTCCACGGGGCGCGCATACAGGTGGAACTTGGCGTATTCCTCGTGGGAGGGCTGGCAGTGGTAGCACTCGAAATAGTTCTCCACGGCGAGCTTCCAGTTGGCCTTGATCGAATAGGTCTCGCGGTGGGCGACCTTCGCGTCGGCCCAACCGTACACGCCCGCGGTACTGGCGAGCAGTTCCTGGGCATCCTCAAGCCCGGGCGGGTTTTCCGCGAAACAGAGAAAGATCAGACCTTCGATTACCCTGACGTTCAGGGACTTCAGGCCATGAGCGGCACGGTCGAATCCGGGTGACATGTGCCGCGCCCCGCGCAGGCTCCCGTCGAGGCCGTAGCTCCAGGCATGGTACGGACACACGAATACGCTACCCTTGAGGTGGCCGGCCGCCTCCGTACACACGCGCGAGCCGCGATGTCGGCAGACATTCAGCAGCGCCCTGATGTTTCCGTCCCGGTCCCGCACGACGATGACCGATTCCGCGGCGATTTCGACGAGGAAGAAATCACCCGGCTCGGGCACGCTGCTCACGTGCCCGGCGCAAAACCAATGGGCGAGCACGATCCGGTCGAGTTCGCGCTCGAAGACCGCGGGATCGGCGTAGAAGCCGCGGGGCAGAGCATGCCCCGGCTTCACGGCAGCAAGAAGCTGGGTGATGTCCTCATCGCAGAGGGTACCGGCCGTACGCTCCATCGCGCTGCTCCGTCGGGTAAATGAAACGGCCTAGACTAACAAAGCATCCGCGTCGGCGAATGAGTCAATCCGCACGTCCAGACCCACGGCTTCATCGGCGCGCGCGAGCGAAGGCGGCTCGTCGAATCACCACCGGCAAGACGGCGCGCGGCCTTGTCCCGGGGGCAGCGAAGGTGGTCTCCAGCAATAAAAGCTAGCGGATATGCACAGGGCGAATAGACCCGGTCACGCGCCTCAGATCCATCGCTTCACTACCTTACGTGGGCGGGCGCCTGCTACCAGGACTCACTACCTGGCTCCCCTTTGAACGGGCCAGCTAACTCGGGCGTCACCCAGCCGCCGTAGAACCCCCCGGGTTGCGGCGTCACTACTGCGCCGCCGACCCGGCACTCGAGGTGCGTGGGATAAAACGCCACACAGCCGGCGAGCGCCTCGGCACCTGCCATGGGCGTTGGATAGCTCCACGCAACTCGAGTCAATGTTCGGCTTGCCGACACCAACGACCAGTAGCTTGCCGGGCCCTTCCACTCACAGAACGAGGTTCCCGGGGTCGCCCTGAGCAGGCCTCTGGACACATCACCCATGGGCAGATAGAAGCTCGGCGGATGTCCAGTCTCAAGGACGCGGATTGCATGACGGGTCCGCGCGACCTCAAGCTCACCCCAGTGGATCAGAATCTCACGTGCATCCTCGGCAAGGCGTGGCGGCCTGGGAAAGTCCCATACCGAGGTCTGATCTGGACGCGGCACGTCCGCGAATGGCGGCCGGTCAAGACCGCGCCAGCGCCAGTGAGCCTGTGCGGCCTGCTGCCACTTGGGTAGTTCAGGCATCGCGTTCCCCTGGTTTAGACCAAGCCCTCTGCATCCATCCCCCACAGCGCCGCTGGAAAATTGTACCAATTCGGTGCCACGAGGGCGCGCACAGTGAATGGCGCCCACAAGGGCAGCCCGCGCTTAGGTGATGCCGTCCACGCCCGCGTCACTGTCATGCCGGGGCTTTGGCATTGCTTAATTCTTAGATGGCCGATACGTCGCGCCTGCCGCCCGGCTCCGGCGAGCGCTGCCGCAGGCGGGGCTCGCTCGAAATTCAGTAGTCCGAGTAACGCAGGTCCAAACAGCGAGGGAGCAATCCAGGATGACTAGGGGGCGCTCACTCGCGACCCGTGCGTCAAGCCGCGGATCTGAGCGGCCATAAGAGCTGTGACGACGAGAACGTGAGGAGCGTCTCCGCGCGACATGGTGGGGCGATCGGGCAGCGGCGCGGCAACGATCGATTGATCGTTGC
>JANYBG010000039.1 GCA_025360865.1 Pseudomonadota bacterium | reverse complement strand
AGTCGCCGCACTCGATCACGAGGCCGCCCGCGTGGATCAACCGGCATACCATCCCGGTGCGCGGCACTGACGTCATCGCGGGCGAAGCGCGCGGTGTACTCACTACACGCACCGCCACAAATGCCGCCTTGCGAGGGTGCGGCCGATCGGTCGGCGGCAACACGCCGCGTCTGCGCAGCGCCACGATCGAATCATGCAGCTGCCGCGCGTTCAGTCCGTGCGCGTTCGCGTAGGCGCTGATACCCATCCCCGCCGCGCGGGCCGCAGTCACCGCCTCAAGCGCCGCTCGTTGCTTGTCCGTCAGATCCTTCCTCATCACGCACCTCCACCATAGCTGGCAGAGAGCGTGCCCGCTCAGACATCAAACCGGAAGAACGTGGATCCCTGAGCGCTTACGGATCGGCCGGTCTTGCCAAGGTTGGGGTCGCGAGTCCGGCGCGAGTTTACAGCCGGCTTACCAACGCCTGCGCGAGACGCTCGAGCGCCACCCGCTTCTCGTCCGCGTAGTTGTGCCGATCGTAGATCTCTGCCACATCGTCGATGGTGTGATTGAGCACCTTCTCGACATGAAGTCGCGGAACTCCGTTTGCGGTCATTAGACTCGCGGCCGTACGGCGTAGGTCGTGTGGCGTGAATGCCGGCAGCGAAAAGTACTTTCTCCGGTCCCTTATTCCTTGGCTTAGCGCACGCACCGTGATGGGGGCGCCATTTCGCGCGTTCCAGCACCGTGATGGAATCAGGTACTGCGTCTCCCCGAACCGTCGTCGCAGGTGTCTGATCAGGGTTAGCGCGAGATCCGAAAGCGGGACTCGGTGCTCCTGCCCGTTCTTCGAGCGCTCGGGCGGTATCGTCCAGATCTTCCGCTCGAGATCAAACTCGCTCCAAGCGGCGAGGGCAACTTCACCGGGTCGCTGGGCCGTCACTAATATCAGCTTCAACGCAATGCGAACTTCCGAATTGAGCTTAGAGCGGGGGAGTTTCTGCCAGAACACCCGGATCTCAGCATCGTCGAGCTTTCGGCGGCGCGACTTCTCGGTGCCCCCGGGACGGGGCATTGAGACGAAGGGGCTGGCGTCGAGCATCCCGCGCTCCACCGCAAACGTGAACATCTGGGAGAGGAGGGCGGCCACCCGATTTGCCATGACCTTCTTACCGCGATCCACCACGCGATCCAGCAGCAGGACCCCGTCGCGGCGCGTGATGCTCTTGGCGGGGCGTTTGCGCCAGTACCGCACGATATTGGCCTGGATGACCAGTTCGGCCTCGCGTGGGTTTTTACGCTCAAGCCGCAGATACCGCTTGGCAAACTCCTCTGCCAGGTCCGCGACCGTGAGGGAGGCTGCCGCCGGTTCTGCCGCCGCTCCCGCAGCACACGCACCCGGCGGGGAGGTGACCCTTATATCCTCGCCCCGGTTCAGTCGTTTGACGAGGTCCGCGTGGGTCTCGTAGGCCAGGCGCAGCGAGACGGCCGGGTAGTGACCGATCAATAACCGGACCGGTTTGAGGCTGCGCTGGTAGCGCAAGAAGAACGTCTTCGTCCCATTGGACGTCACCCTGAGCAGCAAGCCTTTGCGGGCCGGATCCAGGACGTCATATCGCCGGGGCCGCGGTTTAAGGGACGCCAGGTACTTGTCCGTGAAGGGTCGACGCTGGGGCACCCGGGCGTGCCAATCGGCGCCGGAATGCTCCGCGGCGGCATCCTCGCGAAGGGTCACGGGCAGCTCTCCCGCACATCGCCCAATGACATTGTCCGAGCGGGTTCGGCTGTACACCGGTGTACAGTCACTGACAATGCCCTCCCACTCCGACAAGGGGTCTGAGGGAAAACTGTCCACCGGTGTACAGTGGAGCTGTTTGCTGCCGTGAATTTCGGTGCATGGCCATGAATGCGTTTGAAACTATGCACACTATGCTAAGTCACGAAGGACGTTAGAAAAAGCTACGTTTCAAGGCATTTCAGAGCATTTCATAGAATTGCGGGGCGCGAATTTATGGGGTGCAAGGGGTCCCGAGTTCAAATCTCGGCGTTCCGACCACAAAAAACGCGAAGTGCTGAAGCACGTGTATCCGACGCTGCATCCGACGCGGGATTTTCTTGCCGACTTGGCGCGGAGGTCGGTGGGACGCGGGGTTATGGATGCGAAATGACTGAGAAGCTTGACGCCGAGACGGCCGTCGCACCGTCGACGAATGCCGACAGTTCCGCTTCTACGCTCGGCATCGCGCTCGCTTTTGATGAGGCCCGCGATCGGCCCGAGCTCGCCACGCCGCTTATTGACTATCTCGGCGACCAGCGTGCATTCATTGCCGATCAGCGTCATCACCTGAAGGAGCAGTTCAAGCATTTACGGCTCGCCATCCTCAGCGAGCGCTTCTCTATTGCACTGCGAGCCCTCACCGCACTGGTTGGCCTGATCTTCGCGGCTGGCTTGACATTCATGATCTGGGACGCGGCACAGCCCGGGGGCTTGGTAATCGAACCATTTTCGGTGCCACCGGATCTCGTCGAGCAAGGGCTTTCCGGAAAAGTCGTGGCATCCAAATTACTGGATGTGCTGGGTACGATGCAGGCGCAAACTGATTCGCAGCGCAATCCCAAGACATATGCCAACTATTGGGCCGATGACATCAAGGTCGAGATTCCTGAGACCAGCATTTCCATCAGCGAGCTCAATCGGTACCTGCGCGAGCAGCTTGGGCACCCGACCCACATTACCGGCGAGATCGTGCACTCTCCTGGCGGCCAACTGGACCTCACGGCGCGCGCCGGGTCGGCGGGGAGCGGAACTGCAAGCGGTAGCCAAGCAGAATTCGAGGCGCTGATCGGCAAGGTCGCGGAATCCATCTATCGAATGACCGAGCCTTATCGCTACAGTGTGTGGCTGCGTGAACATGGGCGCATAGACGAGGGGATGGCGGTCGCCAAGGAACTTGCTCACCGCGGTCCCGCTCGCGAACGTCCGTGGGGATATCTGGGTTGGGCCAATTCACTGGAGGAAACGGAAGGGTATGCGGCGCGACTGAACATGATGCGGCAGGTGGCTTACATGGCACCCGATATGTATCTCGCAAGGGACAACATCTGTCTGATTGAGGACAAGATAAGTCTTCCCGGGCAGGCGGTCCGCGACTGCCGTGCAGCGGCTCCCTTGTTGGCAGGCGCCGCTAACGGCGGCATTCGCGATGATGTCGTGCCGATTGCGCAGCTGCGCCTGCAGGCGCTCATCGATCAAAACTTCGGAGCATTCCATGATGCATCCCAGCTATGGAACAAGGTACTAGAGTTCGGTCCCCAGGGTACGACGTATAGTCTGTCGGCGATGGTCACCCATGCGCAGCTTGCTGAGCACGACCTCGCCGGGGCGCGATCGACGATGGAGGCACCCGAAGAACCGGAGGGTTCTCTAAATGCTGGCAGCCACGCGCTCGATCGTGCCTGGGCCGCGATGCTGAGCGCGTTCGCCGCCGAGCAATGGGAAGTGGTGATCGAAAGCGATGCCGTATTCCAATCGCTGTATTTACAATATCCCGGTCTACGCTCCTACGCGTTTGTTCGTGAGTTACCCTGGCTGGCAATCGCCCATGCTCAACTCGGCAATTTCTCGGCTGCTGAATTGCTGCTTCGCAACGGCCCGGAGGATTGCGATATCTGCTTGCGCACCCGCGCGCGGATAGCCGAGATGCAGAAACAGCACGCGCGCGCGGACGCATTGTTTGCCTCGGCGGTACAACGCCAGCCCGAGACGCCGTTCGCCTATGCAGATTGGGGCGCGACGCTGTTGGCGCGGGGAGACATTGAAGGCGCAATCGCCAAACTCAAGCTGGCCCATCAAAAAGGCCCACGCTTCGCCGAACCGCTCGAATCGTGGGGCGAGGCCCTGATGCGGCAGGGAAAGTTTTCCGCTGCCGCCGCCAAATTCTCCGCCGCAAAAGACTTCGCGCCGCGCTGGGGTCATATTCATCTGCGCCTCGGGGAGACCTTGCTAAAGCTTGGCGACGGTGACGGAGCGCGCAAAGAATTCGGCATTGCGGCCAGTCTCGATCTATCAGCGCCTGATAGGTCAGAGCTCAACAAGCTGAGTAGCCCGCCCTGATGTTAATCCACTGTATGAATCAGGCCAGCGCTCCCCGAGGGCCCGATGGGTGCAGGTCTCCGAGAATGCAGCGGCGGCAGAGGTCCTAATGGGAACAGCAGTGGATCCGCGCATCTGGATGCGGCAGCTGTGGAAGCAGTGCGCCAATGGCGCTTTGCGTACGCGATTCAAGCGCGAACCTGGGTGCGTGTTCCGGTCAAGTTCTCGTTGGATTCGCACACCCCAACGCGCCCGGCGCGACGGTTTCAACAGAACGGCACCCCCCGGACAGGTTCGAGCGCCCGGTTAGTTCAAGCGAGACTGTTGGCCATGGGCACTATTTCGCGATTAATTCGCTGAGATTTGGCCCTCTCCGCGATCCGCAGATCATACAAAGTCTGCAGATTCAGCCAGGACTGCGCATCACCACCGAAGTAGCGCGCAAGCCGCATGGCAGTGTCTGCGGTAACGCCGCGGCGCCCCCGTACAATGTCGTTGACCCGTGGTGCGGGAACATGAAGAGCCTTGGCAAGCGCGTTCGCGCTCAGATTAGCGGGGCGCAGGAAATCTTCGCGTAACACTTCACCCGGGTGGATCGGGCGCATTCCATTTTTGAAAGTCATGAGCCTGATGTCCTCAATGATAGTCGATAATTTCCACATCCTCGGGGGCGGCTGCGATCCAACGAAAACAGAGCCGCCACTGCTCGTTAATGCGGATGCTGTGCTGGCCGCGTCGGTCGCCAGTCAGTGCCTCAAGTCGATTTCCTGGGGGCGAACGCAGGAATTCGAGCGTCGTCGCCGCCTCGAGCTGAATCAGTTTGCGGGTCGCGACCTTAAGAATGGACGCGAAGCGCGCCGACTTCCCTGTTTCAAAGAGCCTACGGGTATCGTTGCACCTGAAGCTCCGGATCATGAGTCATCGTATAACGTATAACGTTAATCGTCAAATGGCTTGGCGTGGGGTGCAAGGGGTCCCGAGTTCAAATCTCGGCGTTTCGACCACTGAAATCAAAGGGTTCACGCAGGCACCCCGCCGCAGCAAACGAGATCAGGGACAGCTTTAGGGACAATTCGGCTTAGAAACCTCCGCAGCGCTTGTTTTCGCCACATTCACGTCGCTCGCGAGAGCGGGAGTGGAATCCGGCGCGACGCGTCAAACCCAAGGATCGCAGCCGCTGGGCTAGGACATCGCCCAAGTACATCGCCGCTGTCGTAGGTATGGACCGGCCGAGTGCTTCTTGCACCCTTAGGCCGTTAACCTGTAACCCTCACGGGGCAGGCGCACTGTGAAGACTGTCTCCGCGTCTGTTGAGTGCGCTTTAATTAATCCCCCGTGAGCCGTGGCAATTTCGCGGCATATGTATAGGCCAAGTCCCATACCCATGCCGTTAAAACAGTTACCAGCCCCGCGAACCAGAGGGTCGAACAGGGTAGACAGCGCTACAGAGGGGATTTTCGAACCCTCATTCTCCACGCGGAGAGCTACCTCGCTCTCTAGACCCGAGAGTACGATCCGGACCGGTCGATTTGGCGCTCCGTAGCGCAGCGCGTTCACAACAAGACTAGCTGGCTTTGCTGGTCACCAGCAACGATTGAAGGGCCGCCATGATGCGCGGGTCATCCTGACGCTTGTGATGCCAGCTTAGAGCTGCGGCGCCCATATCCCTACAGAAGGTCTCGACGGGGGATTTCAATCGCGCCCTTCTTGCCGCGGCGGAGATCGGGCAAAGCGGGGGCGTTCAATCTGCGCACGATCCCCCGGCGGTAGGTACGAGAGGGACCGCAATCTTTCGATTAGCTCACGCAGGCCGTCGATCGATAGTAATTCGGTCTCGCGATCGCCTAACTCACAGGAGAAAGAAAGACATCAAGAGATGAGCGGAACGTCTCGCAGTGTTTAATCAACCCCCGCCGATTCTTCCACTTATCGAAGGAGAAAATCTGTCCGAACACTCGGACGAAATTATGCCCCGGCGTTCAAAGCCCGAGTGCGCAGCCGGCCCTCGTAATCGCGCTTTCCGAGCGGCACACCCAGCGTGCGCAGGATGTCGTAGGCAGTGACGGCGTGGAAGTGGGAGTTGGGCAGCGAAAACGACAGGATGAGGGTTTCCGACGTGAAGGCGAGCCTCCGCGGGCCGATCTGAAGGTCCAGGTCTTTTCCCGCCCAACCATTGACCTCGTCGGGGGTGAACGCCTCCAGCGTCCTTTCCGCCTTGCCGATCAGGGCCCGTAGGTCGGCGAAAGGGACCGGTCCGATCAGGGCGGGTGGGGAGAACAGGCCGGTCTTCACGGCCTCCAGCCCCCACACGCAATGATGCCACGCCGCTTCGATCTGGAAATGGAAGGGCGCCATATCTTCGAAGAGGCGGGCGCACACGAAGTCGTCCGGGTCTGCGCCGGTCTCGGCGCAGTGCCTCGCCGCGCGGTCGAGGAAGCCCCCGACGGCCCTCAGGGTCTGCTGGAAGGTCGGCACGCTGAGGTCGTACAGTGATGTGGGCATCGGTTTTCCTCTAGAACCGCCTCCGTTAGCGCCGCGGGAACCCCAGGCTGGCGCGAGCCCCGTGTTGCTGAGATAACACGGCAGCGGATAGTTTGCCAAGTCTAGACAACCAGCTTGAAAGGCAATTGAGAGCGACAGCGCTTGCCCGGCAATTCGATTCCGACCCCGGGTAATCCGGCTGCGGCACGCCGACCTTAGCCGCACCACCGGATTGGGACTCAGCAGTCTCAACCGGGACGGAGCCACCTCGCATAGGTTACTGTCCGCGATAGATGCGGGTAGCACAACGCTGGCGCGCCAACTCTGTGGCGGTGATTCCGACCCTAATCGCGATTACTTAACTCGTTGACAGCATTGCCCGGATTTTCGCCGCAAGCGAATCCAGCGTAAAGGGCTTCGTAAGCATCTCCATATCCCGCTCTAGGAAATCACCACGAACGGCCGCAGTCTGAGCGTAACCGGTGATAAACAAGACCTTCAACGTAGGACGGCGCGCTCTGGCAAGTTCGGCCAGCTGCCGACCGTTCATGTATGGCAATCCGACGTCGGTTACCAGCAAATCGACTGTCGCAGGTGAGTTTAGGATCGGGATCGCCGCAGCTGGATCAGCATATTCGAGGTATTTGTACCCCAGTTCTTTCAGTACCTCGACAATCAAAAGTCGGACCGTGGGCTCATCCTCCACGACCATCACAGTTTCCCCGTGGCCCTTCGGAACATTGAGGATGGCGGTCGATTCAGGCTCCGCACTCTCGCTCTGGGCGCGGGGCAGAAATAGCTTGATGGTCGTTCCTCGTCCAACCTCGCTATAGATACGAATGTGGCCCGAGCTTTGCTTGGCGAAGCCGTAAATCATAGACAATCCAAGGCCCGTGCCCTGGCCAACGGGCTTTGTCGTGAAGAAGGGATCAAACGCCTTCGCGACTACTTCCGGGGTCATCCCTGTGCCGGTGTCAGAGACGCTGACCGCCACGTATTCGCCCGGACTCACCTCGGCATGATCGTTAGCGTAGGTCTCGTCCAGCCGGGCGTTTGAGGTTTCAATGGTCAGCCGACCACCCTCGGGCATGGCATCTCGGGCGTTGATCGCAAGGTTCAGGATGGCGCTCTCAAGTTGGTTTGCGTCCGTATACGCAGGCCAAACCGCTGGCCGGCATTCCATCTTGAGGTCGATGCGCTCCCCGAGAGTTCTGCGCAACAGATCTTCCATCCCCTCGACCACGAGATTGACGTCCTCCGCTCTGGCATCCAAGGACTGGAGACGGGAAAATGCGAGCAGCCGGTGAGTCAACCCGGAGGCGCGTTGGGTAGCCGCTTCCGCGGCGGCGAGGAAGCGATCGACTTCCTCCGCGCGACCGGATTTCCGAAGACGGCGAACGACTTCGATCGAGCCGCCGATGGCGGCCAGGATGTTGTTGAAGTCATGCGCAATCCCGCCTGTCAGCTGGCCGACGGCTTCCATTTTTTGCGACTGGCGCAGTGCGGCCTCACCAACTCGCTGCTGTGTGACGTCCCGTCCGACAAGGTACGAAGTAGGACCGACGGTGTCGGCGGACCAAGCGATCACCGTGCGCTTCCCATTCTTTCCCATGAGGCGCAATTCCGCTTTGGGAATTGGACCTACGGCGGCCATTCCCGCCAGCAGTTTCGCGAGCTTCGGTTGGTCCTCCGGGTCGACGAACTTCGCGAAGTGCGATCCAAGAAGATCCGCGTCGTCGTATCCCAGCACTCGCGCCCAGGCGGGGTTGACGGATTTCAGGTAGCCGCTGGTCGACGCCGTTGCCATGAGGTCTTCGGTCGAACTCCAGATGCGTTCCAGATCCGCAGCCGTCTCCGCTTCTGCTTCCTTGCGGTGGTGAATGTCCGTATTGGTCCCAACCCACCGGGTGATGGACCCGGAAGGCTCGCGAATGGGAAGCGCGCGGGCCAGGTGCCAGCGGTACGCCCCATCGTGACGTCGCAGCCGAAACTCCATCTCATAGATGGTTCCGGCGGCAAGCGCCTCCTGCCAGCGCGCACCCGCTTGTTCACGGTCCTCCGGATGAACCATCATGGCCCAGCCAGTGCCATCCAGTTGTCCGGGCTTGTGACCACTGTATGTGTAGACGGGTTCGTTGAACCAGTCGAGGAGCCCATCGGGCTGTGACATCCAGACATGGTTCGGAAGGGTTTGCGCGAAACTCTGGAATTGCTCCGCGCTGGCCTCGGCCGCGTGGCGGGCTGCGATTCGATCCGTGACGTCAGTGCCCTTGACGAAGATGCCAACGATACCGCCGCCATCTTCCCGGACTGGTTGGAACTCCAGATCAATGAACCGCTGTTCCCCGGGCGCGTCGGGTGATCGCTGGAGCGTGACCGTCATTTCGGTGCCCGAGAAGGGCTTTCCCGAGGAAAAGACCTCGTCGAGAAGCTCGAGGTAGCCTTGTCCGATCACTTCCGGAAGAGCATCTCGCACCGCCTTGCCCGTGACGTTCCTATGACCGATCAGTTGCAGATAGCCGGCGTTGACCAGATCAAACACATGGTCTGGCCCCCGAAGAAGCGCCATGAAGCCAGTTGCTTGATCGAACATCTGGCGAAAGCGCTCGCGTTCCTTGATCGAAGCCTTCTCTTGGAGGACCATGCCTGTGGTTTCTGTCACGACGGCAAGTACGCCGATGGGCTGATCGGCGTCGTCCAGCACTGGACTGTACCCCAGCGTCATCCACACTTGCTCGGCACGGCCGTTTCTGTGAAGTGTCATCCTCTGGTTGGTGTAGAACACTGACTCGCCGGCCAGCCCGATGCTAATGACATTGGCATTGAAGTCGGCGACCTCGGGCCAGCTTTCCCGTACCTTGGAACCGAGCGCCTGCGGATGGCGAGCCCCCGCGAAGGCTGCGAATGCGTCGTTGTAGAGCATCACCCCGTCGCTGCCCATCAGCAGCGTCATCGGCACGGGCGAGCGAATAATCAACCCAATGGTCGTTCGCAGACTTTGTTGCCAGCCACCGATCGGTCCGAGTGAGGTCTGAGACCAATCGAAATCGGCGATGATCCGCCCTGCCTCGCCGGGCAAGTCGAACAGCCGCGAATGAATGGTTGAGCGGGCCGAAGGCATCTATTCCAATTCCGCGTATACCGGATTTTTTAGCGACTACCGGCTTGTGGCGTCCACTAGAGTCTATCGGATGTAAGGCCAGCCCGTGGGCATGCTTCGCGATCGGGTATTCGGTCACCTGGCCGAGTTTTGTGGGCTAAAGCGAGGGCCGCGTTGCACATTTCCTCGCGCCGGAGCTCATCCGCGTAAACGGGCAGCGGCGACTTTCTGAACGCAAGGGCAGAGTTCTTGCCAATGTGAGCCTTCGTATGGCCTACCGCAGCCCTAACGTGGAGTTCACCCCGGGGGCACCTACGATCTTGAGATTCTCTTAGATCGCGCAGACCAATCGCGAGTCTCGTTGGAGACGTGGACTGGGTTCTTCGGCCGGGTAGATCCAGTCGCCTCAAGACGAATTCCCATCGCTTCCAGAAGCACGTACGGCAGGGCAGTGCTGCCGGCGACCCCTGAGGCAGGGGTTCAGGAATTTTACGGTGAGCAGGAACCGCCGTTCACAATTCCACCGATCTCCAGTCCGGCGAGAATCGCTTTCGGCTTCTCAGCCTCCTCCCCGCGTGAGGCGGCACTTACGAACTTATGTACGCCGGCGTGCCGACCGAAGCTGCGACCGACGGTGGTGGGCATGACGCCGCTCACATCGCTTGATGTGCCTCGCGTGGCCGTTAACCCCTCTCTACCCGCAAGCGCGTTAGCCGAAGGGTCTTGATTCGCCATGCGCCGTCTTCGCGCTTAAAGGCTTCATCTAGTGACCGTACCCGGGCAGCCATCGGAAAGGAAGACTCGCACGGTACCCATAGCTTGTCTTCCATGGCCCACACTCCGTGTGCCTCCGAAGGAGATTTGACTCCAATTTCTGGCACGTGGCCGTGATGAACTGTGATTACATTGGCGAGCATCGGCGCCAAGGCCGCGACGTAAATACTTGCTCCGTGCTTTAGTAGGCTTTCATTGGGTACAGAGGTTGCTTCCCTGAAGTCTGCGATGATGTCTGACGTGAACACGGCTTCGAGTCCCTGCCAATCCTTGTATCCATGCAGTGGAAGTGCCGCGCCTTGAGCGGGTGAATCGCGGATATCGCCAAACGTTTTCTCGAGCAGATCCACGTGAGCTGTCCTAAGCGACGCTATGGAGAGCTCAAAGATCTCTGATTCCGAATTGACCGGTGGCTCTAAGGGGTGGGCGTCTCGATTGGCACGAGGTCGCGGGAAGTAGCGCAAGCGTGGCAGTTCTACCGGACAAGAGAATCGTCGTAGACCCCATTGGCAGCCACCGTTGGGGTTTCCGGGTCTCGTGTGACACCATCCGAACGTAGCGGAGAGAGATTGTGAAATTTGAATCAATTGAAAGGATCGGCTTATGCGGACCATGGACATCGCGACCAAACTAGTGACCTTGTGTAAACAAGGACGAAATCTGGATGCTCTAAACGAGTTATTTTCAGAGAACATCGTTAGCGTGGAGGCTGCAGCTCCGCCGGGGGGCCAGCGAGAAGCCAAAGGACTCCCGGCAGTCAAGGCTAAGGGTGAGTGGTGGCTAGCCAACCACGAAATTCATTCCGCGAACGTGACGGGTCCTTGGCCGCACGATGATCGCTTTGTCGTGGGATTCCAGTACGACGTAACAAACAAACCCTCCGGGCGCAGGATGAAGCTCGACGAGGTGGGCCTCTACACCGTCCACAACGGAAAGATCGTGCGAGAGGAATTCTTCTACTCAATGGACGGCTAGCGTTGTCCGATCGCGTAGGCTCTGGAAAAAAGCCGCAGCGCCATCGCTCAGCCGTGCGATGGCCCGATAGGCGGTGGAGGAGCGCGGCCGATGCCAAGGCGGGGAGCTCGAGGCCTCAATCTGGGAAGTGGCTGCGCCCCGGGCTCTGGAACCGATGTGCGCTTGATTGTGCCGGGAGGTCGGCGAGGCATCAGGTCCGGGGGGGTGTGGCGCAGGGGAAGCCCGGTTTGGGAGGAAGTGGCCGATCAGCCAGCTGCCAGATCGATTCTGATGTCGTGGAGACACAGGCGCGAGTGCCCGCCAGACGGGCCAGCAACTCGCCTACGGATCCGTCGCACCCCAGACGCGCAGCCCCGACGCTAATTGTAGCCGAACCCATTGGCAGGCGATCTCCGACTTCCGCCTGCCTGATCCCGGAGGAGGGATATCCATAGTAGGATGGTTTGAGGGTTTCGAGAGCATAGTGACTCAGCGGGGCTTCTCTCAGCCAAGCGGCGATAACGGGGGTAGCACCGCAAAGTGCGCGCATGGAAACGATCCCGGCAAATCGACCAGGGTCGCCACCACGCTCAGGGGCGTTCATCCCTTCAGAGCGCGGCGCGTTCATTCTATTCGCGCTCGTTCTTGTCGTGGTGGTACTGGGCGCGTTGGCCATCGTGCGCTCTCAAAGTCAGGCAATGTGGTGGGTCGACCACACGCATCGTGTGGTCGAGCAAATTGATACCACGCTGTCCGCGCTTAAAGACGCCGAGACCGCGCAGCGCGGCTACTTGCTTACCGGCGATCCGGACTATCTGAGGCCCTATCACGCCGCGCTAACAGTCCTTCCCTCCACGCTTAACGCCATGGCGCGGCTGACCAGCGACGACCTGCGGCAGCAGCGGGCACTTACCGAGATTCGCAATAGCGTCGACGCCAAAATGGCCGACCTTGCGGAATCGCTTACCCTACACGACGGGGGCGATGCCGGGGCTGCGCTAGCCTTGGTCCGGACTAATCGCGGCCGCGCGCTCATGGACAGACTTCGCGATCAATTATCGCGAATGCGCGCCGAAGAAGAACGGCTTCTCACCGCGCGGGCTGCCCGTGCGTCCCAACAGACTATCTGGACTGTCACAGCCGTGGTCGCCAGCGGCGCGGTGGCGCTGTTGCTGCTGGCCTTCCTGCGCGGGCTAATGAGGCGCAGCGCGGCGCGGATTCGCTCAAGCGAGGAGCGCCTCGCGACTACCGTCGCCAGCGTCGGTGACGCTGTGATCGGCACCGATGCGTTGGGCGGCATCGAACGGATGAACCTGGTCGCAGAGCAATTGACCGGGTGGACGTTCAACGAGTCGCTGGGAAAACCTCTCGATCAAGTGTTTCAGATTATCAACGGCCATACTCGGGCGACCGTGGAGAGTCCGTACGAGAAGGTCTTGCGCGAGGGCCGGGTCGTAGGGCTCGACGATCACACGCTTCTGATTGACAAGGGCGGGACGGAACGCCCGATCGAAGCCAGTGGCGCGCCCATTCGCGATAAGGACGGCGCAATCGAAGGCGCCGTCCTTATCTTCAGGGATGCTAGCGAACGTTACGCGAGCCAGAAGGCATTAGCCGATAGCGAAGCGCGCTTTCGGGCGCTGGCTGAGAACATCCCACTCTTATGCTGGATGGCCGATGAGACCGGCTCGATATTTTGGTACAACAGCCGCTGGTATGAATATACCGGGACCACGCCTGAGGAGATGAGCGGGTGGGGTTGGCAATCCGTGCACGACCCCGCGATACTCCCGGGCGTACTTGAGCGCTGGCAGCGATCGATTGCGAGTGGGACACCGTTTGACATGATATTTCCACTTAAGGGCGCTGATGGGCTGTTCCGGCCTTTTCTTACGCGTGTCGCACCGCTACGCGACGAAACAGGGAGAGTGACCCGTTGGTTCGGCAGCAACACGGATGTCGCCGAACAACACGCGGCCGAACAGGCACTTCGCGAGGCGGATCAGCGAAAGGATGAGTTTCTCGCGACCCTTGCGCACGAATTGCGCAATCCGCTCGCGCCTATACGCAACGCCGTGCGGCTACTGCGGCCGGAAGTGCCAGCATCCACCCAAGCACTTGCGCGTCAGATCATTGAACGGCAGTCCGCGCAAATGGCGCGGCTACTGGAGGACCTCCTCGATGTTAGCCGGATCACTCGCGGCGTCATCGAGCTGCGGCTAGAGGTGCTTGATTTGCGTCGTATTGTCGACGACGTCATTTTGGCCAACCGTTCGCTTCTCGAGCGACTCCACCACAGTATTCACGTTCATCTTTCGGGCGACCCTCTGTGGGTGGACGGGGATGGGCCGCGGCTCTATCAGATTCTGGACAATTTGGTGCAGAACGCCGCCAAATATACCGAGCCGGGCGGGCGAGTCGACATTAGCGCCATTGCGTGCGAGGACCGTATCGAACTCAAGGTGGCCGACACGGGGATAGGGATCGCGCCGGATTCGCTCCAGCGTGTATTTGACCTCTTCGCTCAGGTGCACATTGCCGGCAGAGGTCGCAGCGGACTAGGCATTGGCCTTTCGGTGGTTAAGCAGTTAGTCACCCTGCATGGCGGGACCGTGCAGGCAGAAAGCGGTGGATTGGGGTGTGGCTCCTGCTTCAGGGTCAGCTTACCGCGGGCTAAGCAATCGCCGAGTGCAGAACAAGGCGAACCACCCGCAGTCGTCGCGACGTTGTACAAAACGCAGCCGCGAATATTGCTCGTCGACGACCACCCTGACATCGTCGAAAGTCTCGCCTTGGTGCTACGCGGACACGGATATTCGGTTCACACAGCGGAAGACGGCTCAGCGGCGCTTCCCATCGCTGAAGCATTGCGACCGGATGTAATGCTGATCGACTTAGGAATGCCTAAGATGGACGGGCTGCAAGTTGGGCGTTGGGTACGTCAGCAGCCGTGGGGGCGGACGATCCAGTTGATCGCGGTCACTGGATGGGGTCAGGCCGGAGATCGACAACGCACGGAAGAGGTGGGATTCGACTTCCACCTTGTCAAGCCGGTAGATCCCGACACTCTGATCAGTCTGATCGAGCAAATCAGCGGGAACTCGGGAAATGCTCAGGAGTCAGCTTGAGTTGTCGGCACGCGCTTCCCGCTCTCTTGTCCAGGCGTAACAGTCGCTGACGCCGCACGCACGAGTGTGTTGAGAGCGCGTTCTGTGTGTTCCCCCCGGGCGGCCGCCTCTGACCAAGCCGGTCGGGGTCGATGGTAAGAACCTGGATCATGTGATCTCGAGTGCCAATCCCACGGACTGAGAAAACACGAGGCTCGCCTCCACGCTAGACTCAGACCAACCTGAGATCCGGCTCTCCGAGGGGGCATGGCGACTCGGTTGTCGACCGCCCGGGATTGCCGCGAAGCATTCGGATCCTATGGGGAGCTGCATGTCGTCCCGGCGCGCTGCGGGCCGGACGGGTTCGTTAGCGCCATCGCTGCCCATTGGTATCGGGCGGTGCGCGTCGCGGGAATCCCGCATGGCCGGTTTCCCGATCCGCGTCAAATGCGCATACCGAAGTGTGGTACGCGCAGTGGGGTGTGCATTGCATGCCTGCGCCTTCGCGTCGCCTGTGCTTGGCGGTGGCGCCGTGGACCTGATCTATCCTCCGCCCGGTGGCTGGGGCTTCGCTTGGGGCGCATGGCTCGGAACAGGCGCTTTAGCCGGGGGCTCACTTTCTTGCCGGCGTTTCTCTTGTGCTTGTTTCATTTGCTGCTGCTGCAGTTCCTGTGCGTGTTTCTGAGCTAATTGAGCGGTCTGGGCTTGATGCTGCTGTTCGAGCTGCTGTTGTCGCGCCTGCTCGGCGTGCTGCTGATGCTGTAGATCCTGCTGTCGCTGTAGGCGCTCCTTCTCCACGCTCTGTTGCGCATAGAGCTTTTGCTGCTCCTGCAGATGCTGCCGTTCGAGAGCGGAATTCGCGTCAGCGGGCGATACAGGTCGCGGCGCCGCCGGAAGCTCACTGGGATGAACCGCAGGGGCAACGAGTTTCGTCGGAGGCGCGGTCGCACGTGGCACGGAACTCGCGTTGCCGGCCGGTGCGGGCTTTGGCAAGACCGGAGGCTCATTGGGATGAACCGCAGGGGCAACGGGTTTGGCCGGGGGCGCGGGCGCAGTAGGCCCGGAATTCGCGTCGCCGGGTGATGCGGGCTTTGGCGCTACCGGAGGCTCACCGGAATGAACCGCAGGGCCAACGGGTTTGGCCGGGGGCGCGGGCGCAAGCGGGGGTTGCGGCGCGGGGTGATCCGCGCTTGGCGCGGATCCTGGGCGCAGAGCGGCAGTCGCCGCTGTAGCCGATGTAACCAGCCTCGCGGGCGGCGCGATTTTCACCGGCGCTGTTCGCGGTGCGGCGGCGGGCATGATCTGTCGGACCTGCGCCATCGAAAGAGATTTGCCGCCATTGCTCTTGATCGCTTCCTGACGCCGCTCGAAGGGTGGTGGCGGTGGCGGCGGGGCGGTACGGACGATCACGGGCCGGGTCTGGACAGCCGCAGGCGGTTTAACCGCGCTCACCCGTCCCGCACCGAGCACTGCCTGCTTCGTGGGCACCGCCGCCGGTGCGAACGTACTAACCTTTGCGTTCGCGGTCGCTCGCGGATCCGCTCTCAGAACGTTTCTGGAGACAGGCTGAGCTGAGGTGAATGCCTGTGACGTTGTGGCTGTCACCGCGCCCTGAACATTGCGATTGACGTAGGTGGCGTTCGTGACGACCGTGTTGTTCACGACCGTGGTGTTGTAGATATTGTTGATGACAGTCGTATTGACCGTCGTGTTGGAGATATTGACGTTGTTCACGTAAGCCCGGCTTACCGGATAGGACGGGACGAAGACCTCGCGCGGGCCTAAGGCAAACCAGGCGACACCCGCACCCACGCCCAGCCAGGCGACAAGCGCAGGGGCGTACACCGGACGATCGTAGACCGCGTTGGGCGGCGCGGGCGGCGCTGGAATCCAGCCCCAACCTTGTGGCATGCGCACCCAACGTCCGTAGTGGAAAGGCGCAAATCCCCAAGGACTGTCGTCGACCCAGGTGTAACCCCACGGCGCGATGTAGGCCCAGTGACCGCTATGGTAGGGGGCCCAGTTGGCATCCACCTCTCGGGGAAACCACACATTTCCAAACTCTGGCGTGGGGGTCCACGATCCCTGGTCATCCAGATCCTGGTAGCCGATGACATCCGGTGAGACATAGCGCGCGGATGCGGAGCGATCCCATCGATTGTCGCGGCCCGCGCTCCAGGCAGCCAACGCATCCTCGTCGGCTCCGTAGGGTTGTGAGTTCTCGGTTAACGGGTCCGTGCCCGAAAAGACGTCGTATTCATTCGGCCCAACCGGATAGGCGGTACCTCCGCCCGTCGCTTCACCCTGGCCACTCCGGACCCCGATCGCTGTCGTATTTCCCGAGGCGTCAACCGTGAGCCGATAAAGTCCGGGACGCAGGAGTGAGAAAGCGATATTGGGCGTATCGATTTCGTAGGTTTCGCTATCCGCGAGACGTCGCACGCGTACGAGCAGCGTGCCAGAGGAGAGTTGGATTTGCGTCGTGTTGTCACCCAGATTCAGAAACGACATCGCCGTACCTTGGCCAAGGCGTACGACAGAGCCGTCGAGCTGAATCTCCGCGCGGCTTCCTTGATCCGCCCACAGCTGATCACCTGTGGTGAGAGGACGATTCACGGATGGTGCCACCCAGTCGGAAGTACCGGCTGGCTGGAACGACACCGAACCCTCCGTGTACGCGAGGCGCGCTACGCGGCTCGGCGGATCTCCCTGATCGGCGGTGGCCACGGCGGGTATGAGGATGGACAGCGCCGGCAGCAGCGCGAGGGCGAAAAAATTCAAAAAAGGGTTCAAGCTTTTTTTGGTCACGATATCGCTCCGGCGCAGACCTGCTAGTTTAAGTTATATCTTGCCAGAGCCCAAGGCGGCCCACATCGAGAACCCCCGCGGCGGAGTTGTCGTGGCTTCCACGGGCACGCTTCTGGGCTCGGTGCTTCAGTTTAGAAAATAACGTCCTCCGGAAGAGTCATGCGATGGTCATAGACGAGCGCGGTATGGCCGTCCATGCTGCTCCTCCGCCGTCAACTCTATCTCGACGGTGTCCTCACCGAGCTGCCCAAGTCCTGCGGTTGTCATGGCTTTGAGGCTTTGGGTTGCGTGCCATTGCGCGGAGACGCGAGGAGGCTACATTCGTAGGTGCGGTTTCGCGATTACCGATTCGCTTATACGCCTCGATGGATAAGCCTTCCACCGTGGCGGACGGTATCCCCCTGTCAGCCGCGCATTGCGAGCCCCACCGGCCATGGATTATGTCTAACCGAAAGCGCACGGAACTTAGCCACCCCAGCGCGGGGATCGATCACCGCGCCGAGGCGCTGCGGCCCGTCTCACCCGTTGCCGAACAGTGGATTTCGCCAGGACGATCACGGACGACCGTCCCGACGATGCCCACGGCTGGGACCGATTAAAGTCGCGGCGTACTGCGGGTGCCGCGAACGATGAGGTGATACACGCTCAGCACGACCACAGCGCCGACAACCGCGACGAAGACGCTATAGAGATTCAATCCGTTGACCCCAGCATGCCCAAACGTGTTGAACAGCCAGCCGCCAACGAACGCACCCACGATACCTAGGACGATATCCAGGATGACGCCTTCCCCAGTGTGGTTAACGACTTTGCTGGCGATAAATCCGGCGATCAGCCCGACTACAAGCCACGCGATGATTGACATTATGATTCTCCTGAAGGGATGAATTCTGCTTCCCCGGTGCTAACAATAAGCCAAATGCGGCTCGGCGCCAGTCCCGCGCCTCGCCCGACCGCGTGTAGGAAAGCGCTTAACCGTTAGGATCGCCCGGACCCATCCCGGCTCCGAGAGCCAACCCGCTCCTGTCCTGCGACCGGTAGAGCGCGGAATCCCAAGGCCGTCCAGTATTGCGCAGCCCTAGGTTCAGCTTACTCGCCGTCGACTGTTTGGGCTGCCGAAAGACTTGGGCCCTGATGCGATTGACTGCCCTAAGTCCGGATGCCAGGAACTTATGCACCTGTTAGGTCATGTGAGAAGACGTCGTCGGTTCAAGACCGTCGGCAGCGAAG
>JANYBG010000028.1 GCA_025360865.1 Pseudomonadota bacterium | reverse complement strand
GGCCTTCGGCGGCGCGCGGCGCGTGATGGCGCGCCTGGCACCCGATGGCGACACGTATCAGGCGGGTACCCTCTCGGGTAACCCGGTCGCCATGGCCGCCGGACTGGCGACGCTGGATCTGCTCGAGCGCGAATCCAGCGTCGCCAGTCCGGCGGCCATGGCGACCGGGTTACCCGAGAGGGTACCCGCCTGATACGTGTCGCCATCGGGTGCCAGGCGCGCCATCACGCGCCGCGCGCCGCCGAAGGCCCCGACCGGCATGCCGCCGCCGATGACCTTGCCGAAGGTCGCCATGTCGGGCCTGATGCCGAGCACTTCCGCGGCGCCGCCCCGGGCGAGCCGGAAGCCAGAGATGACCTCGTCGAAGATCAATAGCGCGCCGTGCCGTGAAGTGAGCTCGCGGATCGCCGCGAGGAACTCGCGGCGCTGGGGCAAGAGGCCATGGTTGGCCGGCAACGGCTCGATGATGACCGCCGCGATGCGCGCGCCGTCGCGCGCGAACAGTGTCCTCAGGGCTGCCTCGTCATCCAGCGCCAGCACGCGCGTGCAGGCGGTGAAGGCCTCGGGAACTCCCGCGGAGGATGGCTTGCCGAACGTGGCGAGGCCTGAGCCCGCGGCGACCAGCAGGTGATCGGCGTGGCCGTGGTAGCAGCCGGCGAACTTGACGATGAGGTCGCGACTGGTGAAAGCGCGCGCCACCCGGATGGCGCTCATCACCGCCTCGGTGCCCGAGGACACGAAGCGCACCTGTTCGGCGGCCGGGTAGGCGGCCGTGACCCGTTCGGCGAGTTCCACTTCCGCGGCGCAGGGAGCGCCAAAGGTCGTCCCGCGCGCCAGCGCCCCGCTGATGGCGGCGACCACGGCCGGATGGGCGTGGCCTGCGATCAGCGGGCCCCACGAGCACACGAGGTCGAGATATTCTCGGCCGTCCGCATCGAAGATCCGCGCGCCCGCGCCGCGCTCCATGAAAAGCGGAGTGCCGCCAACGGCGCGAAACGCGCGCACCGGCGAACTCACCCCGCCGGGAATGACGCGGCAGGCGCGTTCGTAAAGCGCGTCCGAGCGCGGGGTGGACATCGCGCCAGCGCGCAGGTTCAGGGCATTGGTCATGAATCTCTCTTCGGCCGCGCGGGTGGCGGCGATGCGCCGCCACGGCCGCTCTTGACTCCATCGAAAAAGGCATCCACCGCATCGGGGCTGGCATGCAGCGCCGCGGCCCGCAGTCCGGCCAGCGGCAGGTGCGCCAGGCGCCGCGCCACGGTCGAGGCCAGCCGCTCCAGCTGCTGGGCCTCCTGGGGGTCAAGTGTACGCAGCTCATGGGTCAGCGCGCGTGCCACCTCAGCCTTCGCGATCTGCTCGAAGGCATCCCGCAAGTCCGCCATCCGGCCGCCGATGGCACGCGTGGCGAGGTCCGCGCGCAGCCGCGTCAGGCGTTCATCGATCGCCGCCCGCACCGGGGCCAGGCGCATCAGTTGCGAAAGCCGTCGCCCCTGCGCGGCCTCGATCAGGTCATCCATCCCCACGCGCGTCAGTCCAGCTCCGCGGGCGGCGGCCGGATCGACATTCGGCGGCACGCCGAAGTCGATCAACAGCGGCGCCGCGGCCGGCGAGGTCGCGAGTCTTGCGAGTGTCGAGGCATCGAGCACCGGCTCCCCGCCGCCGGTGGCGAGTACCAGCGCCCGCAGCGGCGGTGGCGCCGCGCGGAACGCATCCAGGGAGAGCGCCTCGGCGGCCACCAGCGTCGCCAGTTCCTGCGCGGTCTCCAGCGTGCGGTTGACGATCAGCAGCGGCACGTTCGCGGCCGCGAGGACCATCGCGCAGCGGCGCGTCATGGGCGAGACGCCCAGGAGGCCCACGCGTCCCACCCGACCGCGCAGGTGCTGCAGGGCACGGTCGGCGGCGAGATCCCCGAGCGACGGGGTGCGGATGCCATGGGTCATGCGCCGCACGCGGCGCGCCATTCCCAGTGCCTCGCCCATCAGCCGGTCCAGGACCGGGCCGCTCGTGTGCGCGAGGCGCGACTCCTCCCAGGCGTCCCGCAGCTGCGTGGCGATCTCCTGCTCGCCGGTCTGGGCTGAGTCCAGTCCGCAGGCCAGGAGCAAGAGGTGCTCGACCGCGGCCTCGCCGGTCCAGGCGCGCAAGGCCCTGGCCGCCTCCCCGGGGGCCGGGTCGCGCCCGGTCAGTCCGCGGAAGACCTCGACGCGGAAGTCCTCCGCGGGGGCGCCATCGGCCGTGGCGTAGAAGACCTCCACGCGATTGCAGGTGCCGACATAAAGGATCTCGGCGCCCCGCAGATGGGTGCGTAGCTGCGGCAGCCGCACCGCGATGTCGGCGCGTGGCATGGAAAAGCGAGCCACTTCGCCCACCCCGACATGGCGATAGGACAGGCCAACCACCCCAATCTGGTGCATGGGGCGACTTTAGCCGCCCCCGCGGGGCCCGAATGTCACCGAACGGTCACAGCACCGAGACGCACCTCGCAGTTGCCGGTGGGGTGGCAAGTTCGCCACCGGCCAGGCGAGCGCCCATGAGCGCCGTTCGAACCGTCGTACAATCGAGGCCGGTTGGGTTGGACAAGCGGGGGCGACGCGGCGCGGGTACCTGCCAACTCTTTTCCCTCTGTTTGATCAGGAGAATCCGCCTTTGGGCCGAACGCTGATCTCGCTGCTGGCTGTCACCACCCTTCTTGGCGTGTCCTCGCCGGCCCTTCCCGCCGATGCCCCGCCGCGCGCGCGCGCGCGCGACCTCGGGGTGCCGTTCGAAGGCGTTCCCGGCAAGCTCAACGCGATCACCGACGTCGATGGAGTGCTGGTCGGCCAGACCACGTTGATTTCCGGCGGCGGCAAGCTCGAGGTCGGCAAGGGCCCCGTGCGCACCGGGGTCACGGCGATCCTGCCACGCGGGCCGGACTCCATCCAGCGCTTCTCCTTCGCCGGCTGGTTCGCCGAGAACGGCAACGGCGAGATGACCGGCACGACCTGGGTCGAGGAGTCAGGGTTTCTCGAAGGCCCGGTGATGATCACCAACACCCACAGCGTCGGAGTCGTGCGCGATGCGGTCATCGCCTGGCGCGTCGCCCATGGACCGGCGGATGCCACGGGCGCCTGGTGGTCGCTGCCGGTGGTCGCCGAGACCTGGGACGGCTGGCTGAACGACATCAACGGTTTCCACGTGAAGCCCGAGCATGTCTTCCAGGCTCTCGACAGCGCGCGCTCCGGCCCTGTCCAGGAAGGTAATGTGGGCGGCGGCACGGGCATGATCTGCAATGGCTACAAGGGGGGCATCGGTACCGCCTCCCGCAAGCTCGCCGCGAAGGATGGCGGCTACACCGTGGGCGTGCTCGTGCAATGCAACTACGGCACGCGCCAGAACCTGCGGGTCGCGGGCATCCCCGTTGGCGCGGAGATCTTCGGCGAGGATCCGTACGCGGCCTTCGTGCCCTCCGACATCGCCGAACGCGGCTCGATCATCGTGGTGGTCGCCACGGATGCGCCGTTGCTGTCGCATCAGCTCAAGCGCGTCGCGCGGCGCGTGACACTTGGGCTCGGGCGCAACGGCAGCACCGCCGGCAACGGCTCGGGCGACATCTTCATCGCCTTCTCGACGGCCAACCCGGAGGCGAGCGACGGCGCGCATGTGGCGAATCTTAAGATGGTCCCCAATGACTCACTGGATCCGGTGTTCGCCGCGACCGTGCAGGCCACCGAGGAGGCGGTGATCAACGCCCTGGTCGCCGCGGAGGACATGACTGGCATCGACGACCATCACGTGACTGCGTTGTCGCACGCGAAGCTGCGCGAGGTGCTGGCGAAACACGACCGGCTGCTGAAGACGCACTGACCGGAAGCCTCCCGCGAATGCGCGGTTCAGGCCTGGTGCATCTGGGCGAGCAGCGCTTGGAAGCGCGGATCGCCCGACACCGCCTTCAGGAGCGGGTCGAACTTCATCCAGTGCATGCCGGCGTCGCGCTGCCTGAGGGCGCGCTCGAGCCACTGGAAGGCCTGGGTGGTGTCGCCGCGGTGCGCGTAGACGAGCGCGATCTGGTAGGCGGCGGTGTTGGCGGGGTTCTTGCTCCCCAGGAGTTCAGCGACGGCCCGGTCCGCCTCGGGCTTGCGGCCCAGGGCATCGAGGGCAAGCGGTATGCCAGCCAATCGGAAATCCGGGTCCTGCTCGAGCTTGAATTCTTCGAGCGCCACGTCCGGCCGGCGCTGGGCCAGCCGAACCAGACCCAGTCGATAGTGGAACGTCCGCGCGCCCGGAAAGCGCTGGATCGCCTCCGCGAGGATGGCCGCCCCCTCATCGAGCCGACCGGCGCGATAGTAGTCGTTGCCGAGCTGGCGATAGTTGTCGGGGAGCAACGGATCGATGTCGCGGCCCTTGAGATGCTGCGCGATCGCCTCGTCGAAGCGTCCCTCCGAGTTGGCGATGTACCCTATGGTCCACAACGCGCTGGGTTCATTGGGCCGCAGCGCCACCGCCCGGTCCAGCTCCCGGTGGGCCGCGGGGATGTCCCAGTCCATCATGTAGTAAAGGCGCGCGAGCTGCACGTGCGCCGCCGCGGAATCCGGGTCGATGCTCAGGGCGCGCTGCAGCGCCTCGAAGGCCGCGGGCCGCACGGTCGCGTAAGGGCCCCCGTAGCCTGAGCCCGCGAACCCACTGATGCGCGCCTGTCCCAGCAGCAGCCACGCCTGCGCGAACGAGGGGTCCAGCCTGATCGCCGCCTGCAGTTCACCCAAGACCTCATCGAAGTACGGGCCGCCGGGGCCGTAAAACCCCGCGACCGCCTTCAGGTAGTGCAGGTACGCGGCGCTGTTCGCGGTCGGCGCGGCGCGTGGGGCGGTGTCTTCGAGTACCGAGACCCGCAGCGCCGTGACGACCGCGCCGGCGATGTCATCCTGCACCTTGAAGACATCATCGAGCTGGCGGTCATAGGTCTCAGACCAGACACGCGCGTCGTCCGCGACGCTGACCAGTTCGGTGGTGATGCGCAGCGCGTTGCCGGACTTGCGCACGCTGCCCTCGAGCACGTGCGTGACATTCAGCGCCTTGCCGATCTCCGCAAGCGTCGCCTGCTTGCCCTTGAAATAGAACGAGGACGTGCGCGCCGGCACTCGTAACCCCGGTACCTTGCCCAGAAGATCGATCAGCTCATCAGACAAGCCATCGGAGAAGTACTCCTGGTCTTTCTTCTCGGACAGGTCCGTGAACGGCAGCACGGCGATCGATTTCCTCGCCGCTGTCGCGGGCGCGTCAGCCGCACCGGGTGCCGCCGTCATCGCGGGTGCCGGTTGAGCCTTGTGGTACCAGCCCGCCTTCACGGCGATGTACCAGGCGCCGAGCAGCGCGGTCACGACCGCCGCGGTCGCGACCAGAGCGCGCATACCGGCGCGCGAGCCGGGAGGCGACCTCATGGGCGGCAGTGGCGCGGGTGCGGAACGCGGGCCGGGAACCGCTGGCCCGGCGGCTCCGAGTCGCCTGATACCCTCGGCGAGTTTGGGCAGCGCCGACTCAAGACTCTGGCGCGCGTCAATCCACTGCGACTCGGAGAGGAAATATTCGAGTGACGGGGTGAGCTCCGCGGCGTCGAGGCGGAAGGCGATGACGGGCTTGCGCTTCGACGAGGCGCGCTCGATTTCCTTGCCCACGTGTGAGGAATCAACCGAATCCTGAGACAGCACGAGCACCAGCGTTCGACACGCGGTGATCGCGCGCACGATCGCATCCGCATAGAGGGCTCCGGCGGGTACGTCGCGCGGGGCCATCCACACGGGCACGCCGACGCCCTCGAGGTAGTCGCAGATGCGCTGCGCGGTCGCGCCATCGTGGCTGGCGTAGCTGAGGAACACCTCGCGACCGGACGCGATGCCCTCGGGCCTGGCACCCGGCACATCCTCAGACCGCATGAATCACTCGGCTCCTCATCGCAAGGGATGTTCGCGATTCCCGGCGAGGTTCGCAAGGCGTGGGGACTGGTTAAACGGGCACCGCCGCACGCGGGAAGTGGAGCGGGTGATGGGAATCGAACCCACGTTAGTAGCTTGGGAAGCTACAGTTCTACCATTGAACTACACCCGCGCGGGGGAGGGATTCTATTCGGGTTGGGGCAGTAGCGGCAATGCGGCCCAACGTGGGCGCGGCGCGCCGGGCGCGCGACAGCGGCCCGAATCGTCGCAATCACTGGAAATCCACCGCGCGACAGAGACCCGTCCGCCTTGGACCGCTCCCGCGGCGCGGTGTATAAAGCCCTACAGGCGTTGCGTCAGCCCTTGCGGCGTCACTCCACGAATCGGCGGCAAACGGGGAGCTTCGATGGCATCCGCGACAGTCCTGCAGCGCCATCCCATCATCTGGCGCGACCCCCCGATACGGGCCTTCGCGTGGGGCGGCCTGCTTCCCCTGCTCGTTCTCATCTGCGCCGCCGTGTTCGCCCTCATCCCCTTCGCGCGCAACGCGATCCAGGGCACGGTCGAGCGCGAAACGCGTGAGCAACTCACGGCGGCGGGCTACGGCTGGGTGAATGTCGCGGTCAGCGGCCAGGCGGTGCGACTTTCCGGCACCGCGCCCGCGGCTGAGGCGGAACCCGCGGCGCTGCAAATGGCGAGATCGGCTACCTGCCCCACGTGGCTCGGCCGCCAAACCTGCGCAACCAGCGTCACCGGGCAATTCGAGACCGCGATGATCGCCCCGCCACCCGCGCCCGTCGCCGCGCTCGCGCCGCCACACAGCGAGGCGCCACCCGTCCCGCTGACGTTTCAGGCGTGCGACTTATCCCTCGCCGGGATCCTCAGCGGCGAGCAGATCCTCTTCGCCTCGGGCAGCGCGAGGATCGATATGAAGAGCAACCCACTACTGGATCAGCTGGCGCGTCAGATTCGTTCCTGCCCCGGCACCATCCGCGTCGAGGGCTACACCGATACCGTCGGCCGCGGCAAGGTGAACCAGCGACTGAGCCAGGAGCGCGCGGCCGCGGTGCGCGCGGCGCTCATCGCGCGCGGCATCAACTCGAAGCGCCTGGCCGCCAAGGGCTACGGCGCGCGGCGCGCGATCGCCGACAACGCCACCGAAGCGGGGCGCGCGCGGAACCGTCGCATCGAATTACACACGATTCCCGCGAAATAGCACCAAGCGAGGCGCTTCCATGGGCTTTCTACTGGCGAAGATCCTGGTACTGATGGCGGTCGCCGCCGCCAGCGGGGGCCTGTTCGCGTATTGGTGGTTCCGCCGTCACTACGAGGACGTGACGCTCGAACACACCCGCGCGCGCGCGGAGTGGGACGCCTGGCGTCGCGGTTTCGAGGAGCGCCTCGCGGCGCGCCCACCGGTGGACCTGCAGCCATTGGGCGCGCGGATCGACATGGTGCGCGAGGCCGTGACAGGCATCGAGATGCCGGCGCCGCCGGATCTCGCGCCGGTTCACGCGCGCATCGAGGAGCTGGCGAAGCGGGTTGGCGAGATCCGCATCCCGGCGGCCGCGGATCTCGGTCCCACCGGGGAGCGCCTGATGGCGATCGAACACGCGCTCTTCCCGCTGCAGTCACGACTTGATGGCCTGGAAGGCGCGGTGCGCGCATTGCACATACCGCAGAGCCAGGAGGCCGACCTTGCGCCGGTGCTCTCGCATCTCGCTGCCCTGCAGGCGCGCCTGGAGAATCCAGGCGCCGCGTCCGCGCCCGCGGTGCGCCAGGGCAGCAAGAACCTGCTCACTCATCCGGGCCACGGCAAGCCCGATGATCTCACCCGGATCAAGGGTGTCGAAAAGGTCCTCGAGCGCACGCTCCACAAAGTCGGCGTCTTCTACTTCTGGCAGATCGCGGAATGGTCGCCCGAGGATGTCCGCCACGTGGATGAGCAGCTGACGAGTTTCCACGGCCGGATCGAGCGCGATCACTGGATCGACCAGGCGAGCGAACTCGTCACGCAGTCCACCGCGGCGCAACCTCCCACGACCGAGCACTGAGGCGGGAACCCGCCGGAGGCTCCCCGCGCACCCGCCCGCGGTCGGGGCACGCCAGCGGCCCTATATAATGAGACCCATGGCAGGACAGATCCCATGAGCGCGGACCCGGAGCGGGCTGTCTGCGTTTATTGCGCTTCCAGCCGGACCTCGCACCCCGAATACCGCGAAGAGGCGCACCGACTCGGAGCGGTCCTGGCAAGGGAGAAACTGACCGTCGTCTATGGCGGCGGGGGCGCCGGTTCGATGGGCGCGCTGGCGGATGGCGCACTGGCCGCCGGCGGCCGTGTGATCGGGATCCTGCCGCGCTTCATGTCCGACCTGGAATGGGGACACACAGGACTGAGCGAACTCCAGCTCGTCGAGGACCTGCGCACCCGCAAGCACCTGATGCTCACCCGCACTCAGGCCGCCATCGCGCTTCCGGGGGGCTCGGGCACGCTGGAGGAGCTGCTCGAGGCCATCACACTCAAGCGCCTCGGCCTCTACCTCAACCCAATCTTGCTGGTGAATACTCGCGGCTTCTTCACGCCTCTCCTGCAGGTGCTGGAACGGGCGGTCAGCGAGCACTTCATGGACCCGCGTCACCTGCTGATGTGGCAGGTCGTGGACCGCGCCGACGAGGTGCCGGGGGCGCTGCGACGCGCGCCCGACTGGAGCGCGACGTCGCGCGGCTTCGCGGCCGTCTGAACCCGGGAGACCCCGGCTCGCCGCGGAGTGTCACGGGCGCTCGCTCGTCGTCTCCGCGCCGGAAAAAACCTGGACGCCGCGTGCCTTGAGGGCGCGATGCAGGAGTACGAAGGCCGCGTAGCTCGCCAGGAACCAGGCCGCTCGCGCGGCCGTGTCAGGCAACCACCCGGACAGCCCGCCGAGTCGCGCCAGGCCCGGCGCGGCCTGCCAGCCCGCGACCAGCGCCAGCAGCAACGCGCTGAAGTACCACACTCCCGCCCGCCTCAGGCGCAACCGCGAACCGGGAGCCCGGGGATACCGCAGGCGTGTCCGCAGCCACACCAACACCAGGATGAACAGCAGCGCGGCCGTATCAGGCACCTTGGGGATCACGGGGGCTTCTTGTGGTGGACGATGGCCGCGCGAGGGATACGCAGCTTATGACACGCCGGTCCGTAAGGCGCGGGCCGCATCCGGCGCCTGACGTCCTGCGTATAGAGGAATGTGACACCCGGATCGCCATCGCGGCGGCACATCTCGTCGAGCCGTGCCGCTCTGCTACCCGCGGCGCTGATGATCGGCGCGGTGTGGACGTGCGCACTCGCTTCGGCGGCGCCGTCCCCCCCCGCCTCGGCGCAGCGGACCTGGCGCTTCCAGGTCCTGCTGGATGGCAAGCCGGTCGGCGAGCACGATTTCACGGTCTCCGGCGAGCCTGGCTCCGAGCAGGTGCGCTCGCGCGCGCGATTCACCGTCAAGGCTCTTTTCATACCGGTGTATGGATACGACCACGAGGATGCCGAGGTCTGGCGCGATGGCTGCCTCGCCCGCATGGAGGCACGGACGTCCGACAACGGGCACGAATCGAGCGTGCTGGGGACACGGACCAGCGCCGGGTTCGAGGTTCGCGGTCCCGGGGGCACCAACGTGCTACCCGGCTGCGTCAGCAGCTTCGCCTACTGGGACCGGGCGCATCTGGCTGGCGAGCGCCTGCTCAACCCTCAGTCCGGTGAATACGAAGCGGTATCGCTCACGGACCAGGGCACGGAGAGCCTCGTGAACCAGGGGCGCCGGGTTGAAGCCGAGCATTACCACTTGGTGGCGCGCGGTTTCCCGATCGACCTGTGGTACTCGAAGGACGGAGCATGGCTCGCGCTCGAATCACGCACCGCGCAGGGACGCACGCTGCGCTATGAACTGCTCTGACACCGCTGTGCCGGGAACGGACAACTCGAGCGTGGCCGTGCACGGGCCTACTTGCTTCCACTGGCGATCGGGGTTCTTATACCAGCCGATCCGCGTGTTGCCGGCCGCCGGCGCATCGGTTCGCTCGATCCACTCCCTTGCGACTGCCGCGTGCATGAATGACTGATTCCAACATCCCGCCGCCCGATGCCGCCTCTCCCGAGGCGCTGCTCGCGCAGGTCGCCCTGGGGAAACGCGCCGCGTTCGAGACACTCTACCGGGACACCTCCAGCCGCCTGTTCGGCATCTGCCTGCGCGTGCTCAACGAGCGCGCCGAGGCCGAGGAAGTACTCCAGGAGGTGTATACCACCGTGTGGCGCAAGGCCGGTCAGTTCGATGCGACGCGGGCGAGCGCCATGGCGTGGCTTTCCATGATGGCGCGCAACCGCTCCATCGACAGGCTGCGGGCGATGCCCGCACGCAATACGCGCACCCCGCTCGAGATGGCCGACGACATCGCCGATCCGGGCGCATCGCCCGCGCAGCAGGCGGAGACCCTGACCGATCGTGTGCGTCTGGAGAACTGCCTGAGGCAGCTCGAGCCCAAGCGTCACTCGCTGATCCGGGCGGCCTTCTTCGAGGGCTCCACGTATGAGGAGCTGGCGGCGCGAATCGAGGCGCCACTGGGCTCGGTGAAGAGCTGGATCCGCCGCAGCCTCATGCAACTGCGGACGTGCCTGGAATCATGAGCGGCGCGGACCTACCTCCCCCGGATGCGACTGATGCGATCGAGCCGCCTGACGATGACGTGCTGGCCGGTGAACTGGTGCTCGGCGTGCTTAGCGCGCGGGAACGCGCCGCGGCGCAGGCGCGCGCGGATTCTGACCCGCAATTCGCGCAGCGCGTGAGCGGGTGGGAGCGCAGGCTCGCTCCGTGGCTTGGCGATGCCGCGCCGGTTCCAGCCCCCGCCCACGTGTGGCCGCGGATTCGCTCGCGCCTCGGGTGGCAGAGCAGCGAGGCTGGGCCAGGCTGGTGGCAGAGCCTCGCGTTTTGGCGCGGCGCCGCCATCCTCGCCAGCCTCGCCGCCGTGTTCGCCGTCTGGATCAGCCAGCCCCCGGTGCGGCAGCCACCGGTCGCTGCCGTGCCCACAACCATCGAGCCTGCGTATCAGCTTGTGACCTCCCTCACGCATGACGATGGCAGTACCGCCTGGCTGGCCTCGGTCGATCCCGCCCACGGAACGGTCCTGATGGTGCCTGTTCCCCACGCGGCCGATCCACAGGGACGCGTGCCCGAGCTGTGGCTGATTCCGCCCGGAAAGGCCCCGCGCTCACTGGGTCTGGTGTCCGTCGAGAAGTCGCACACGGTCCAGGTCCCGCAGGACGTCCTTGCGGCGCTGGGCACCGGTTCGGTGCTGGCGATTACACTCGAGCCCGCCGGCGGGGCGCCCGCCGGTGTCCCGACCGGCCCGATCATCGCCAAGGGCGAGATCCGTACCTGAGCTGACCCCCAGGCCGGGGCTGTGCATCCCGGTATCCCCGGCCTGCGTATTTCCTTTTGAACCTGTGGAACCGCGTTGCGCGCCCAATCCGGCTGCCAGCGGCGGCATCCCGTTCACCGAGGCGCCGGCACCGCGCGCGCCCGGGCGACCGCGCACCGATCAATCCCCGAGGACTTCCGCATGAGTACCGCGAACGCTCTGCCCCGAACTGTGTCCGCCGAACTTCCGCCGGAGCGTGCCGCGCCCGGCACGCTCGGCTGGGCGGAGCGCGGCCTACTGCCCGATGCCCTGCTGCGCTGGGGAACCCGACGGCTGTGCGGCCAGCGTCTGCGGGACGAGCGCGCCGGGGGCGCCGGTGCGCAGGCGCGGCGTTTTGAATCGCAACTGGCCGCCTTGCGGGAAAGCCCGGTCGCCATCCACACCGAGGCGGCCAACGCCCAGCACTACGAGCTGCCGCCGGCGTTCTTCGAGGCCTGCCTCGGGCCACGGCTCAAGTACTCCTGCGCGTACTATCCGCGCGGGGACGAGACGCTCGCCGCCGCCGAGGAGGCGATGCTCGGCCTGTACTGCGAACGCGCGGAACTCGCCGATGGCCAGGACATCCTGGAACTGGGTTGCGGCTGGGGCTCGCTCACGCTGTGGATGGCCGAGCGCTACCCGGGGGCGCGCATCTGCGCGGTCTCCAATTCCGTGGCGCAGCGGGAATTCATCGAGCGGCGGTGCCAGCTGCGTGGCCTCGGCAACGTGCGCGTGGTCACCGCGGACGTGAACCGCCTGGCGCTGCCCTCAGCGGCCTTTGATCGCTGCGTGTCCATCGAGATGCTCGAGCACATGCGCAACTACGAGACACTGCTGGCGCGCATCACCGGCTGGCTGCGGCCCCAGGGGAAGCTCTTCGTGCACATATTCGCGCACGCGACGCTCATGTACCCCTTCGAGACACAGGGCGAGGACAATTGGATGGGCCGCCATTTCTTCACCGGCGGCCTGATGCCGGCGGTTGGCACGCTGCCGCGCTTCCAGCGCGACCTGCGGCTGGAACAGCAGTGGGTCGTGGATGGCACGCACTATGCGCGCACCGCCAACCACTGGCTGCGCAACCAGGACGCGAACCACGTCCGGGTGCTGGGCATCCTCACCGATGCCTACGGCGAGAAGTCCGCCGCGCTGTGGGTGCGGCGGTGGCGGCTCTTCTGGATCGCGTGCGCGGAGACTTTCGGCTACGCCGACGGCCAGGAGTGGCTCGTCGCCCACTACCGCTTCGTGCGCGACACCTAGCCGCGCTAGACTCCCGGCGTTTCCAGGCATCCCCGCGTCCGATGGCGGCGGGCCTGTCGCCCATGTCATCGACGCGGTACCGCCTCACCCATGTCAACACAACAAGATCCCGCTCTGTGTGCCGGGGTCGAGCTGGGGGGCACCAAGTGCGTGTGCGTGCTCGGGACCGGACCGGCGGACGTGCGCGCCGAGGTCCGTCTGGAAACGGGCGCGCCCACGCGGACACTTAAGGACATCGAGGAGGTGCTGTCGCAGTGGCGCGCGCGGCACGCCTTCCGGGCGCTGGGGATCGCGAGTTTCGGGCCTGCGGACTTGGAGCCGGATTCGCCGACCTATGGCTCACTCATCGGCACCCCGAAACCCGGCTGGGACAACGTCGCGGTGCTGCGAACATTCACCCCGCTCGGGGTGCCGATCGGCTTCCAGACCGACGTGAACGCCGCGGCGCTCGCCGAAGGGTTGTGGGGCGGCGCGATTGGACTGGCCTCGTACGCCTACGTGACGGTGGGCACCGGCGTCGGCGTCGGCGCGGTGGTCGAGGGGCGCGGCCTGCGCGGCCTGGGGCATCCGGAGGCCGGGCACATGCGCGTCCCCAGGAAGGCTGGCGATGACTGGCCCGGCGCGTGCCCGTTTCACGGCGACTGCGTCGAGGGGCTGGTGAGTGGTCCTGCGATCCGGGCCCGCACCGGGCGCGAGGCCGCGGAACTGCCGCCCGACCATCCGGCGTGGGACACCGTCGTCCACGCCCTCGGAGCGTTTTTTCACAACCTGACGCTCAGCACGGTGCCGCAGCGGATCCTCATTGGCGGCGGCGTGATCGCCGGCCAGTCCCAGCTGCTGCCGAGGATCCGCGCCGCGCTGCTGACGAGCCTGAATGGCTACGCGCAGGCGCGCGCGATCAGCCAGCCGGGGCGGGAGTTCCTCGCGTCGCCGCGACTGGGCGAGCGCGCGGGATCGCTGGGGGCGATCGCGCTGGCGCAGCGGGCGCTGCGCGCGGATGGCTAGTGGTGCGTCGAGTCCATGAAGGCGTCCATGTCCTTCTTCATCTTCGCGATCGCGACCGGGCTTACGTACATCATGTGCCCGGCTTCGTAGTACCGCATGGAGATGCGGGAACTCAACTCCGTCGGCAGCCCCAGGTGCGTCATGACGTACTCGGTGGCCGAGAACGGCGTGGCGAGGTCGTAGTAGCCACTCAGCACCAGGACCTTGAGGTTCGCGTCCTTGAAGAGCGCCTCCGACAGGTCAACCCCCGTGTTGACGATCGGCTGCGTGCCGAGCGCTGTCGCGTGGGTCCACTTCCACTTGTCACCGATGGCGAAGTTCGTGGTGCGGTAGGTGCTGCCCTGCCCGAACTTCAGCTCCTCGTGGTAGTAGTCGAGGAAGGTCGCCGCGTAAGCGGCGCTGATCGCCGCTGACTGCGGGTCGTAGTCAGCCTGCTTCTCGAGCGGGTCCCAGGTCGGACCGAGGAAGCGGCCGTCCAGCCGTCCCACGGTCTTGCGCTGGGCGCGCAGCAATTCGTGCGCGAAGGCGTTCTCCGAGACGCGCAGGTTCGCTTCCCGGAGGTACGCGACCGGCAGCCCGATGTATTCGTGCATCTTCTCCGCCACCGCGTCGCGCTCGGCATCGGTCAGCTTGTCCCCCTTGCGCAGCGCCTCCGCGAGCGGCCCGTCCGAGTAGGCGCGCACCTCGTTGAGGAACGGCTCCAGCGCCGGCGGCTGCGAGGGCACCATCTTCTGGTACCAGGCGACGGCGGCGAAGGCGGGCAGGTACACCGAATAGGGCCGGTCGTTGCCCGGCAGCTCCGCGAAGATCGCCTCGATGTCGGTGGCGACCGAGACCAGGATCAGCCCATTGAAGGACAGCGAGCGCCGCTCGCGCAGGTAGTTGAGGATGCCCGGCGCGCGGGTCGTGCCGTAGCTCTCCCCCAGCAGGTACTTCGGCGAGCTCCAGCGGCCGTTGTCGTTGAGGTACTGCGCGATGAAGCGGGCGATGGAATCGATGTCCGGATCAACCCCCCAGAACTCATCGTCATGGTGGTCGCACACCGCGTGGCTGATGCCCGTGCCAACCGGGTCGATCATCACCAGGTCACTCTTGTCGAGCACCCCGTACTCGTTGTCGACGGTGCGATACGGACCGGCAGGCGTCGGGGTCGGATCTGAGACCACCACGCGCTTGGGTCCCAGCACGCCCATGTGCAGCCACAGGGAGGAGGAACCGGGGCCGCCATTGAAGGCGAAAGTGATCGGGCGCGTGGCACCGGCGCCCTTGCGGGTATAGGCGACGTAGCCAATGCTGGCGATGGGCCGGTCCTCCTCGTCGCGCACGATGAGGGTGGCGGCGGTGGCGGTGTAGTCAAAGCCCTTGCCGGGCCCAAAGTGGTGCTGGGTGACCGAGTTCTCCGCCTTGGGCAGGCGCATCCACTGTTCCTTCTTGTCCCCCCTGATGTCGATCCGGCACAGCCGCGAGAGCTGCGCCGCCGCGACCGCGTCGCGATCGTCGGCGTGGGCCGGTGGCTCGTCCGCGAACGCCGCGCCAAGAATCGCGCCCAGGGCGATAACGCCCGCCGCCAGAAACTTCGACATTCGGTGCACCCTTTGCGTCCTTGAGGACGCGTATGTATGCGCGCGCTTATAGCAGATCCGCGCGGGCCGGGCGCGCGAGGACGGCGGCGACGCGGTACGGGGAGACCCGGCGGCCCCGGGACGATAGGATCACGGGCCAGCCCCGCCGCCGACCAGCCAGCCTATGTCCGGGACCGACCACCCACGCTCCATCCGCTCCTTCGTCACGCGCGCCGGGCGCATCACGTCGGCCCAGCAGCGCGCGCTGGCTGAGCTGTGGCCAAGATTCGGCGTGGAGTTCGCCGCCACACCGCTGGATCCGGCCGCGCTGTTCGGCCGCGCCGCCCCCCGCAGCATCGAAATCGGCTTTGGCAATGGCGACAACCTGGTGGATCTCGCCGCGGCTCACCCCGAGCGCGACTACCTCGGCGTCGAGGTGCACCGCTCTGGCATCGGCCGCGTGATGCTGGCGCTCGAGACACGACAACTGGGGAACGTGCGCCTGATCTGCCATGACGCGGTTGAAGTCCTCGAGTGCCAGGTGCCAGCCGGTTCGGTGGACGAGATTCTCATACTGTTCCCCGATCCATGGCCCAAGAAGCGCCACCACAAGCGGCGCCTCCTCCAGGTGCCGTTCGCCACCCTGGCCGCCAGCAGGCTCGCCTCCGGCGGGCTGCTGCGCGTGGCGACCGACTGGCAGCCTTATGCGCTCCAGATCCTCGAGACACTGAGCGCGATTCCCGGGCTGCGGAACACGGCCGCTGACGGGGGCTTCATAGCAAGGCCCACCGAACGGGAGCGCACCCGTTTCGAGCGGCGCGGCGAGCGGCTCGGACACGAGGTGTGGGACCTCGCCTTCCAGCGCACCTGAGGCTTCAGCTCACCCCAAAAGCCGCGCGCAGCCCGTCGAGGACGAACTGCACGGCCAGCGCGCCCAGGATCACACCGAGGAGCCTGCCCGCCACGTTCGCGCCAGTCACGCCGATGACCCGCATCAGCGGCTCGGCGAGGAGCATCAGCACCAGCGCTGTGGCGAGCACGAGCGCGACCGCCCCGAGGTAGGCGCCGAACAGCCCCGACTGCGCACCCAGATGGAGCGGGCCGAACCACAGCAGGATGGTGGCCAGCGCCCCGGGTCCGGCGATGAACGGAAAGGCGAGCGGGAAGACCGAGATGTCCGCGCGCCGCTTGCTCTCGGCGAGCTCACCGCTGGAGGTGCGCGTGCCGGATTCGCGCGCGAACACCATCTCGAGCGACAGCAGGAACAACAAGAGGCCGCCGAAGATCCGGAACGCCTCGAGGCTGATGCCCATCAGCTTCAGGAACGCCGCCCCGCCGACGGCGAAGAGCACCAGGATGACCGCCGCCATGAGCACCGCGCGGATCGCCATGCGACGCCGGTAGCGCGCGCTGGCGCCGCTGGTGAGGCCGCTGAAGAGCGGGATCAGCGAGACCGGCTCGACCACCACGAAGAACACGACGAAGAATTTGAGCGGTTGTTCGTACATTGGTGCTGTGCGCAAAAAATACGGTGATTAAGATCTTGAAAGCCACAATTTCCGGGCGCAACATCGATTCTAGAGCGCGCCTGGCGTTCTGCGCTTGAATCGTGTCGACGCGGGAGGAATGCGAGCATGGCGACTCCGCAACCTGGCATAGGCGACTGGTACCGCCTGGACAGTGGGTCATTGTTCGAGGTGGTCGCGTTCGATGAGGACGACGGCACGATCGAGATGCAGTACTTCGACGGCACAGTCGAGGAGATGGACGTCGAGGACTGGGAGGCGCAGTGGGAAGATGGCGCGCTCGAGTCAGCGGAGGCTCCGGAGGACTGGAGTGGCTCGGTGGACATCGACACGCCCGACACCGAGGGCCGGGTCACGGATGCGGCCGGCGATGAACGTAACCTCCAGGCCAGTGGCTCCGTCGAGGGCGTCGATCTGCTCGAGTGACATCTCGTTGAGCGGCTCGCCTGCGAGTGGCTAAGGAGGCACGTCCGGCGCGCCCCGCGGCGCCACGCCGGCACCGAGCATCACAAGACCGTCACGCACCGCCAGGGGCACTCGCGTGAGGGCGCGACCCGGGCAGGGACCCGCCACGCACAGCCCGGTCGATTTCTCGAACAGCGCCCCGTGGGATGAGCACAGGATCAGGTGCTGGTCATGCGTGAGGAAGCGGCCGGGGATCAGATCCAGCGGATGGCCCGCGTGCGGGCAGCGGTTGAGGTAGCCGTGCACCTCGTGGCCGCAGCGCACGACGAACCCGCGCAGCGGCCAATCGCCAGAGCCGATCGTGAAGGCGCGCGCAGCCTGGTGCCCAAGATCGGTGAGCTGGCACACCACGCGCCGCAGGTCGATGAGTTCGCCGGTGCCTGGCACGGGCGCGCCGTTCACGCGAGCGCGGCGCGGTGATCGAGAGCATCGATCTGGCGACGCTTCAGCCACACGATCGTGAGTCCCGGCAGCGCAAGCATGAAGCTCACCACGAAGTACACATACCAGCCGCGATGGTCGGCGATCCATCCGGCGGGCCCACCCAAGGAGTAACGTGGCAGCAGCGCCAGCGCCGACAGCAGCGCGTACTGGAAGGCGCTGTAGCGCGCATCGCAGAGCGCCATGATGAGCGCGACCAGGGCGATACCGCCCATGGCGCCGGCGACGTGCTCGATCACCACGGCCGCGACCATGATGGGATAGCTCTTGCCGGAGACCGCGAGCACACAGTACAGAAGGTTGCTCAGCGCCTGTAGCACCCCGAAGACCAGCATCGAGCGCAGCAGCCCGAGGCGCACCATGAGTACCCCGCCCAGCACTGACCCGGTCAGGGCGCTCACGGTGAACAGGCCCTTGGCGATCACGGCGATCTCCGTCTTCGTGAAGCCCACATCCATCATGAAGGGCGTGAACAGCCGGTTGGCGAAGGCATCGCCCGCCTTGAACAGCAGCACCACCAGCAGGAGCGTCGCGGCGCTGGGCGAGCCGAGCAGCTCCCTGAGCGGCTCGACCACGGATTCGCGCAGCGAGCGCGGCTGGTAGCTGTTGTGGGAGGACGGCGCGCGCACCGTGGCCACGCAGAACAGCAGCATGACGCCGGCGAGGATCAGGAAAGCCAGCCGCCAGCCGAAATGGTCAGCGACGAGGAGCGCGCACGCGGACGCGAGCCACGCCGCGCTACGGTAACCGAGGTTGGTCGCGGCCGCCGCTAGGCCTCGTTCAGGCGGCAGCGACACATCGGTCCGGTAGGCGTCGAAGGCGATGTCCTGCGTGGCGGAGAAGAACACGATCGCGGTGGCGCACAGGGTGATCGGCAGCAGCGAAACGGACGGGTTCTGCAGCGCGAACAGCCCGATCGTCGCGGCCAGCGCAAGCTGCATCAGCAGCATCCAGCCGCGGCGCCGGCCGAGGAACGGCAGCGGGAAGCGATCGATGAACGGCGCCCACAGGAACTTCAGCAGGTACGGCAGCGCGACGTAGGACATGACCCCGATCGTGGTGTTGCTGGCGCCGCTGTCCTTCATCCACGCCTGCAGCGCGCTCTCGGTGATCTGGTTCGGGAATCCGGAGGCCGCGCCGAGCACCAGGATCGCGAGCATCTTCGGGCTCGACAGCACATCGCGCAGGCGCGGCGCGGCGGCCGGCGCGCTCAAAGCTCGTAGTCCATGATCAGGGGGGCGTGGTCGGAGAAGCGCTTGTCCTTATATATGCTCGCCGCGCGCGCCTTGCCCGCGAGCGTCTTGCTCACCACCTGGTAGTCGATGCGCCAGCCGACGTTGTTCGCTCGGGCCTGGCCGCGGTTGGACCACCACGTGTACAGGTCAGGCCCGGGGCGCACTTCCCGGAAGGCGTCGACGTAGCCGGCCGGCCCGAACAGCCCGTCCATCCAGGCGCGCTCCTCCGGCAGGAAACCGGAGTTCTTCCGGTTCGCCTTCCAGTTGCGCAGGTCGATGGGCCGGTGGGCGATGTTCCAGTCGCCACTGAGGATGTAGTGCCGGCGCTTGCGACGCAGGCGCGTCAGGTGCGCGTCGAAGGCCTCCAGGAAGCGGAACTTGGACTCCTGTCGGTGCGGTCCCGCGGACCCGGACGGCAGGTAGAGGGAGACCACGGAGAGGTCCCCGACCTGGGCCTCGATGTAGCGCCCCTCGCGGTCGAATTCGTGGGTGCCGAAGCCGCGCACGATCTTGTCGGGCTCGCGCCGGCTGTAGACCGCGACGCCTGCGTAACCGGGCTTCTCGGCGTCGCAGAAAAAGCTGTGGTAGCCCTCCATCCGCACATCGTGCTCGGCCAGCTGGTCCTCCCGGGACTTGGTCTCCTGCAGGCAGATGAAGTCGGCCTTCTGGCGGCGCAGCCAGCGGAAGAGTCCCTTGGCCGCTGCTGAGCGGATACCGCAGACGTTGACGGTGATGACGCGCATCTGGGCATGATATGACATGCGGCAATACCAGCTCACTTTCATCGATCTCGCCCTGCGACGCGACGCTCTGCGTTTCGGGAAATTCACGCTGAAGTCCGGGCGGGAGAGCCCGTACTTCTTCAACGCCGGGCTGTTCAGCGACGGCGAGGCGGCCCACCTGCTCGGAGGCTGCTACGCGGCCGCGATCGCCCAGTCGGGAATTGGCTTCGACATGATCTTCGGGCCGGCGTACAAGGGCATCCCGCTCGCCGCGGCCACCGTCATCGCCCTCGCGGCCGCCCATGGACGCAACGTTCCCTATGCCTTCAACCGCAAGGAGGCCAAGGACCACGGCGAGGGCGGTCGCATCGTGGGGACGCCGCTCAAGGGGCGCGTGCTCATCGTGGACGATGTCATCACCGCGGGCACCGCGGTGCGCGAGTCGCTGGAGATCATTCGCGCCGCGGGCGCGCGGCCGGTGGGGGTCGCGCTCGCGCTGGACCGCCAGGAACGCGGCACGGGCGCGCTCACCGCGGTGCAGGAGGTGGAGCAGGGCCATGGACTCAAATGTGTGAGCATCATCACACTCGCCGAACTCATCGAGGCGCTGGCGGCCCCCGCGGACGGGATGCCGCGCGTTTCCGCGGAGCAGCTCACATCGCTGAGGGCCTACCGTGAGCTTCACGGGCCCTGCTGAGCTTGCCAGCGGCCCACCGCCCGCACGACACTAGCGTCATGCCCACCCGCGCCTTGCGTCATCTGCTCCTGCCAGTGCTACTCATCGCGAGCGCGGCACCGGGCATGGCGCTCGGGCAATCCAACGCCAGCGGTACCAAGCACGGCGGCATCGCCTACCGCTGGGTGGATGAGCAGGGGGTGGTGCACTACGGTGACAACATCCCCCCGCAGTACGCATCCCAGGAGCGGACCGTCCTGAACAGCGACGGCGTCGAGGTGAGACACGTCGAGGCGCAGAAATCCCCCGAGCAGGCCGCCGCGGCCGAGCACGCGCGCGCCGACCTCCTCAAGCAGCGCCAGCACGACAGCTTCCTGGTCGCGACCTACACCTCCGTGAAGGACATCGAGTCGCTGCGTGACCTGCGCCTGGAACAGCTCCTGGGCCAGCGTTCAGCGTCCGCGCAGTACGTGGAGAGCCTGCGCGCGCGACTCGGGACCCTGCAGGCGCGCGCACTGGCCTATGAGCCCTACACCCCGGGCGCCCGCCGCATGCCCGATGACGTCGCCGAGAACCTGGTGCGCACGCTGAACGAGATGCGCCAGCAGACCGCGGCCCTCGCCGCCACCAGCGCGCAGGAGAAGGAACTACGCCAGCAGTTCGACGCGGACATCCAGCGCTACCGCGAACTACACACGATCCACACGCAGTAAGGCGTGGCTAGCGGCGGCCCGAGTGGCCGAAGCCGCCGGCGCCGCGCTCGGAGGCGGTGAACTCCCCGACGATCGTGAGTTCCACCTGCACCACCGGCACGACCACGAGCTGCGCGATGCGCTCGCCCGGGGCGATCGTGAAGTCCTGCGCGCCGCGGTTCCAGCACGACACCATCAGCTGTCCCTGGTAATCCGAATCGATCAGGCCGACGAGATTACCCAGCACGATTCCGTGCTTATGGCCCAGCCCCGAACGCGGCAGGATCACCGCCGCGAGCCCCGGGTCCGACACATGGATGGCGAGGCCGGTGGGTATCAGCTCGGCCTTGCCGCCGCCGAGCACCAGTGGCGCCGCGAGGCAGGCGCGCAGGTCAAGACCCGCGGAGCCGTCGGTCGCGTAGGCCGGCAGCGGGAACTCCTTGCCGACGCGCGCATCCAGAATGCGCACCTGCAGCGCGCGCCGCGCCGGCACCCGGCTCACGCGAGCGCCGTACCGCGGGTGCGCGCGCCGTTCCGCGCGGCGAGGTCGTGGGCGATCAGCTCGATCAGGCCGCGCGCGAGCGTGAGCTTGCCGGCGCGAGCCAGTTCATGGCGGGCGCCGCGGCTGAGCACGAGGAGCTCGTTGTCCTCGCAGTCGAAGGCCTTGGCGTGCCCGACTTCGTTGGCCGCGATCATGTCCAGGTTCTTCTTCATGAGCTTCGCGCGCGCGTTGTTCTCCACCGACTCGGTCTCCGCGGCGAAGCCCACCACGAAGGGCCGCTCCACGTGCGCCGCGACCGTCGCCAGTACGTCCGTGGTGCGCTCCAGCGACAGATCCATGGTCTCCGTCGTCTTCTTGATCTTCTGCTGCGCGCAGCGCGCCGGTCGATAGTCGGCCACCGCCGCGGTGGAGATGAAGACGTCCGTGCCGGGCAATTCGCGCAGCACCGCGGCGAGCATGTCGGCGGCGCTTTCCACGTCGATGCGCGCCACCCCGGCCGGGGTCGGGACGCTCACAGGTCCCGCCACCAGCACTACCGTCGCGCCGGCCTCGCGCGCGGCCTGCGCCACGGCGAATCCCATCTTTCCGGAGCTGCGGTTGCTGACGAAGCGCACTGGGTCGATGGGCTCACGCGTCGGTCCCGCGGTGATCAGCACGCGCTTGCCCGCCAGCGCGCCCACGCCGGGCAGGAGCGCGGCGACGCGGTCGGCGAGATCGAGCGGCTCGAGCATGCGACCTGTCCCGGTCTCCCCGCAGGCCTGATCACCCTCCCCCGGACCGAAGACCTGCACGCCGCGCGCGCTGATGGTCGCGATGTTCGCGCGAGTCGCCGCGTTCGCCCACATCACATGGTTCATCGCGGGGGCCACGGCCACCGGCGCCTGGGTCGCAAGACACAGCGTGGCGATGAGATCATCCGCCTGTCCGCTCGCCAGGCGCGCGATGAAGTTCGCGCTCGCCGGGGCGATGAGCACCGCATCCGCCCAGCGGGCGAGTTCGATATGGCCCATGGCCGCCTCGGCGGCCGCGTCCCACAAGTCGGCGCGGACGGTGCGGCCTGAGACGGCCTGGAAGGTCGTCGCGGTCACGAACTCGCGGGCGCCGGCGCTCATGACGACCTGTACCTCGGCGCCGCGTTCGCGCAGGCGCCGCACCAGGTCCGGGCTCTTGTAAGCCGCGATGCCGCCGGTCACTCCGAGAAGGATGCGTTTGCCTTGCATGGAAGTCGTTCCTCGCCCGGGACCGATTATCGCACCGGGTCAGCCCGCGGGTGCAAACCGAGCACACGAAATACCGCGTTAAACGCGTGACTTGGGGGCATTTCTGGCCCTGCCCGCTGGCCCGGGCGCCTCCTTAGACTCAACTCCCACACCCCTTAGAACCACAAGTCATGAGCATCAGGGAATGGCCGGCCGCCGAGCGGCCGCGCGAGAAGCTGATGGCGCGCGGCGCCCAGGCGCTCTCGGACGCCGAATTGCTGGCCGTCCTGCTCGGCTCGGGCGACCGCGGTCGGTCAGCCGTCGATCTCGCCCGCGCGCTGATCGCGCACTTCGGGTCGCTGCGCGAGCTGCTCACCGCGGCGCGGCCACGCTGCCTCGCGCAGGCAGGCGTGGGGCCCGCGCGCTACGCGATCCTGCAGTCAGCGGTGGAGCTCTCGCGCCGTCACTTCCACGAGGCGCTGCGAGCCGGCCCCGCGCTGGCGGCTCCAGAGGCGACGCGCGACTTCCTGCTGGCGCGGCTGCGCGACCGACCCTACGAGGTGTTCTGCTGCCTCTACCTCGACAACCGGCACCGGCTCATCACCTTCGAGGAACTCTTCCGGGGCACGGTCGACCGCGCTGGCGTGCACCCGCGCGAGGTCTTGCGCCAGACCCTGGCCCATAACGCCTCCGCGGTGATATTCGCTCACAACCACCCCTCCGGCGTTCTCGAGCCTAGCCAGGCGGACGAGCTGATCACGCGGCGCCTGAAAGAGGCCCTGGCGCTGCTCGACGTGCGCGTGCTGGATCATTTCATCGTCGGTGACGGGCGCTGCTTCTCGTTCTGTGAGCACGGCCTGCTGTGATCCCGCGTGGCCGTCGGCGGAGGGACCGCGCTTTTGCGGCAGGCCGATGCGAGCCGTATCCTCGACCGCGCGAGCATGGAGACCGCTACCGACATCCCACCGACTGTGGCCGCTTCCCGGGGCGGCGCGGCGCCGGGTGTGGATCGCATCGCGGCCGACTGGCGCGTCAATAACTTCGACCTGGTCCGGCTGCTCGCCGCGTTACAGGTCGCCGTGACCCACGCGATGGCGAGCTACTCCCGCGGCCGGGGACGCTCGCGCACGTGGCCGGCGCCGCCCTGAGCCTGTTTCCCGGCGTACCGGTTTTCTTCGTGATCAGCGGCCTGCTCATCTCGAAGTCCTGGGAGCAGTCCCCGACACTGGAGAACTACTGGCGCAACCGCTGCCTGCGCATTTTCCGCTCTCACTGCGCGGCATGTCGCAACGTATCCTGGGGTCACGCGATCTCTCGTACGGCCTATACATCTATCACGCGCCGGTCATCCTCGCGCTGGTGCGTTCTGGCGTCCCCGCCGGGTGGTTGTCCGTGGCCGCCGCGG
>JANYBG010000252.1 GCA_025360865.1 Pseudomonadota bacterium | reverse complement strand
ACCCCGTCGTCCTTCGCGCTGCGATCCCAAAGTCCCGCGAAGGAAAAGAGCTCCTGATCCGCGACTGTGATGAGGTATGGCGCCTTCCGCCCGGTCTCGTCCAGGTGCCATTCGTAGAACCCGGCGGCGAGCTGGAGGGCGCGCTGTCCACGCTTCCAGGGTCCACGGTATGAGGCGGCGGTCTCGAACGTCTCTATGCGCGCGTTAATCGTAGAGTACTTGGGCGGCTCTCCGCGAGCGAAGAACGGCACCAGTCCCCACCGGACCATCGACCAATGCGCTGCGCCCTGGACAGTGCGCAGGATCGGCACTTGCTGCGTGGGGGCGACGTTGTATGACTCAAGGAATGGCGGAGGCCCGTACTTTTCCCATTCCTGCAGCGACTTCTGCTGCATACGAATGATGTATCTACCACACATAATTTTGGGAGGTTAGTCCACTGTTGCGTCATCGATCTCGGAGCAGAGTTCTGCCACATCATCGCGGCACACGCCATCCTCAGTGAGAAGATACGCGTCCAGCCACTTGCGCGTCCGCGCCAATAGCGCCTTTAGCTCGGCCTCGGTTGGCATCGACTCCTCCCAAAAAGCAAGGGTCAAGCTTACGCCCTCGGTGGGCGGGTTCACGATCGCCCGCTCGGCGCTCAGCTCCTTGACCTCTTAGGGAGCAGCGAAGGGTGGCGCTGCCGCAGGGACAGTCCGAGCTGGCTCTGCAAGTCCGACGCTTCGTTGATCAGATGCCAGAGTGAGCGCGAGCAACTCGCGGCGGGCCTTCTGGCCGGGCACCGTGACGCCCACCCCAGAATTGGCGAGCTGTCTCGCTAGATACAGAAGTTGCCGTCAACGCTCTGCGCAACGTTTTGTTGTCGATTACAACTGCGAGTCGGCCACTGACAATTTCGCTCATGCTCTCCCATTGGCACCTCGCGTTGGCGTCCTCGCCGAAAGGACTACGTCGGAAGCTACATTCCAGCCCCTCGTTGAGCCAAAGATTTGGAGAGTATGGCGGGGTCAGCGGCGCCGATCGTGGGCAGGTCGTTTGCGGGAATGTCGTCCGAAGTGTTACAGTGAGTAACACGTTACAAGCGGTCACATGAAGAACACCTTTCCTCCTCTAGGCGATCTTGAGCACGAGCTCTTAACCATCCTGTGGGCGGACGGTGAGATGACAGCCTTGGCGGTACGACACCGGGTCACGCGAAAGCTCAAAGACCCGACAATTCGTACTGTGCTTCGGCGCCTGGAGGAAAAGGGCTACGTTACGCATTCCGTAGTTGGCGGAACGTTCCTCTATCGTGCGAATCAGACCGCCGATGCAGCCGCGGCGAGCGCGATTCAGGGGATTATTGAGAGATTCTGCGGTGGGTCATTGGAGCGGATGTTGCTCGCGCTGGTCAGTTCTGGGGCGGTAAACCCGGATCAGCTCACGGCTCTGGCTCGAAAGCGGAAGCGCACCTCAGGGTGAGCAAATGGCTTCTGCGTCTTCTGTTCATGCGCGTGCTTCCGGCGGGAAGATGGATCGCCCAATCCGCAAGAGCAGGTGGTCTCCAAACAGCTGGCCTAAGCGGGCCAAGTTCGGGATCGGTCTCGGACTGACAGCGGCTTTGGCAGTACTGGTCATAAAAATGATGGCGGGTGCATCCATCCGGACCGTCCGGGTACCTTTCGAACAGGTCACTCTGGCCGCGGTGAGTTCTGGAGTATTCCACGATCTAGTGCCCCTTCACGCCAGCGTTGTGCCGCGGAACACTGTGTATATCGATGCGACCGACGGAGGAAGGGTCGATCGCGTGCTCGTCGAAGCCGGCGATGTTGTGCAAGAAGGTGAACCGATCGTTGAGTTGAGCAATACGAACTTGGTTCTACAGGTCGTTCAGCAGGAATCGCAACTCAATCAAGCCATATCGCAGCTTCAGCAAAATGAGATCACGCTCGAACAGGAGCAGTTGTCGAACGCTCGCGCCTTAGCAGAGATTGACTACAACATTTTGCGTCTCGGGCGCTCCGCCAACCGGCGTGCTGGACTTGTAACGAAGGGATTGGTCTCAGTAGAAGATCATGACATGGTCGCCGACGAACTCGCGTACTACAAGCGCCTTCGGCCCATCCAGGCGGACAGCGGTCAGCGACAAGGTGATCTGCGAGATCGCTTGCTTCCAGATATCCATCAGCAACTGAAGATCCTGCGCGGAAACCTCGTCGTGGTTCACGATAAATTGGACAGCTTGGTTGTACGGGCACCGGTGACTGGAAAAGTTACTGC
>JANYBG010000209.1 GCA_025360865.1 Pseudomonadota bacterium | reverse complement strand
GGCAGGCCGCCCCTGCTTGCGCTGGATAGCGCTACGGCGGCGGTAGCTTTCGACGTTGAGCTCGAAGATCGTCGCGTAGTGAACGAGGCGATCCACCGCGGCCAGCGTCATTGCCGGGTCGGGGAAGATCTTTCCCCATTCTCCGAACGGCTGGTTCGCCGTGATCAGCATCGAGCGGCGCTCGTAGCGGGCGCTGATCAGTTCGAACAGGACCGAGGTTTCCGCCTGGTCCTTGGTGACGTAGGTGATGTCGTCAAGGATCAGCAGGTCGAAGCGCTCGAGCGCGCCGATCGCCGACTCGAGCGCGAGCTCACGCCGGGCGACCTGCAGCTTCTGCACGAGATCGGAGGTGCGGGCGAAGTGCACGCGCCAGCCGCTGGCGACCAGAGCCAAGCCGATCGCGGAGGCCAGGTGCGACTTGCCCCCGCCGGGCGGCCCGAACAGGAGCAGGTTCGCACCGCCCTCGAGCCAGCCGTCCCCAGCGCACAGAGCCGAGACCTGTGCTTTGGAGATCATCGGCACCGCCGCGAAGTCGAAGTTCTCGAGCGTCTTGCCGGGCAAGAGCTTCGCTTCGGTGAGATGCCGCTCCACGCGCCGGCGGTCCCGCTCGGCGAGCTCGTGCTCGGCGATCGCGCTGAGGAAGCGGGCCGCGGTCCAGCCCTCCTTGTCCGAGCGCTCGGCGAACTTCGGCCAGACGTGCTTGATGGCCGGCAGGCGCAGCTCGTTCAGCAGGAAGCTCAGGCGCGTCGCATCGATCGCGGCGCTCATGCCGCTTCTCCCACGTAACGCTCGGTGAGCGTCTCGTACAGGCTCAACGGCGCGAGCTCGACCCACACCTCTGGGAGCTGCGCCGGATCCGGCGCGAAGCGCACTCGCAGCGCGGCCACGTCCGGCAATCGATCCGCCGCCAGGTGTCCGCTGAGGATCCCCGCCAGCTGCGCCTCGCAGGCCCGATCGTGCGCCAGGCTCAGCAGTTCAACCAGCGTCTTACACGCTACTTTGTCCGAGACCGCCCGCAGTCGCTCGAACGTGAGCCGGTACGCCTCGCGCGGGAACAGCTGGTCGCGGTAGACCAGGTTAAGCAGCGCCATGGGCTTGCGCCGCAGCGCATGGATCACGTGCCGGTAGTCCACCACGTGCCCGTGCTTGCCGTTCGGGCCCGGCCGACCGCGCTCGAGCGTGAGCAGCGCTGTCGCCCCTATCAACAGCTCCAGCCGGTCATCGTAGAGCTTCACCCGCAGCCGATGGCCCACCAGGCGCGAGGGAACGGTGTAGAACACCTTCTTCAACGTGAAGCCGCCCGAGGAGGTGACGACGGCGGACGTGTCCTCGTAGTCGCAGGTGCGATGCGCGGGCAGAGGTTGCAGCTGCGCCCGCTCGGCCGTGATGCGCCGCTCATTGCGGGCGTTCTTGCGGATCAAGATCTCGTCGATGAAGCGCCGGTAGGCCTCCAGATCCGGGAAGTTCGCACTGCCGCGCAGCAGCAGCGCATCGCGGATCGCGCGCTTGAGGTGCCCGTGCGGGCTCTCGATCGAGCCGTTCTCGTGCGCGATGCCGCGGTTGTTGCGGCTCGGTTCCATCCCGTAGTGCAGGCACAGTGCGTCGTAGCGGGTGGTCAGATCCGCCCGAGCCGCCCGGTTCAAGTTCCGGAACGCCGCCGAGAGGCTGTCGCTGCGATGCTCGCGCGGCGCGCCCCCGAGCGCCCAGAGCGCGTTCTGCAACCCCTCCGCGAGCGCAACGTAGCTCTCCCCACCGAGGATCACGTGCGCGTGCTCGAAGCCGGAGCACGCGAGCCGGAAGTGGTACAGCCGATGCTCGAGTACGACGCCGGCGACCCCGACGCCCAGATCGCCCATCTCGGTGAAGTCCGACAGTCCCATCTGGCCAGGCTCATGGACCTGGCGGAAGATGATCTCTTGATCCCCGCCGTGCAGGGCCCGCCAACCCCGGATCCGCCGCTCGAGCGTGCGGCGCACGCTGTCGTCGATACTCGGATACCGTCGCTGCAGCTCCTGGAAGACCGCCACCGGACGCAACCGCGGCGTCGCGACCAGCATCGGCACGACATCGGTGTCGAAGAACTCCACCAGTGGATCGGGCCGTCGCCGGCCCCGGGCCGGCTTCCTCTGGGACGGCAGCCTCGGATCGCTCTCGATCCGGTAGGCGCTCGCGACGCTGATTGACGCCCCAGCAGCCGCCACCGGGCTTGTCGCTCTGATTTTCATATACAACCTCATCTGGTGATCGTTGATGTGTCGACCGGGCATGAGGCGTGTCCCTGAAACCTGGAAAACGCCCTATTACTACCCGATCGGCCCCGATCACCGACGCTCCGACCCCCATGCCGGGGCCGGACCGCCCGCTGGGGCGTGGGATTTCCGGGCTACGCCCGCAAACCCCACGCCCCAGCGAGTTCTCTCATCTTGATTGTCGCGCCGCTCTCACCCTGATTGACGCGCGGCACCGGCGGTTCTCGGGCGCGACCTGACTTCCGGCACGGCAACACTGGGTGCTGCAGATGCTGCGAAAAGAACTCCGATACGCGGCGCTCATACTCGTCTGTTGCGAAATCATGCAGATTGACGTGCGCAGCACCTGGAACCGTCCAGAAGGCTTTGGGCTCCTTGGCTGCGGCATAAATCGAGGCTGCTTCTTCAAGCGAAGTGCGCTGGTCTAAGTTCCCATGGATAATGAGAACGGGAGCATCGATGAGCCCGATGGTATCTATCGGGCGTAACTGGTCCGCACCGAACCCGAGGCGTGGATGTAGCTGCCGAAGCAGAATCGGAGCAACAGCCGGCCCAAATCTGCCTAGGTACAGCCTCAGACGATCATTAACGGCCAGGTCGAGCGTCGGGTACATCGACTCCAGAACCAGTGCATTGATCTTGGGTCGTTCCGCTGCCAGCACAAATGCGGCGGCACCCAAGGACACGCCGATCACTCCAATGCGGTCATTCGGGAACACCCCGTGTAGGTAGGCAATACTCGCCGCTACGTCGCGCGATTCGAGATAGCCGGAAGTGATTCGTTTTCCCGCGCTTTCCCCGTGAGCCTGAAAGTCGACCAGAAGCAAGGAACAGCCAAGTCGGTGTAGGAACATCGCATCGCGCGTGACAGCATGTCTCTGCGGTCACCCCGGCCACCGTGAAGCAGTAAAACGGCTCCCTTTCCGGGTGTCCCGGGTGGGACCCATCCATGAAGGCCGGAACCTGATGAACTGGCAAAGACAACACTCCTGGCGCGCAGGTCAGCCAGAGCCTCTCCAACATGGCGCGGTGTTGGGGCACTCAGAGAGCCCGCAGCAATCCACGCAATTCCAGCGCTCGCGATAGCCGCGAGACCGCCGATCGCTGCCGCACGCTTACTTGGCAACCGGCGCCGCCGTTCCGGCCGGGCGGCGGAGGAGGGCAGCAGCCTGCCTCAAGAAGCCTTGGGAGACCGGCGTGGCCGTACGCGCTCAGGCAGACGTCTGCTTTGTGCCGAGAGTGTGTGAAAACTCTGAATTTATGCGGTAAAATGGCGCAACGCATTCGCCATGGACGCAGTAATGAAGCGATTCATCGAAGGTGAGAGCCGAGGCCAGAGCGTACTGTTCCCGGATCGGCTGGACGACTACATCGGGGAGGATAACCCGGTCCGGGCGATCGACGTGTTCGTCGACGAGAACTGCCTGGCACCGGCTGCGCGGCCTCGTCGTCGCAAGCGCGGATCCGGTCCCGGCGCCCAGATGGGTTGATGCGCTTGGCGCAGTAGCTGATCCGATCGCCGGACGACTACTCCCGCGCCGGCACCAGACTCGCGCCGTCATGGTGTTCGTACGCGAGCAGCGCTCCTCCTCAACACCTGCGTTCGTCCGATTGGCAGACGCGGGCGCAACCCCAACTCATATGGTGGCCAAAACTGATTCGCGCTCCGACGTTTGAAGCAGTACGCTTGGCACTTTCTCAGTCTCGATTCGGCATGATCGATGCGGTGCTAACACGTCAGAGCGGGGTGCATCGCGATGTCTCACCAAATCAGATCGTCTGGAACGCCATCAGTGGTACCTGTGTCGTGGGCGACATCGGATTGTATTACGGCGTGCTCATCGCGCTCACGAATGCGCGCCGCAGTCGCCGCAGGCACGAGCTCATAACCTCCGGTGCGGCGAACGATCGCAATCTCGCCACGCCTCAGCCGCTCACGGACAGAGTGATCTGCAGGTATGAAACGTACCTTATTATTATCGACGAAATTGTATCGCTCGTCAGATTGTGCCCGCGGTAAGCGGTTCTGTTCGATCAGTTGCGCAACCTGCGCCTGGCGTGCCTTCTTGTCCGCCTGCTGGACGCTTTGACGGCTCAGCGATTTATCGTGCGCGGCTTTGGCGAACTGGGCGTTCTGCGCAGCGAGTTGCTCGGGAGAGCCTATGGCACGCTTGGCCTTTGGGAGCTGCTGGCGGTCCCGTTGTTGTCTCCGCAGTTGTCGCTCGGCTTCTTTGGACTGCTTTTCACTAACCAGGCCGGCCTGTAGCAATTGATCGCGCAGGGACTTGGTCATGTCAACCCACCCGGCATTGCAAATGCAGATGCATTAGTTTGCGTCTGAATCCGTAAGATAGATGCAGCGCCTGCCGAGCGCCATATACGCGGCATTCTATACTCGATATTAAAAATCCGGCCGCATACTCACTTCGGCTTGCGGAATCGATACAGGAACTGATCGGTCTTGTGCCGAATCGACGGATCGAACACCAGTTTGCTGTGATTGTCCTCCGAGTTCCTGAACGTATCGTCCTGAGCATCCAGCTTGAATCCAGCCCGCTCGAATGTGCGTTTCACCGCCTCAGGATCGATGCGATGCATCTTCTTCACCGAGTCACCGGGATCGCTGCCGCCCGTTGCGATGTGATCCTGCACCACTACGACGCCTTCGGGCTTCATCGCGGCGAACAACGCGCCGACCATCTGCGCGGCATCACCCATCGGGCCGCTCGCGTTTTCTGGCGCGTAATAAACGTCATGGTACGACATGACGAACAACGCAGCGTCCAGTGAATGTGCAGGCAGTTTTAAGTCGCTAATTTCGCCGACTTTCAATAGTGTGTTCGGCACGCGGTTGCCGTCGAAGCGCTTTGCGAGCTCCTGCCCCACGTAGCTCGCATAGCCGCCGTTGTTATAAACGATGACCCTGCCCTTCGGCCCGACAATCCGCGCAAGCAATTCGCTGTAATAGCCATCGCCTGCGAGGTAGTCTATGACCCGCATTCCCGGTCGCGCACCGAGAAAGGTGAGTAGGGTTTGCGGTTTCGCCCAGGCATCGCGCTCGTGATCGGCCTGTGGGCGTTCAGGGCTTGCGATCGAGGCGGTGATGGCGGCGGCATCTGCCTTCGCGGGGGCAGCCAGGGACGGATTCCCCGCGAGAGTGAACACGGCAAAAGCTAGGACAGCAGGGATGACGGGTGAGCGCATGCTTGTCTCCGATTCGACAGTCGCAATGAGAGGCACCCACGATGCTACGGGGTACAGCTCTTGTCCAGCCGAGCGATGGGCTATAACTTCGTCGGTCGGCGACGATTTGGACACAGTCGGGGACTGTGCGCGGGTTAAGCCTCGGTGTGCGACCGCCAGGGCGATTGTCCGTACCCCAGCCCATTGCCGTTAATCGGTTCATCTGCATCCCGACTCAAAAAGAAAGTGGGCAGGGGAGGCCGGCGAAACTACCGCCTTAGGATGCTATCCATAGTGCAGATGGCACCAACCGGAGTTCAGTCGATAAGGAACTTTGTTCTGATTTCAGTGGTGTTTGCAGTGCAGCATTGGGCGCAGACTCGCCATCAGTCGAAGGGCAAGGCTGATAGCGATAATACGCCGTACATCGCTGGTCACGGTTAGCGCCGATCCGCTCAAGTCGACTTCGGTACGGCAGTAGTTGCGCAACGCCATGGATGGCGAATGGCCTAGGCCGGCGGGTTCTTCGCTTTATGGAACCAAGAGTCGGGGGTCACGCAGCTTCTGAAGGCATCCGATACCTTGGGTAGTTAGCACTGGGTGGCTCCTGCCGGCTTAACCACAATTTCAACTCAGGCTCACTAGTTGCGCTGGTCGCTCAAACGCGAAATAACCCATTGGCTTACTGCGAGTTGTTCCGGCACTGTCGCGGTCAATGCCGCGAGTTCGGCTCGTAGAGACGGTAAATCGTTTGCCGAGTCGACGTCCGTCAATTGCGGTAAGTAGACGATGTTTCCGAGCGTTCCAAGAACGCGATGCAATTCGCTTGCCGTATTCGAATCAGAGTAGCGCACCGATTGCCATACGTGCCGAGGAATCTCGGCGCGCGAACCCAACAGCCAAAATCCGCCATCGCGCGCGCGACCCATTGCGAACCGGGCAGCCGGGTCGTGCACAGCGGCTAGCGCCGCGGCGAGGTGGGCGCTGCTGATTTGGGGCGAGTCGGCACCGATCAACAGCACCCCCTCGTGTTGGGCTCGCAATTCGCGGTGCACGTGTTCGAGGCGATCGCCGAGTTCGCCGTGTCCTTGCCAGACTGTCTGGAATTCGCGCCAACCTGAGTGGGTAAGAGCGGCGTATTCGGCGACGGCCCAGTAAGGCGTCACGTCAATGCCTCCCGCAATCGCGTCGCGCACGACGGCTGCTATCGCCGTGATCGCGAGGGCATAGAACTCAGCTGCCGCCGCGACGCCGATGCCGTGCGCTAACCGCGTCTTAATCGGCGAGAAGCCCGGTGTTTTGACAAAGATGGCGAGAGCGTCCTTCAGTGGCGCAATCTCCGGCGCATACGCCACCACGCGGGTAGCGCTTGGTGCAAGGTCAGCGTCAAGTGCCGCAGCGTCGTGCGCATCCAGCCTCGCGCGGCATATTTGCGTGCGCTGGTGAGTATCGTCGCGCCGATTCGATGCACCGGCAAGCGTTTGGCGTGCGCGGCCCAAACGAGGAGATGATCTTCGCCATAGCGCACTGTTTCATCGTAACTGCCAAGCTGCGCGAATGCGCGCGCGGGAATGACGAAACCTTGATCGCCGAAGGGCAATCCAAGCCAGCGCGAACGCCATCGTGCGGCGCGGGCGTTGAGGCACGTCAACGCGGGACCATCATCGCGAAACCGCAGATCGAACCAGCCGAGCGCTTCATGGCCGCAGGCCAGAAATGCGTTGAGCGCGACCAGCGCGGGTAGTGGCAGGCGCGTATCGGCGTGCAGGAACCATAACCATCGCCCGCGTGCGTGACGCGCGCCGACATTCATTTGTCGAGCGCGACCGGGCGCGCTCTCGATCTGCGCTACGAGGTTGCCCGCAGGCCAGGACGACTTCCCGGGCAATGAAAGTTCGTCGGGGCCTGCGCGAACCAAAATCACTTCGCTCGCTGCCGGCAAGTTGGCAAGGTCATCGAGCAGCGCCCGCCAGTGCGTTTCATCGCGCGCGACCGGCACGATGACGGAGAGTATACATTGCTGCTCCATAGCGCGTGAGCACGCCCCGGCACTTGTGAGGCGCGGCAGTACGGACTCCGCGAAACCCACTTCGTGTGTAGTCACGTCAACGCGCCCCCGCAGGAGCTACCGGGGCCGGCCGTGCATCCATAACAGTGCGATGCGAATGCGATCGGTTCTCTTTCGAGATCGCCAAGATGCGCGATCTCCCAGATTGTGCGGGGGCGATCCCCGAGCGGTAATTCCAGCATCTGGTTGAAATCGCAGTCGTAAAGCTGGCCGTCCCAGCTCACTGAAACGAGATTGCGGCACATCACGCCAAGCGCCGCTTGCGGGTTGAATGCATCCAACAATTTCTGCATGTAGACCCCGAATTCACCGTCGCGTTCTAGCGCATGCAGAAAGCGGCTGATCGGCATGTTTGTGATTGTGTACAGCTGATTGAAGACGATGCCGAACCGCCGCCCGAGTTCCCGCCGGTAGTCCGCTTCTAGCGCAGCCTGCGGCGGCGGCAAAAACGCGCCGCCCGGATTATAGACCAGGTTGAGTTCCAGGCCGGAATCTGCCCGCCCGTACCCCAGAGCGTTGAGCTTTTGCAGCGCCGCGATGCTAGGGCCGAATACGTTAAGCCCGCGCTGCTTCTCTACGTTGGCTTTGGAGTAGCACGGCAGTGAGGCGACAACGCCCACGCCGTGTATCGCGAGAAATTGCGCGGTGTCCTCCTGTCCGGGCTCCAGCAGCACCGTCAAGTTACAACGATCGATGATTTGTTTGCCCAAGGCGTAGGCCGCCAGCACCAGTTCGCGAAAATGAGGATTCAGTTCTGGCGCGCCGCCTGTGATGTCGACGATACGCACGTGCGGTGACTCCCGCATAAGTTCGATCACCCGCGCCGTCGTGCGCGCATTCATCATCTCAATCCGCTTCGGTCCCGCATCGACGTGGCAATGGTGACAAGCCTGGTTGCAGCGCTTGCCGACATTGATCTGGAGAATTTCCAGAGGTAGGCGGCCAAGGCTCAGACCGTTAGCACGCAGCGATTCGCCGAAATCAGGAATGCTCGTTTGAGAGACTGCGTTCATGTGGACACTCTTCGAACTTCGCTAACGACGTTGCCAACGATAGTAGCGCTCCAGCCAGCGCAATGCTCGGCGCGGCGCGTGCGCTTTCTTCCAGACACCGGCCGCATTTTTGTTCGCCTCGGCCCATGTCGGGTACGCGTGTATCGTACCGAGGATCTTGTTCAGGCCGATCTTGTGACGCATGGCCAAGACGAATTCGGCGAGCAGATCGCCGGCGTGTTCGCCGACGATCGTCGCGCCGAGGAGGCGATCTTCGCCCGGTGGCGTTAGGATCTTGACGAATCCGAGCGCGGCGTCCTCGGTAATCGCGCGATCCAGGTCATCGATTCCGTAACGCGTGACTTCATACGTTACATTCTGCTCTTTAGCCTCGCGTTCATTCAGCCCGACACGCGCGACTTCCGGATCGGTGAACGTCACGGCGGGAATTACCGAGTAATCGACTCGGAACCTTCTGAATCGCCCGAAAAGCGCATTGACTACGGCGTACCACGCCTGGTGCGCGGCCGTGTGTGTAAATTGATAAGGGCCAGCGACGTCGCCGCACGCGTAAATGTTCGGGTACAGCGTTTGCAGATAGTCGTCAGTCTCGATCGTCTTGGCTTTCGTCAAGGGTATGCCGAGTTCCTCGAGCCCGTATCCCGCGGTGCGCGGCTTACGTCCGACGGCGACTACGAGCGCATCGAACGGGAGCCGCACTTGTTTGTCGTCGTGTACGCACATTAGATACTTGCTTTCGCCGTCGCGCTCCACCGCCGTGGCCTTGTGAGCGGTCAGTACGCGTACGCCGTCAGCTTCTAGTCGCCCACGGACGAAGCGCGAAACATCATCGTCTTCGCGTACCAGTAATCGTTCAACCAGCTCGACCTGAGTGACTTCGGAGCCGAAACGCGCGAACGCTTGCGCCAGCTCGCAACCGATCGGGCCGCCGCCGAGCACGATTAAACGCCGCGGTAGTTCTTGAAGGTTCCAGATGTTTTCCGACGTCAGATACTCCATCTGATCGAGCCCTTCGATCGGCGGCACCAACGGTTCGGAGCCGGCGGCGATCACGATGGAGCGCGTGGCAATCGCCTCGCCGTTCACTTCAACCGTCCACGGTGTGGTGATCGTCGCGTGCCCGCGGCGCACATCCACGGCAAGACCGCGGTAACGCTCTTCGGAATCGTGCGGAGCGACTTGGCCGATCACACGCCGGATACGCTGCATCACATCGGAGAACTGGAACACGAGTGCGGTGTCTTCGAAGCCGAAATCGCGCCCGCGACGCGCGTCGGCGAGCAGTCGCGCACTGCGAATCAGCGCTTTTGAGGGCACGCAGCCGTGATTCAAACAGTCGCCACCCATCTCTCTCTGTTCGACCAGGGTCACCTTCGCACGCACGGTCGCCGCGATGTAGGCGCTGACGAGGCCGGCGGAGCCCGCGCCTATCACCACTAGGTTCCGATCATAACGTCTTGGCCTTTTCCATCTTTTGTATACACGCTGCGCTTTCACCCGCGCCATGATCCACCGCGCGATCAGGGGGAACAGCCCGAGCAGGACGAACGAACCAAACAGCGTCGGTGAAAGAACACCAGAGAGAGATTGCAATTGTGCCAGTTGAGTACCGGCATTCACGTATACGAGCGTGCCCGCGAGCATACCGAGTTGGCTGACCCAGTAGAACGTAAGGACGGAAAGCGAGGACAATCCCATGAGCAGATTGATCGCCACGAATGGAAATGCTGGCACAAGCCGCAAGGCGAAAAGGTAAAAGCCGCGCTCTTGGTCGATGCCGGTATTGATCGTCTTCAGTCGCCCGCCGAATCGGCGCTCGACCGACGCACGAAACATTAGGCGGCTGGACAGGAACGCCAATGTCGCGCCGATCGTTGAGGCGAACGATACCAGCACGGTGCCCTGGAACAAGCCGAAAATCGCGCCGGCGACCAGCGTTAGCGGCAGCGCGCCGGGAAGCGAAAGCGCTGTCACGATCACATACACCGCGAGGAAGCCACCTGCCAGCAACAGCGGGTGCGCGGCACGATATGCGTCTAGCAGATGCTGGCGCGCCTTGAGCGCATCCAGCGTCAGATAGTGCTGCAGGCCGAGAGCGAAGAAAGCGGCGATCAGGCCGCTGATGGCCGCCGCCACACCTAGTCTCAGCAGGGTCGAATGTTTTGGCATTCGCGTCAACACAATACTCAAGGCGGTGGCCCAGCCTGCGAAAAGTGGCCCAGCATCGGCGAGCAGTATGCGCCCGCAAGCGAGGGGCGCGGTAGTATGCGTTCACAAGAGCTCGCGACCAATGCGTGCGCCGTGGTGTGGCTGGGAGTTAATCCGCTGAGCGAAGGGGCTGTATAAGCAGCGCTGACAGAGTTTGTTCGTGGGCCATCCGGAACGTGGACAGACCGAGCGGGAAGGATTCCGGCGCGTCGCGTGTGGCGTGGCGGTAGCTACCGAATAGCCGATCCCAGATTGATAGCTGGAAACCATAGTTGCTGTCGTGTTCCTCGCGCAGCACGGAGTGGTGGATCCGATGCATCTCCGGCGTCACCACTGCGTAGCGCAGCAAGTGTTCAAAGCGTGACGGCAGCCCCAGATTAGCGTGGGCGAAAAGTGCGAAACCGTTCAGCAGAATCTCGAATAGCAGCACAGCCCCCGGCGGCGCTCCCAATACCAAAACCGCGGGAATCTTGATGCCCATTGACAGCAGGATTTCGAGCGGGTGGAACCGCAAAGCCGACGTAGCGTCGAGCGCGGTATCGCTGTGATGTACACGATGCAAGCGCCACAGAAGCCCGTTTATGTGCAGCAGCCGGTGCTGCCAATAGATCAGAAGGTCGAGTGCTACGACGGTCACGAACCAGCTCTCCGTTATCGTCAACGTTGACCAGTGGAGCAGGCCAATTCCGTGAGTTCGCGCATACACGGCTGCATCAACAGCAAGCCATGGCAGTAATAGGCGCAACGTCAGTGTGTTGGTGACAGCCAGACCGAGGTTAACCGGCCAGCGTCGCGCACGCTCGGGAGCTGCGTGGTGACGCGGCCAGCTGCGTTCCGCGAGCGCAAGTGCCCCGAGAAGCCCAAGGAACGCGCCCAGGCGCAAGGTTACTTCCATATGAAGCATCGGAACGGTTACTGCCCAAGTCATCTCGCCGTGAAGCCTGAGTTTAGGCCTTAAGCGGGAGTAGAGTCTGCTCATCGGAGCGGACAAGGAAGTCGGAGGCATTTACAGAAGGGCAGATCATTGCGGTGTTGAAGGAAGCCGTAGCCGAGGCCGGAGCCAAGACCAAGCAGCTGGGCGGACGACGCGCGGCATGGAATATAGTTGCGATCCACAAGACGCGTACTATCGCAACGTGATTGTGGAGGGCGCCATCGACTGGCAGTCGGAGATCGGCGGAACGGGAGCCATTCCGATATCACACCGATCCCCCCCCGTTCTTGGTTGCCGCGATCTCCACCGGATCGCTCGCGGAGGGTGCGCGAGTCAGGTTGCTGTCGGTCGCTCCATACAGACAGACCGTGGCGATCGCGCAAGCTCCCCATCCCCCGCGCTAACCGCAGACGCGCTTAACGCGCAGGGTGTCGACGCCCGTGCCCGGGACTCGCCGGATGCCAAGTGCGCAGCGTCTACGGACCAAGCTGTGAGGCCCGCCGCTTGAAAACGCGGCAGAGACAGTCGGTTCAGTCTCGTTGCAGGCGGATAACGACCCGCGTAATCTTAGCAAGCCCATGACGCGTGCCGAAAGGTTCACATGCTCTACACGGAGTGCCGGGGTGTTAGTGAATTCCAGGGGCACGGCGAAGGATAAGCTGACACCCGCCTACTCCTTATACCTCGATCTTGTGCGATGTTCCGCCGCGCTCGCGGTGTTCGCCAATCACCTATTCTCGTACCCATTCTCGAGCGACACGCCCGCCGGCACGCATCCGCTGCTCACGCTCTTCGGTGGCTATGGCGACACGGCCGTAGTCGTATTCTTCGTTCTGTCGGGGTATGTGATCGCCTACGTGGTATCAACGCGGGAGCACACCGGGGCCGCCTATGCGGTGAGTCGGATTTCCCGCCTCTACTCGGTCGTGCTTCCCGCGCTCGTCCTCACCTACGCGTTCGATAGCCTTGGCCAGCGGCTGTACCCGGAGTTCTACGAGATTCGCAGCGTGCTGTGGACGCCGGCCAGCTGGCAGGGCTACTTGTCATCGCTGTTCTTCGTGAACGAATTCCAGGCGGGTCACCTAAACGGCCTAGTACCTGGGACAAATGCGCCATTCTGGTCCTTGAGCTTCGAGGCGACGTACTACGTTCTGGCCGGTGTTATGTTGTTCGCCCCGCGCCGATATGCGGTGCCGATCGCACTCGTGCTGCTTGGGATGGCCGGCCGCACGATTATCGCCTTGCTGCCGCTATGGCTTCTGGGCTTTTGGGTATACGGCGCTCGCAACTGGTTGGCTGACCGACTGCCGGTTCCAGCCGCGTTGCTGGTCATATCGTCGGTGGCAATTGTCGCGTTTCCCCGGCTCGCACATTTCGCATCGACGAACAACTTCGGTGTGAACTTCCCGTGGGGTCACGGACCCTATAACCGCAACCTGCTGCCCGACTACGTGACGGCGCTCGCGTTCGCCGTGCAGATGATCAGTGCACAACGGCTTTTGACCAACGTTCAGCGCCTGCCTCGGCCGCTCGAGCGCGCAACTCGTTGGCTCGGCTCGACGACGTTCCCGATGTACGCGATGCATTACCCGGCTCTGTGCCTTTTCGCGGCGCTAAACCCGTTCCACCGGACCTCGTTGGTTGGCATCACGTTCGTCGGTGCCGCGGTGGTGACGGTTGTGGCGCTAATGACTGTTCTCTGCGAGTGGCTTAAGAACACGCTGCGAAGGACCATGATGCGGGCACCAACACCACCTCACAGCGCCGAAGTCGGTTAATAGCAGTGAACTGACGAACTCAATACGCGCGTCATCCCAAGCGGCGTGCCATCAGTCGGCCGCTGGGCGGTGATCGTCCTATGAACTTGAATGCCAAGGCCAAACGCAGACAGTTGGTTCATTTGGGCGGAGGAGCCACAGTGACTCGCACGCGTTGGCCACCAGAAGAGCCCAGCCCCCGATTGAAAGCACGGACTACGCGTGGAGCAAGCTAAAGCCCGATCCCGCGAGGGTAAGGTCGTTTTGCTCCGGCCTGATGTGTCAGTGCCTGTTCTCGCCGGGCCTCGAACCCAGTCCGACCGTGCGCGGCCTGCCGCAGCGACATCGTAGCCCCTATACCACGGTGGATTAGCACCCAGTCGAGCCCCTCCTTAAAGCGACGCTACAGGCCTAGGTACGGCGCAGCTGCGAAATGTTCGGATAGGGAGGAGCTGCAGGAGTGACAGGGATAACATAGTTAGGGCGCCAGAATTATCCAGCCGGAAGGAGAGGGCACGATGGACAGGGGCTTGCTTAACCGACGTCAATTTACCGGAGGTTGCACTGCCTTCGGCTTGTCGCTTTCCGCTGCGAGTGCGATGGTTGCGGTGCATGCGAGTGCGGAGGTTTCCGAAACTGACTCGGCATTGAAGCCGGCAGGGCGCACCGTGAAACTTCCCGACGGCACTACAGTTCCGGCGCTGGGCCAAGGTTGCTGGCATCTCGGTCAGGGCCGGCATTCGCCCGCTGTCGAGGAGGAGGCACTGCGCACGGGCATGTCAGGCGGTATGACGCTGCTCGATACATCGGGTAATTACGGCAACGGCCGCTCCGAGGAACTCCTAAGTCATGTGCTTGCGGAGCGGCGCGACCGCATTTTCTTGGTCTCGAAGGTGGAGGGAAATGAAGTCGCTGGCCAGGGCATTGCACATGCCTGCGCCGCCAGTCTTGCTCGCCTTCGCACCGACTACCTGGATCTTTATCTGCTGCATTGGCCGGTTTCGAGCGCCCAATTCCCTGGCGTGGTGTCGGCGTTCGAGCAGCTGAGGACGGCGCGGAAGATTCGCGCTTGGGGGGTATCCAATTTCAACGTCGGTCAAATGGAGGATCTTTGGCGTGTTCCGGACGGCCATCGCTGCGCAACGAATCAGGTAGCGTACAGCCTCAACAATCGACGCATCGAGCATGATCTCTTGCCGTGGTGCAGGCAGCACAACATGCCGGTCATGGCTTATTCCCCTCTTGGGGGAGACAAGAATCTCGTGGTCTCTGATCGCACGCTAGCGCAGGTTGGCGGCGAGCACGGTTGTTCGGCCGCCGCCGTCGCACTGGCCTGGGTGATTCGCGATGGGAACGTTGTTGCGATACCAGAATCTGGCTCTCCAGCGCACGCCAAGGAAAACGCCGCAGGGCTTTCTATAGCGCTCACGGCAAGAGACCTTCAGACTTTGGATGCAGCATTTCCTGGGCCAGTCCGCTCAACTTAACGCGAAGCTCGTGTATACACCGGTAGGCGCCGTTCCTCGCGAACGCGCATTGATTATCATTGCCGCCGCGGCCGCTGACCATACGTCATTCGGGACGGCCAATATATCCGTCAAGAAGCTGCGGCAGGTCACGCAGCCAGCGAGTAACGAGGCCACTCGAGCGGAACTCTGGCGAGGCTGATGGCACGGAAGTGTTCGGTGGACCTCCCAGGGTACCGATCCTTTTATCGGAGGAGGGTGGTGCAACTACGGCAACTTGTCTCGCAGCGCACACCAACGTTCAACCGCCTCGCGCGCCCGTTGCCACCCCAATGCGCCCAAAGTAAGCGGTCAATAGGGGGCACGAATGGTGATTGAACCGGCTTGAGCGTTACCGTGGCAAGGGTCCCTTGGGCTGCTGCGACGTGACAAATCGCTCATGCCCCCCTCCGGGGCTCGGTAGCGGAGCTAGGCATACCGCCCATTCGCGGCGTCTCCTAGAGCGAGTAGCGTAGGGACATTGCAGCGCCTTGCCGAGTGTTGTGCAGGGTCCACCCCCGAGGTCTCGACGCGGCTGTCCAAAGAATGGTTTTCGGAGATTTTCCCCTTGAGCCTCACAATGCCGTCGATGTTCTTTGGCCATGGCAATCCAATGAATGCCTTGACGCAGAACAAATTTACCGACGGCTGGCGCCGCATGGCCGCCTCTACACGGAGGCCGCGTGCGATCCTAGCCGTATCCGCACATTGGTACGGGCCTGCTACCGCCGTCACGATTGCAGGTGCACCTCGCACGATCCACGATTTCGGCGGATTCCCGGCGGACCTGTTCGCGGTCGAATACCCAGCGCCCGGTGATGACTGGCTCGCCCGGCGCGTGCGGAGCCTACTGGAACCTTGCAAGGTGGAATGCGACGGCGAGTGGGGACTTGACCATGGGACCTGGTCAGTATTGCGGCACGCGTACCCTGCCGCGGATGTCCCGGTCGTCCAGCTCAGCATCAACGAAGCTCAACCCCCGTCATTCCATTTTGCGTTGGGCCGCAAACTGGCGCCTCTTCGAAACGAAGGCGTCCTCGTGATAGGCAGCGGCAATATCGTTCACAATCTTCACGCCTACGGGTGGGGGAGGCATGTGCCCGATCCCTACGATTGGGCGGAGCGATTTGAACGATTCGCGAAACAGTCCATGCTCTCCGGCGACTACTCACGGCTCATTGACTATGAGCATCTGGGCCACGACGCGCAGCTGTCCATCCCGACGCCGGAGCATTTTCTTCCGCTCCTGTACGTGCTCGGAACCCATGGATCCGGCGACGCCCTGGCGTTTCCAGTCTCAGGCTTCGATGGCGGCTCGATCTCCATGCTATGTGTTCAAGTCGGTTGACGCGCGTACATAGTTGCCCCCGGAATGTACCGGCCGTGCGATTCTCTATCGAACGAGATCGGCATATACGCCATCCACCGTTCGATCTTTCGTGCTCCCGGAGCCGCGTATGCCCACTGTTCCAGGCGCCTTAGGTAAGATCCCGACCCCAGCGCCGGGCTGATGCATATTATTTATACAAAATGATATAAAACATTGCGCTCGCCGCTGTTGTCCTGCTCCGTAGATCTGTAGTGGGGCCGGCACGAAGCCGCCGAGCATTTCGTGAAACACAGCGTCTGGCTGACAGATGTCTTTTGTGGACGGGACTAAATTCCCTATTCCGTCAGTGAGCACGACCGGGTGGAGCGTCGGTTCGCAGAGCCCATGCGCCAGGTTAGATGCGCCTTCAGGTACGGCTAACCTTCAACGTCTGCGGGTGCGATCCTAGATTCAGCCCAAACCAGCGCGCCCTTGATTTCGTGCAGCCGGCATTTCTGGCAGGCCAGCTCGTATTCCACATGCTTCCGAAATAGCGCCATCTCGCGCATACACTGAGTCTGCAAGTCGTCCACGAATTTACGTCTATCGTCGGCTTTCCGAGTCGCTGCGTAAATCCAAGGCCAAGTCATCTCTCTTGTTGTCGTGGATCCTTGCACCAAGAACTGAAGGTGCAGCACAAACCTCCGCGCGTCGCCTGCTTTGGGCAGCGCTTCCACGGAAACGTAAGACTCAAAAGGCTTGGAGAGTTCTATGGGACTCGGCGGCACATTCAATGACTTCCCAAGTAGGAGAGTTAAGGCGCTGTTAGCAGACCGCAAAGCAGGACCGAGTATCTTTCCAACTGCTTCATTGTAGCGGGGGCGACCGTCAACACATCTGAGCGCTGGTCTTTCGTGTTGGTTCGCCGCGCCACGATTCCAGTCTGCGTCAGTCTCGCCAACCGGCGCCGTACGGTGGAGATTGATCCTAGCTTCAGGAGAAAGAGTTGTTTAGGCGTGAACAACTTCTTTTGTTCTTGAGCCTCGCCAATTTCAATGATGATGTCGAAATCAATCAGAGAGCTGATAAAGGGCAATTGGAGCCTTTCAAACTCCCGCATTTTTCGTAGTCCGCCGAAGAGGCTTAAGGTCTTCATCGTCATGGCCACGCGAGCTTAACCGATGCTGGGGTGCCGCCGTGATGTTAGCAAGTTCAATTAGGTACCAAATTGATGGCTAGTTCGCGGGGAGATTCCCGCGCGACGTCGCCCCCCTTGAGTTGGAGAGTTGGTGCTACGAGAGCTTGCCTTCCTACCCGACAGGGCAGAACAACCGGGCAAGAATGCGCGTCTGACGCACAAGCGTCGAGAGCATCAGCCCAGACCATGGTGCAGCTTGGCTGAGACTGTGCGGTTTCCGGTACTCCCGGTCGCGACATCAGAAGGCTGAACGCCGAAGACTCATTTCAGGACTTTCGGATGCGTGCATGAGCTGCAGTAGGCGACTCTCCGGTAACCGATTGCATCCCGACCTTCTTCGCGCGCGCTTGCCGACGCTCGGTCTTGACTTTGTTACCACGGCGTCTCTTGCCCTGAATAGCTGTAGAAGCGACCCGCTTTGTCGGGACCGAGGCGTTCAATGTAATCAGCTAACGCGCAAGCACTGTCGGCAGCGGAGAGTACGGGCGTCGTCAGCGGTTTGCCCGCCTTGACTGCCGCTGCCCGGATTTGTCGTTGCATGTCCGTATCAACGGGACCGGGCGTTACGATCCCGACCATGACTCCTCGGGCTCGGACGTCGTTTTGAAGTAAACGCATCCCCATGTTCAGAGCGGATTTGCTCATATTGTAATAATACAAACTCCGCAGCTGTGGTGCCTGCCAGAGCGAACCGGATCCACTTGAGATGGCAATTATCTTTTTCTGCCGGCTGGCCGTCACGTGATCGAGAAAAGCGCGCGCCACACGGAGAGGAGCATAAGCGTTCACTCGCATGACGTTCTGAAAGGGATCAAAGTCGAGCGACGTCAGTTGCTGAGCGTCTAAGTCACCGGTGATTCCTGCGTTGTTGATTAGCGCATCGATTGGCTGCGCGCGATATTTGTTCGCGAGCTCATCAATTGCCGCGTTGTCCGTAACATCCAGTCGTTCGACGTTTACAAGCGAGTGTGATCTGGCGAAGGTATTCAAAGCCTCCGCGTGTATCGGGTCGCGACACGTCGCCACAACGTCTGATTCCACGGTCTGATCCGGTAATCAATGCAACGGGTGGATCTTTCGCACTGCGGTCGGACACGATGTCGGGCTGCCCCGCAAAGCCGGCGCCGGCACCCAAGAAACAGCCAATCGCGAGAAGAAGCCAGCCTCTGATACCCATGTGCAGTTACCCGCGGTCAATCCTACAGCGCACCAATGATGCTCGACAAAGCAACGCGGTTTTACGCGCTGCGCGGCCGCAAGCATGGTACTCGTTATCCGGCAGCCACCGGCGTTGTGGCGATCCCCAAGTAGCGCACGAACCGGCCCAGCGGGAAGTGCGCGACAGCGGCCTTTTTGGAAGGTACTGGCGGTGTGCCCGCGCTCACCATCGGCCGCTGAGTCCGGCCGGGGCAACTCGCGCAGCGTCGTCGATGATCCCGGTAGTGCAGGGCTGCGAGCTGTGTAGCTTCAGCGACTTCCGGACAAAATGTTAACGCGGAGATGAGAGACTTCGAACGGCTGCGGGTGACCTGCAGACGGAGCGAAGTTTATGAGCAAGGGCGAGCATCGGCGGTTTACGGCTGAGCAGAAGATTGAGATTTTGCGCGAGGCGGAACAGCCCGGAGTGACGATCAGCGAGGTGTGCCGGCGGCACGGCCTGGCCGCCTCGGTGTTCTACCGGTGGCGAGCGGTGGCCCAGGGCGGGTCGGCGGTGGCGCTGAAGCGTGATGCGCATCGGACGCCGGGCAAGGACGATGCAGAGGTTCGGCACAAGGCGGAGATCGAGCGGATGCGGGCAGTGATCGCGGAGATCACAGCGGAGAACCTGGAGCTTAAAAAAAAGATCTGAGGTTGGAAGATTTTTCCCGAGTACCGGCGGACACCAAGGCGGCGGGGATGCGGATTGTCGAACAAACGAAGAAGCGATCAGGGTGGCGAGTGTATCGGACGCTCGCCACCCTGGGGATCCCGAGGAGCGTCTACTACGCGTGGAAGAAGCGCGCGAGCTTGGAGGATCGAAGCGGCAAG